>CAZHKX010000001.1:0-62585 GCA_964532805.1 uncultured Clostridia bacterium
GAACTATCTGTGGCAAAAAGAAAGGGACTGCCCCTTTGTTTTGGGACAGTCCCTCTCTTTATCGGAGCTTCCGGCTGAGATGGCGTTATCGCTGACGAACTGCTCCATGACAGAACCGCTTAGCAACATGGAATCCGATTCTTCTTGCTGTGCGGTTTCTGTGCTGGTAGAATATATATTCGCCGCTTTGCGGCAGAGGAGGCTGGCATGATAGGCTCTAAGGTCTATGACAGGATAAAGCCGCACATAGCCAACAAGGCCTTCTATAAGCATGCCTTGGCCGTGATGATGCCCATCATGGCGCAGCAGCTAATAACCACGGTGGTAAACCTTGTCGACAACCTCCAGGTAGGCCAGCTCGGCTCCCAATCCATCGCCGGAGTCGGCATCGCCAGCCAGTTCTTCTTCATATATACCCTGATGCTCTTCGGCATAGCCGGAGGCGGCGGCATATTCGTGGCCCAGTTCTGGGGCGCAAGGGACAACGACGGCATGAAGCAGTCCTACAGGTTCATGCTTATATGCTCGTTCTTCGTCTCTATACTGTTCATGCTGCTCGCCTACTTCGGCGCGCCGCAGATAATCGGCTTCTTCACCCAGGATGCGGGGACGATATCGGAAGGCGTCGCATACCTCAGGGTCGTGCTGTTCACCTTCATGCCGACGGCATTCAGCATCTCTACTGCCGGCTCCTTCAGGAGCATCGGCCAGGCAAAGGTCGCCATGCTTCCGTCCATCGTGGCGGTGTTCGTGAACATGGTCTTCAACTACATCCTGATCTTCGGCAAGTTCGGAGCCCCCAGGCTGGGAGTGCAGGGCGCAGCCCTGGCGACCATACTTGCTAGGCTTGTCGAGATGACCATGCTCTATATCGCTATGCGCAAGGACACCTGCCCGTTTAGAAGCTCGGTATCCAGGATGTTCAAGGTGAAGCCGGCGCTGTTCAAAACGATACTGGTGAAGTCGCTGCCGCTCATAGCAAACGAGCTTCTGTGGTCGACTGGAGTCACGATGCAGTTTAAGGCCTACTCCACCCGCGGAGTCGTCGCCCTTGCGGCGCTTAATATCATGAACGCCGTGAACAACATGTTCTTCGTGGTCAACAGCGGCCAGGCGACGGCGATCTCCGTTATCATCGGCCATGCGCTTGGAGCGGACAGGCTTGATGAGGCGCGCAGGGATTCCAGAAGGCTCATAGTGTTCGGGATAATGATATCAGGATGCCTTATGATCCTTCATATAGCCTCCGGACTTGCGATACCGTCTATCTACAATGTGACGGAGGAGGTGCGCACCACTGCAAGGATCCTGACCTCGCTGTCGGCGGTCATGATGCCGATCTACCTGACCAACGCCGGCTTCTTCTTCGTGCTCAGGTCCGGCGGGGACACGAAGTCCGTGATGCTCATGGACTCCCTGTTCACATGGTTCATAACCGTACCGTATGCCCTTTCGATCGCCTACTTCACGAAGGTGACCCTGCTGCAGCTGTTCCTCCTGGTGCAAGTCACGGAGTTCGTGAAGCTTACGATAGCGTACACCCTATTCAGGAAGGAACGCTGGGTCAAGAACCTCACCACAGGCGCAAACCGCTAGGAGGCCGCTAAAGGCTTCCTGGCGCTTCCTGGCTCCCATCTTCCCTTGCATAGTGAATATTCGCATAATGGTGCGCAAACGGGCCCCTTGTGGTATATTTCTACAAAAAGGCCGCCGCTTGCGGATAGATATGAGGTCATAAGAATGAACTACGCTTCTTTCTTCTCGTACACCATACTGCAGATAATAACGCCTGGGCCGAACAACATCATGGCCATGAACAACGGCATCAGATACGGGGTGGCAAAGAGCCTCGGCTTCAACTTCGGGGTCTTCGCCGGGCAGACCATGAATGTGCTCCTTGCGAGCCTATTCAGCTCCTACCTCTACAAGCTGGTCCCGCAGGTGAAGCCGTTCGTGACGCTCGTCGGCGCTGCCTATATCCTATACCTGGCATGGAGGACGTGGAACGCGAGGCCTCACTCAAACTCGGGAGGAGCCAGCATACACACTTTCCTTCCGGGAGTCGCCGTGCAGTTTATAAACCCCAAGGGCATACTGATGTCGCTGACTGTGGCCTCGGTCTACATAACCCCGAACTTCACGGAATTGTTGCCCATAATCGCCCTTGCGTTGCTTGTCGGGGCTATGTGCATTGCATCCACCCTGATTTGGGGAGGCTTCGGCGCGCTCTTCCAGTCGTTCTATGAGAAGAACTACAAGCCCGTCAACGCGGTGATGGCGATACTTCTTCTGTACTGCGCCGTATCCCTGTTCCTATAGATGGCAGGGGGATCACTGCCGGATCGATGAAAAGGGGCCCGTCTTCACGGACGGGTCCCTTCACATGAATATGCCAGCCTTCTCTAGACTACGGCCGGCTCGACTATCATCTCGCCCCTCTCGAAGCGCCTGTAATCCAGCATGGAGATGTCCATGGAGGTTTCGCCGCGGGCGACCATCTCCGCCAGGAGCTTTCCTGTGAACGGGGCAAGCATGAAGCCGTGGCCGGAGTATCCGCAGGAGATGAAGAAGCCCTCGACTTCGGTCCTTCCTAGAAGCGGCTGCCTATCCGGCGTCATGTTGTACATCCCGGCCCACTGCCTTACCACCCTGATGTTCCTCGTGCGTGGAAGAAGCTTTGTGAAGACGCTCGCCATGTGGCCGAGGAAGTCCCATGAGACGTTGTTCGCGAAGTCCTGGGGATGGCCCTCGGGGCTGCATCCTCCGATTATCGAGCCATGAGGCCTCTGCTGTATGTAGTAGTTGCCCGAGAAGCTCATGAGCATCGGCGGGCATACACCCAGATCCACCGGTTCGGTGATGAGTATCTCATGCCTTTCGGAGAAGACGGGAAGGTCGATACCCGCCATCTTTCCTACGACCTGGGAGTAAGGCCCCGCGCAGTTTACCACCGCCCTGGTCCAGACCGTGCCCTTGCTCGTCAGCACGGACTCCACCCTGCCGCCGGTGACGTTTATGGCCTGCACCTCGGTGAACCGCTCGAACTCCACGCCCATCCTCTTCGCCGCCTCGACATAGGCGAAAGTCGTAAGGAACGGGTCAGCATGACCGTCCTTCGAGTGGAAGGTGAAGCCCACCGCATCCTCAGCCCATAGCCCGGGGCAGATCTCATATGCCTCATCCTTGCTCACCACACTGGAGCCTATGCCGCATGAGTTCTGAAGGCAGACGTTCTTCTGCAGCTGCTCGAACTCGCTATGCTTGTAGGCTACCATCAGATATCCGCACTGGTTCAAGCCGATGTCCATGCCGAGCTCTTCCTTGAGATTCTCGAAGGTCGAAAGCGCGTTTGCCGCTATCTGGCAGTTCATGAGGGTGCCCCACTGAGCCCTTATCCCGGCGCCGCACCTTCCCGTCGAACCGCCGCATATGGTATCGCGCTCTACGACGAGTATGTCCTTTACGCCAAGCCTCGCTAGGTTATAGGCCGTCGCCGCCCCGTTTATGCCGCCGCCTATGATGACCACGTCCGCCTTCGTCATCATGGGCGGCCACCTTCCTTTCCGGAGCCGGCAAGAAGCCCGAGCTTGATCGGCTTCGCCGGCGGCCTGAAGCTGGGGGGCTTGACCTCGCTTACCTCAATGCCCTTAAGCCGCGCTATCTCCCTTACCAGTATGTCGGTGCATCCCCTGCCCTGGCAGGGTCCCATCCCTATCCTAGTCACCCTTTTGAGCTCCTCCGGGGTGTCATACCCTCTTAGGATCCATTCCCTGACCTCGTCGATGGAGATCTCCTCGCACCTGCAGATGTAGACCTTCTCGCTACCTGCCATCTGAGCTCACCACCCTTACGGCCCTCACGCTGTCCTTAAGCTCTGCGGGAACAGGCACTGCCACGACATATGTCCTGTCCTTGAACGGCTCCAGCACTTGCTCTATCCTGGACCTGTAGACTGCATTGCCCTCCCTGTCCAGGCAGTCCGCCTCCATTCCCTTTTGGGGTTTGGGAAGCATCTCGTACGGAAGCTTCATGAGCGCCCAGCCCTCTTTCCAGGCTAGGTCCACTACGAAGCAGGCAAGCCCCGGGCATCTTGCGACGCACCTTGTGCATCCCGTGCACTTAGAATAATCCACCCTCGGCACGTCGTTGATGTCCTCGAAAGGCAGCACGGCGCCTGTTGGGCAGCTTGTGTGGCACGGATTGCAGGGTATCCTCTGGGGGCACTCTATCACCACATAGCCGTTCCTCTTCCTGATCCAGTCCTCTTCCTCGGGCACGCAGACGCCGGGCCTCATTCCCCGAAGCACCCCAGAGCAGTATAGAAGCTCCTCAAAAGTCGGCATCGCTTACTCGCCTCCTTCACAAAGGGCGCAGGCGATGCCCGCCCTGATCTTCTCGCAAACCTCTCCTGCCCTCAGGTGCTCCAGTCTAGCTAAGAAGCTCTCATGCCTGCCCTCAGCCGGCTTGTATCCCAGCGTCGATGCGGCACCCAGCCCGGCTAGCCTTCCTTCTACCATGGCCGAGCTCGCCTCCTCTATGCCGGAAGCGTCGCCTGCAACCCAGATATCCCTGTTGGTGGTCCTCAGCCCGCAATCCCTTACCGGCACATAGCCGCAGAGCTGGGGGATGTACTTCATCTGGCAGCCTGCCTGCCAGAGCATCTCCACAGTGGGGGTAAGCCCGACTGCAAGGCAGATGGTGTCGCACTCCACTGTGAACTCCTTGCCGGTAGGCCTGAACCTCTCATCGAGCTCCATGACCTCGGCTCCGGTTACCACAGAGTCCCCGATCGCCCTTTTTATGCTGTGCATGAGGAATATTGGGATGCCGAGCCGCCTGATCTTAGCAGCGTGCACCCAGTAGCCTCCTACTTTGGGCATAGCTTCTAGCACGCCGACGACTTCGACTCCAGCTTGCATCAGCTGATAGGCGACGATTATGCCAATGTTGCCGGCGCCTACCATGAGCACGCGCTTTCCGGGCGCCACGCCGTACACGTTCATGAGGGTCTGGACTGCCCCAGCCCCGTACACTCCCGGCAGGTCGTTTCCCGGGAAAGGTATCAGCCTCTCCTGCGCGCCTGCGGCGAGCACGATCTTGCCGGGCTTCACAAGGAAGTACTCCTCCTCGCCCTTTGTCAGGGCGACGGTCCCATCCTCCCTGTAGTAGCCGGTGGCCGTGGTGTCCGTCATCGCCTTGACCTTGCCTGAAAGGCCCTTTAGCTCCTCAAGCAGTATGTCCGAGATCTTGTAGCCCCTCGTCCCGGCGAACTCGTCCCGGCTTCCGAAGAACTTGTGCGTCTGCTTTATCAGCTGCCCTCCGAGCATGGGGGAGCTGTCGACCAGCATGACCTCCGCCCCCATCGAAGCAGCCTCGCACGCTGCCGACAGGCCGGCCGGCCCTCCACCTATTACGAGGATCTCGGTCTTAAGCATCGTCCCGGCCCCCCGTCTCCGCAGGAGGAAGCTTTCCCCTGCCATGCTGGGTCTCCACCGCCATGCCCTCTTTAAGCGGCGTAACGCAGGTCCTCACATTGGGTATGCCGTCTACTACCATGAAGCATGAGCTGCACTTGCCTATGGCACAGAAAAAGCCCCGCGGCCTTTTATCCACGGGGCTGTGCCTGTAAACCTTCACGCCGTTTGCGTGCAGCGCCACTGCTATGGGCTCACCCTCGAAGCCCTGCAATAAGGCTCCGTCGAACGTGAACTCCACTTTCCTTCCATGCTTGAAATCCAGTATAGGGTGTGAATCTATCAGCTCCACCGTATCCCTCCTGATCATCCGCATGCTCATTTTTCCTATGGATGCGGGGCAAAAAGGGCCATGCCCATGGCCCGTAGCCCCTTTATGCAATGGGTTATCGCTCTTCCGCCGCCGGTTTGTTGAGAGGAGCCTGGACGGGCTGCTTCTCAGCTGCCTGAGCGCCCTCCGCATCCTGCTGGGGCGCAGGTTCCGGTGTGGGAACCTGCATGGGCGGCAGCTCCTTGCCCTCAAGAACGAGGTCAAGTTCGCTTCCCTCGAGGTTCTCGCGCTCCTTAAGAACGGCAGCGATCCTCTTGAGAAGTTCGATATTGTCGGATAGCAGCTGTTTGGCCTTCGAGTAGCACTGATCGACTATGGCCTTTACTTCCTTGTCTATCTGGGCTGCGACCTCCTCGGAGTAGTTGCGCTCGCGGGAGATGTCCCTTCCTAAAAAGACGTTCTGGGTATCAGGCCTGCCGTATGTTATAAGGCCGAGGCTGCTCATGCCGTATTCCACGACCATCTTCCTGGCAAGGCTCGTGGCCCTTTCCAGGTCCTTGGACGCTCCCGTCGAGACGTCGTCCAGGCAGAGCTCCTCTGCGACTCGCCCGCCGAGCGACATGGTGATGTTGTTGATGATATCCTCCCTGGAGGAGTACCTGAACTTCCTCTCGTCTTCCGGTATGACGAGCGTGAAGCCGCCTGCGCTGCCCCTTCCCACTATGGACACCTTCACTACCGGGTCGGCCCCCGGAAGAAGCTTCGCCAGCAGCGCGTGCCCTGTCTCATGGTAGGCGACGAGGTCCTTCTCCTTGTCTGTGAGAAGGCGACCCTTCTTGGCGGGCCCCATGACTATCCTTTCGATGGCCTCGTCCATGAGGTCCATCGATATCTTCTTCCTTCTATAACGCACAGTTAGAAGCGCGGCCTCGTTAAGGAGGTTCTCAAGGTCGGCCCCAGTGAAACCGGGCGTGCGCCTTGCCAGCTCCTTGAGGTTGATCTCCGAGAGCTGCTTGTTCCTCGCGTATATCTTAAGTATCTCCTCGCGCCCCTTCGCGTCCGGGACGTCGAGCGTTATCTGCCTGTCGAACCTTCCAGGCCTCAAAAGCGCAGGGTCAAGCACGTCCGGCCTGTTGGTGGCCGCGACTACTATAACACCCGAGTTGTTCTCGAATCCGTCCATCTCGACTAGGAGCTGATTTAGCGTCTGCTCCCTCTCATCGTGCCCGCCGCCAAGGCCTGCGCCCCTCTGGCGCCCCACGGCGTCTATCTCGTCTATGAAGATGATGCAAGGTGCCGCCTTCTTGGCCTGCGTAAACATGTCGCGGACCCTGCTTGCGCCCACTCCGACGAACATCTCGACGAAGTCGGACCCGGATATGAAGAAGAAGGGCACGCCGGCCTCCCCGGCCAGAGCCCTAGTAACGTGCGTCTTGCCGGTGCCGGGAGGTCCCATGAGCAGTATGCCCTTGGGTATCCTCGCGCCCATCTCGGTGAAGCGCCTGGGGTATTTCAGGTAATCTACTATCTCAGCCAGCTCCTCCATGACCTCGTCGATTCCGGCGACGTCGGCGAAGGTCACCTTGCCCCTTCCGTCGGACTGAAGGCGGGCCCTGCTCTTGCCGAACTGCATGGCGCGGTTGTTCGAGCCCTGCATCTGGTTGAGCATGAACATGAAGAAAAGGCCCAGCGCCACTATGAAGAAGATGTTGGGCAGAAGCGTCAGAAGCCAGTCGTTTGTCTTGGGCTTCTCTGATATGGTGAGGCCCGCAAACTTATCAGGATTGTTCTTCACATCCTCGATTAGCCCGGCGGAGTTGGTGTAGTAGAGCTCGAACTTCTTGCCGTCGGCAAGCTCGCCGCTTATTATCCCCTCCGGCAGTATCTCGAGGATCTTGACGTTGCCGGCGTTCCACTCTGTTATGAAGCCGTCCGCAGTCATCTGCTCGGCCTTGTTCTGTGAGCCAAGGAAGTTCTGTCCTATTGTAACGGCGATAAGGAATATGAGTATCCATAACGCCGCCCTTTGAAAACCACGGTTCAAATCTATATCCTCCTTACGGGTCAGACGCGCATTACCTTAATATTATACCATCATTCGTTCCCGCATCGCCCAGACCGCTTCTTCCATTCTATGCCCAGCACGAGCGCTGCTGACGACTCGGGCCCCAGCTTGGCTGCGCTTGATTGCCTTATGCCGGGCACCCATGCAATGGTTCCGTCCGAAAGGGTGATCACCGGCCACAGGGACCTTCTGTCCTTGGGCACCTTGGCATCGGTGAACAGGTCCTGCAGCTTCTTTCTCCCCCTCATACCGAACGGCGTGAGGCCGTCTCCCGGTTCCCATGCCCTTATGCCTGCCTCTCCGGCGAGGTCTAGGTCGAAGACCGCCCATTCGATTCCGGCGCCCTCTTCCACCGCATGCCCGGAACCCATCGCCCTTGATGCGATCGCGGCGAGCTCCGCGTGCGAGTACCGCCTTTTGCCCGAAAGGTCCTCAGGAATGCCCACGGATGCCGCCCTTATCCTCATTAGAGGAGTGTCGGTTATCCCCGGCACCTCGATCTTCATGCCTTGAAGCTTCGAAGGCTCCCTCTCTCCGACGCGCCTTTCTATGATGAGCTCCCTGCCGCTTCTAGAGGCCCTTACCCCGCCCGGCAGGTACAGGGACCTGGCCCTTCCGGTCGAGGTCGCAAGCTTGGCCAGGTCCGTCTGGTTCGATGCATAGAGGTCGGATGCGCTGCCCCTTACATAAGCGAACGCGATTCTAAGGCATCTGGCGATGACGGCCGCGGCAATGCCCTGGAGTGGGTCAAGCCCCAGCACCACTCTCTCGTTGGGAGCGCCGGACCTGAAAGACTTCCTGAAGGCCTTCTCCCCCAGCTCGTCTAGTGCCGCCGATTCGTCCCTGGCTAGCTCAGCCGTCCTGCAAAGCACGTCGACTATGCTCGCCGAGTAGCTCCTCTCGAGCAGTGGCATCAGCTCATGCCTGACCTTGTTTCTTAGATAGCCCGTGTCGAGGTTGCTGGCATCCTCCCTGAACTCAAGACCGCTTGCCTTGGCGTAATAGGATACGTCCTGCTTTCTCACCGAGATGAGCGGCCGGACTATGTATATGCCGCCGGAGCTGCGGATGGCCGGCATTGCGCCCATCCCCCTGGTCCCGGTTCCCCTGATTATCCTCATGAGGACGGTCTCGGCCTGGTCGTCGGCATGATGGGCCAGGGCGGCGTACTTTGCGCCGAACTCCTCGGCCACCTCCCTGTAGAAGGAGTATCTTGCCCTTCTTCCGGCATCCTCAAGGTTTAAGCCGCTGTCGGAGGCTTCCCTTGCGATGTCCCTTGTCACAGACCTGAACGGAATGCCCCTTTTCTCGCAGAAGACCCTGCAATGCACCTGGTCGGCATCAGAATCGGCGCCCCTTAGCCCGTGGTTAAGATGCGCCGCCACCGGCTGGACGCCGATTTCCGGCCCCAGCTCGTAGAGCACATGAAGCAGCACCGTCGAGTCAACCCCTCCGGAGAAGCCCACCACCACGGGGACGACCGAACCCTCCTCCCTGTTTTTGAACAGGGCGGAGAAGAACTCCCGGACTGCCTTCTCCGCACAACCGGAAGGGCCGCCTGGGGTGCCGGCGCAAGCCAGTCCTCTTCTCAAGTCCTATCTCCCCTTCTGAAAGAAGGTCGCAAGCCCAAGTATTATAAGTATGACGGGCCAGTATGTACCAAGGTCGAAGTCGATTCTGAACAGCCCGAACTTGTCGGCAAGAAGCACGAAGCCCACAGCCGCGTACACAAGCCCGATGAGAAGCCCTCGGACAGTCCCGGACATGAGGGAGTTCGACATGAACGCCAATCCCAGGATGATCACGAAGACGGGCCAAAGCTTGTTGATCCCGCCGGTAAGGTAGCCGCTTTCCGTAAGCAGGAACAGCAGCCCTACGAAGAACAGGATGACCGCCCCGAAGAGCGGGTCCTTCTCGCCCCTGCGCACGGCGTCGGCGCCTATTGCGGCTCCGAAGGCCATCAGAAGCACAGGCCAGAGCACCAGCTTGTTTGGAAGCACCCCCATGCCTAGGTTATTAAGAAGAAGAACGATGCCCACAGCTATGAGGGCCAGCGCCAAGAACACCCTGCCTCTCATTTTCTCCCCTCCAAGAACCAGATTTAGACTTCGTCCTCGTCGTCATCATCGTCATTCGCGGCGATGATCTCCTCAGGTTCCACCTTTGTCTCGGGCTCCACCGCCTTTAATGTAGAGAAGCTCACTTCCACTGCAGTCTTCCTCGGCTGATCCCTTCTTATGAAGACCCAGAGGCCGAGGATTATCAGCACCACAGGCCACAGCCTGATTATGTAGCTCAGCCTGAACAGGCCGAGGTTGTCCCCCAGAAGGATGAGCCCCAGGAGAACCAGTACCAGCGCGAACCAGTCCTTACCCTTCATCTTACGCACCTCCCAAGGCGGCCTTGCCGCCCTTGTTGTGGATTATATGTTGATGGCCAGCCCGTAGGCGGCCTCTGCGGCTTCAAGCACCGACTCCGAGAGCGTCGGGTGGGCATGGATCGTATGACCGACTTCCTTAAGCGTCAGGCCGGCCGTAACGGCCAGCGCAACTTCGGCGATTATGTCCGACGCATGCGCGCCCACCACAGTTCCCCCTATTATCCTGCCGTTTCCGTCCGCGACCAGCTTGGCGAACCCCTCCGGCTCGCCCATCGCCGTAGCCTTGCCCAGGGCCGAGTAGGGGAACCTGCCTATCGTGTACTCTATGCCCGATGACTTCGCGCCGTCTTCTCCAACGCCGACCTGCGCCACCTCGGGATAGGTGAAGATGCAGTTCGGCACCGCATAATAGTCCATCGTGCGGTTTCCGCCGGCCATGTTCGCCGCGCATACCATGCCCTGAGAGGATGCCACGTGGGCAAGCTGCATCTTGTTGTTGACGTCCCCTATCGCCCAGATGCCCGGAACATTGGTCCTCATGGCGTTGTCTACCACGATCTCGCCGTCCTCGCCGATTTCCACCCCGGCCTCAGCCACCCCTGCCGAAGAGCCATTCGGGCTCCTTCCTATGGAGAGCAGCATCCTGTCCGCCTCGATGCGCCTTCCGTCCTCCAGGATTGCGGCGACCCTGCCTTCGAGCTTCTCCACCGATTTGACGCCCGTTCCCGTGATGACTTCCATGCCGCGCTTCCTGAATGATGCCGCAACTACGGAGGCCGCCTCCTCATCCACCATGGGAAGAATCCTGGGCATCACGTCAACAAGGGTCACCTTGCTGCCGAAAGTGCCATAGATGCTCGCAAACTCGCAACCGACCACGCCGGCTCCGACTACCAGCAGCTCCCCGGGCACTTCCTTCAGCGCCAGCATCTCATCGGATGTGAGAACCAAGCTTCCGTCATATCCGAACATCCTGGGCGTCACCGGTGAGGCTCCTGTCGCTATGACAATGTTCTTTGTTTCGTACAACTGGCTGGTGCCGTCCTGTACGGTCACTTCCACTTTGCCTGGGGATGCCACCCTGGCATCGCCGTTGAGCACGGTGATCCCGTTCTTCTTCATAAGATAGCCCACTCCGGCCCTGAGCTTTGCGGTCACCCTGTCCTTCCGGGACATCGCCTTCACTATATCAAAGCTAATATTCTCGGAGTTGACCCCGTATTCGGCCCCTCTGCGTGCGCTTGCAAGAATCTCCGCGGTGTGTGAGAGGGCCTTCGTGGGGATGCATCCCCAGTTGAGGCAGATGCCGCCCAGATGCTTCCTCTCAGCAATCGCCACTTTCATCCCTAGCTGGGCCGACCTTATTGCGCAGGTATAACCTCCGGGCCCTCCGCCTATGACCAGAACGTCGAACATCGCGATACCTCCACGAGTATATTAACGACGCGGAGGGACCTACTGTTGTGCTATTCGCCGAACCCTCCGCTATGTCCTATTAGCCCAAGGAGTATTATATAATAGTAAGCGGCAAGAACCGCACTTTATTCGTATGCACAGTTTGTACACATCACAATATCGGAGGTGTCCCGATTGTCTGGATTGAAGAGGACCCCGCTTTACGAGATGCACATCAAGTACTCAGGCATGATAGTAGACTTCGGCGGCTGGGAGCTGCCCGTAAGGTACAAGGGAAAGGGCGACCTCGAGGAGCATAGGACCGTCAGGGAGGCCGTCGGGCTTTTCGACGTGTCCCATATGGGCGAAATCAGGGTCAAGGGGCCGGCCACGCTCAAGTTCGTGGACAACCTCATCACAAACGACGTAGCCGGCGCAGAGATGAACCAGGTGACATACGCCCAGATGTGCTACCCGGAGGGCGGCATCGTGGACGACCTTCTGGCGTACAAGCTCTCCGACGAGGAGTTCTTCCTGGTGGTCAACGCCTCCAACTCCGACAAAGATTATGAATGGATAAAGAAGCAGGCAGAAGGCTGGGACTGCACGGTAGTAAACGAATCGGCCGCATGGGCGGAGATAGCGGTGCAGGGGCCGAAGGCTCAGGAGCTGGTTCAGAGGCTCACCGATTACAACCTAGACGAGTTGAAGTTCTTCTACTGCAAGGAGAATGTAGTCATCGCAGGGGCTGAGTGCGTGATATCCCGCACGGGCTACACAGGCGAGGACGGATTCGAGATCTACATGAGGCCCGAAGATGCGGTGAACGTCTGGGAGAGCGCCATGAAGGCTGGAGATGACCTGGGTGTATCGCCGTGTGGCCTCGGCGCCAGGGACTCGCTCAGGTTCGAGGCATGCCTGCCGCTCTACGGCCACGAGCTCTCCAAGGATATAACCCCGCTGGAGGCATCCTTAGGCTTCTTCGTGAAGCTCGACAAGCCATCCTTCATAGGCAAGGACGCGCTCGTCGCGCAGAAGCAGAAGGGCTTATCAAGGAGGCAGGTCGGCCTTGAGCTCATAGACAGGGGCATACCTAGGAACGGCTACAAGGTGCTCTCCCCCGAAGGCGCGGAGATAGGCTGGGTCACAAGCGGGCTTCCGAGCCCTACTCTTGGCAAGAACCTGGCGATGGCGCAGGTAGCCATCGACTATGCGAAAGTCGGGACCGAAATCGCAGTCCAGATAAGGGACAAGGCGATGAAGGCAGTCGTCGTGAAGACCCCGTTCTACAAGAAGGCTTACAGGAAGCCCTGATAATCAAGCACTTAAATTCACATACGGAGGTTATGAGACATGTTCAAGTACGCAGACAGCCATGAATGGGCCAAGGCAGACGGCAAGCTCGTCACAGTGGGCATAAGCGACTACGCGGCCGAGCATCTCGGCGACGTCATATTCGCAGAGCTTCCCGCGGTGGGCTCAGCAGTGAAGAAGGGCGCAAAGCTTGTGGACCTGGAATCTGTCAAGGCGGTCGCAGAGGTATTCTCGCCGGTCAGCGGCAAGGTCGTGGAAGTGAACACCGCCGTAGGAGACAACGCCGGCATGATCAACGAATCCCCCCAGGGCGACGGCTGGATAGTCAAGATCGAGGCGGCGGACACCGCCGAGCTGGACACGCTGATGGACGAGGCTGCTTACCGCAAGTTCCTCGAGTCGCAGCATTAAGATTAGGAGGTAGCGAATATGGGAGCTCCTCGCCATTACCTTCCCGCCACCGAGCAGGAAGTGCGCGAGATGCTCGATGCGTGCGGCGCAAAGAGCATCGATGACCTTTTCTCGGACATCCCGGAGGGCTTAAGGTTCACCGGGAAGCTAGATATCCCCGAGTCCCTGTCGGAGCCTGAGCTGGCAGCAGAGCTGGACAAGATGGCGGCAATGAACAAGGCTGGCGCGGTATGCTTCGCCGGCGGCGGCATATACGACCACTTCGTCCCCTCAGTCGTGGACCACATGCTAAGGCGCGGCGAGTTCTACACCGCCTACACCCCATACCAGCCCGAGGTGAGCCAGGGGACTCTTACCGCCATCTTCCAGTACCAGACCATGATCTGCGAGCTGACCGGCATGGACCAGGCCAATGCCTCCATGTACGATGCCGGGACCGCTGCGGCGGAAGCATCCATCATGTGCGCGAGCCAGTCCGGAAGGAAGAAGGTCGTGGTGACCCGGGCCACCAACCCGCGCTACCGCGATGTGATAAGGACCTATGCGGAGCCCAGGGAGTACGAGGTTGTGGAAGTCCCCTTCGACCCCAAGACGGGCCAGACCGATGTTGCCGAGCTTAAAAGGGCCGCAGCAGGGGCGGCCTGCGTGATCGCCCAGAATCCGAACTACCTTGGCGTCATAGAGGACATGCATGGCCTTTCCGAGGCCGCGCACTCTGACGGCGGCTTCTTCGTCGCAGTAGTGAACCCCGTAAGCCTAGCAGTGCTTGAGGCGCCCAGGGCATACGGAGCCGACATAGCGGTTGGCGAGGGCCAGTCGATGGGAAACGGCATGAACTTCGGCGGGCCGCTTCTTGGCTTCATGGCCGCGACCCAGCAGCTTATAAGGCGCATGCCCGGCAGGCTCGTGGGCCAGACGCTGGACAACCGCGGCCAGAGAGCCTTCGTGCTCACGCTGCAGACCAGGGAGCAGCACATAAGGCGCGAGAACGCCACCAGCAACATCTGCTCCAACGAGGCGCTGTGCGCCCTTGCTGCGACCATACACTTAAGCCTCATGGGTCCCAAGGGGCTCAGGAAGGCGGCCGAGCTTTCGATGTGGAAGGCCCATTACCTGGCAAAGACGATATCCGAGAAGACGCCCTACAGGCTGAAGTTCGCCGGCCCCTTCTTCAACGAGTTCGCCATCGAGGGCGAGGGCTGCGCGGCGGAGCTCAGAGACAGGCTGCTTGACGAGGGGATACTCGGAGGAATACCTCTTTCGACCGCATATCCGGAGTTTAAGCACAACTCCCTCTGGGCGGTGACAGAGCTTCGCACCAGGGAGCAGATGGACAGGCTCGTATCCCTACTGGAGGTGAGCGCAAGATGAAGAGGCTCATGCCCTTGATTTTCGAGATGAGCAGGCCCGGCAGGATGGGCGTAAGCCTTCCCGCATCGGATGTGCCGGAACTTGCCGTAGAATCGATGATTCCCGACACCATGCTCAGAAAGCAGGCCCCGGGGCTTCCCGAAGTCTCCGAGGTTGACGTGGTGAGGCACTTCGTGAACCTCTCCAACCTTAACCACGGCGTCGACACGGGGTTCTACCCTCTGGGCAGCTGCACCATGAAGTACAACCCCAAGATAAACGAGGACGCCGCAAGGCTTCCCGGCTTCGCCAAGCTGCATCCTGACATGCCGGAGCGCGGGGCGCAGGGTGCGCTCAAGGTCATCCACGACCTCGACATGTGGCTCTCCGAGATATGCGGGATGGACAGGTTCACCCTGCAGCCGGTGGCGGGCGCCCATGGCGAGCTGACCGGGCTGTTCATCATCCGCGCCTATCATTTCAGCAGGATGGACTGCAAGAGGGACAAGATACTCGCACCGGACTCCTCGCACGGCACCAACCCCGCAAGCGCGGCTGCTGCAGGGATGACGGTCATACAGGTGGCATCCGACGCCAGGGGCAACGTGGACATTGAGGATCTCAAGGCGAAAGTCGGCCCGGACACCGCGGCGCTCATGCTCACCAACCCCAATACATTGGGGCTTTTCGACGAGCACATCTGCGAGATCACCGAGATAGTCCATAACGCCGGCGGACTTGTTTACTACGACGGAGCGAACGCAAACGCCATAATGGGCAAATCCAGGCCCGGCGACATGGGCTTCGACGTCGTCCACATCAACCTGCACAAGACGTTCTCCACCCCGCACGGCGGAGGAGGACCGGGCTCCGGCCCTGTGGGCGTTAAGAAGTTCCTGGAGCCGTTCCTACCTAAGCCCCTGGTGGAATGCGGCGGCGGCAAGTACAGGTGGGACTTCGACAGGCCGGATTCAATCGGCCACGTGCATTCGTTCAACGGCAACTTCGGAGTGCTCCTGAGGACATGGGCCTACATTAGGACAATGGGGCCGGACGGCCTTAAAGCGGCCTCAGAGCTGGCAGTGCTGAACGCAAACTACCTGATGCACGAGCTCAAAGGCGACTTCCAGCTCAACTTCGACAGGGCCTGCAAACACGAGTTCGTGCTCTCTGGGGCCAAGCAGAAGAAGGAGAGCGGCGTAAGGACGCTCGATATGGCCAAGAGGCTCCTGGACTACGGCTACCATGCTCCTACCGTATACTTCCCCCTCATAGTCGAGGAGGCGATAATGATCGAGCCCACGGAGACAGAAAGCAAGGAGACCCTGGACTCGTTCATAGAGGCGATGAAGGAGATAGCGAGAGAAGCAAGGGAGAACCCCGAGAACCTGCACACGGCTCCGCACAACACGCCTGTCGGCAGGCTCGACGAGACGCTTGCTGCAAGAAAGCCGATACTGAGGTGGACGAAAGCGGACAATGAATAGGAAGGTCATCTTCGCCCGCCCTACTGCCACGACGGCGATCTCAGTCACCGGAGAGGCATGCGGGCTCAACTGCGCCCACTGCGGCGCTAGATATCTAAAGGGGATGAGGCCGCCGGATGAAGCGCTGGCGGCCTTTTCCGACCCGTCGGCAAGAAGCGTGCTCATATCCGGAGGAAGCGACGCTTATGGCCATGTCCCGATCGAGGGCTGGCCGGAGCAGGTCAGAGGAGACCATCCGCATCTTTCCATAAACTGCCATACAGGGATAATCGACGAGGCTGAAGCCGGATATCTCAAAGGCAAGGTGGATGTGATCTCCTTCGACTATGTCAGCGACCTGAGGATAACGGAGGGCATATACGGCTCGAAGTCGGCACCTGAGGACTATGTGCGAAGCTTCATCCTCGCATCAAACGCCGTACCGACCGTCCCTCACATAACTGTCGGCCTGCTGGGACCCGAGACTGAGCCGGCCTTCTCCATAAGCGTGCTGGATGAGATCAGGGCGTTGGCTGATGCGGGAAGGATACCGGAGCCCCCCGGCATCGTCGTTATCGTCTTCAGGCCCACAAGGGGCACCAGGATGGAAGGCGGCGCGCCTCCTGATGAGGGAGCCGTAGCCGAGGCCATAAGGCATGCAAAGCTCATCTTCCCAACCTCCCCCGTCTCGCTAGGCTGCATGAGGCCCGCCGGAGGCTACCGCTCAAGGCTCGATGTGCTCGCCCTTCAAGCAGGCGCCGATATCATCGTCATGCCGGCTAAGGAGGCAGTGCTTCTTGCGGAGTCGGAAGGATTAGAGATGCTTTCGGCGGATGAATGCTGCGTCTTTCCATCCCTAGGCAAGGGGGTGCGCAATGATGGATGAGGTCAGCAACGCCCTCAAGTTCAGGCCTTCCTCCGGCACAATGGCCGCCCTCGGCCTGCTGGACATAAAGGCAGACGCCCTGCCAACTACGGCCTACATAATGCTGGGAGAGAAGTGCGTGCGAGACTGCGCCTTCTGTGCCCAGGCAAGAAACAGCGGCGCCGGAGCCGGCAGGCTCTCCAGGGTCACATGGCCTGAGGCGGACGAAGACGGCCTTCTGAATGCATTAAGCGCTGCAACAAGGGCCGGAACCATTAGGCGCGTCTGCATACAGACCGTGGGGGGGAGATCCTCACTGAAGGCTGTTGTGGATGCTGTAGGCAGACTGCGGTCGGCCTCAGCCCCCGGAATTCCGATATCAGTATCGTTCAGCGCCACGGCGGGGCTTTCGGACATCGGAGGCATCATCGAGGCAGGCGCCGACAAGGTGGCCCTATCGATTGACGCCTGCAATCCCGAGCTGCATCTGAAGCTTAAGAAATCCCGGATGGAAGCATCGCTGAAGCTCATATCGGAGGCGGCGGCGAGGTATCCGGGGAGGATCTCGACCCATTTGATATCGGGCATGGGCGAAAGCGAGCGCGACCTCCTGCTCCTTGCCGCACGGATGATGGAGTTGGGAGTAGGCTTGGGGCTGTTCGCGTTCACCCCCCTTCGCGGCACGGAGATGGAGGGCCACCCTAAGCCCGACATCCGCTCATACAGGCGGGTTCAGCTGGCCTTCTGGCTTATTAAGCACCATGGCCTTACGGCAGACGGGATGCGCTTCGACGATGCCGGAAGGCTTACCGGGTTGTCCCTGCAGGGCCGTGACATATCCTCCATGGCGGCAAGCGGCTCTCCTTTCCTCACCTCCGGCTGCAGTTCCTGCAACAGGCCCTATTACAACGAAAGCCCCGGCACGGAGCTTTACAACTATCCTAGGGAGCTAACCTGCGAGCAGGCCGCAAGGGCGCTTTCGATGGCCCTTGACGGGCTGATCCTCGACTGACTGGAGGCGATCATCATGGCACCATGGCGTCTAATCATCTCCCCGGCGTCGGAAGGGGCATGGAACATGGCTGTAGACGAGGCTGTGCTGGAAGCCGTCATTGCCGGCTCATCACCCCCAACCCTGAGGTTCTATACATGGGATCCCCCCTGCCTCTCCCTCGGCTACAACCAGAGGGCAGTTGAATCCTGCGACATGGGGGAAGTACTCAAAAGGGGCTATACCATGGTAAGAAGGAGGACGGGCGGGCGCGCGGTGCTGCATGATGACGAGCTCACCTACAGCGTGATAGCAGATTCGCTGCTCTTCGGCGGGGGTGCTGTACTGGATGTGTACATGATGATAAGTAGCGCCCTGGCGGACGGGCTAAAAGCCTTCGGCATAACGGCGGACCTCGTCCCCGCGTACAGCGACAGGGGCAAGGAGAAGACCGCAGCCTGCTTCGACGTGCCGTCCAGCTTCGAGGTCGCCTGGAAGGGCCGGAAGATCATAGGAAGCGCGCAGTTCAGGTCGGGCAGGCACTTCCTGCAGCATGGCTCCATACTGATGTCGGCAGACGTAGGCGCCCTGCTTAAGGTGTGCGCACTACCAAGCTCCATGAAGGAGAGGCTTGAAGGCGGGATTGCGACAGTCGACGAGGCGCTCGGCAGGAATGCCGGAGCCTATGAGCTGACAGGGCCGATCTCCGAGGAGTTCGGAAGGCTGGTGGGCTCCCCGCTTCTTGAGGCAGGCCTCAGCGACGCCGAGGTGAAGAGGGCATCGGAGCTTCTGGGCAAGTACAGGTCGGATGAGTGGAATTTCCTGAAATAGGGGGAGGCGGCAACATGCTCAGGATTTCAAGGGAGAGCTCTGTCGGCGCATTCGCCCCGAAGATGAGCCCTGTGGCCTTCGCAAAGCCAGGCGAGCTCATCCTCTTCGAGACACATGACTGCTGGCACGGCCAGATAAGCTCCGAAGGGCAGGACATCGGGAAGGTGGACTTCACATGCCTCAACCCGGCCACAGGGCCAGTCTGCATAGAGGGCGCGGAGCCTGGCGACGTGCTCTCCGTCTCGGTCCTGTCAATAGATGTGGCATCCTGCGGGGTCATCAGCGTCATCCCCGGAGGAGGCCTTCTGGGCGGTGAAGTAAAGAAATCGTTTACCCGAATTATTCCCGTATCTTCAGTCATGGCGGGCTTCGCAGGAAGGCCTCTTCCGATAAAGCCCATGATAGGCGTGATCGGAGTCGCCACCTCCCAGAAGCAGGGCGCAGTATCGACTGGCATCCCCGGAAGGCACGGCGGCAACATGGACACGAAGGACATATGCGAGGGAGCCACGCTGTTTCTTCCTATAAGCCAGGAGGGCGCGATGCTCGCGATGGGAGACGTCCATGCCCTCATGGCGGATGGCGAGGCCTGCGTGACAGGCCTTGAGATAGCAGCCGAGGTGCTCGTGCGAATCGGCCTTATTAAACAGACGCGGATCAGCTGGCCCGCCATAAGAGGCGGCAGCGAGCTTATGATAGTCGCCTCGGGGGCGACCCTCGAGGAGGCAGCCAGGGCTGCGACCGATTCAGCCGTGAGATACATCTCCGCCGCGTGCGGCATCAAGTGGGAGGAATCCTACATGATGGCAAGCCTTGCAGTCGATCTGCGAATCAGCCAATGCGTGGACCCGCAGATGACAGTAAGGGCCGTCATCCCGCTAGACAGGCTCGGGATCACGGGAGAACTGATGGACTTCTGACAGGTTCATTGACAGGTGGTGGTCACTTGCAGGTTATTAGGCTTGACGTTTCGCGACTAGGCGCTTTTCTGGAATTCTGCGCCTCCAACAGGGACAAGGTTGACGGCTCCTTCCTTGCGGATGAGGACCTGTCCGGCTTCACGGCAGGCGATGCGGACCCGACATTCCTGCTTACAGGAAGCGGCGGATGCATAACCGGCGTCGCCTCCCTCATGCTCACCAGCAGGGCGATCGCCGCAAGGAGGGCGCGTTTCAGGATCCTATGGTGCATGGATGGGGACAAGCAGTGCTATGCCTCCCTGCTCAATGCCATGTCCGATGCTGTCAAAGGAATCAATTCGGCCTACCTCTTCGCGCCACTAGAGGACGCTCACTTCAACGGTATACTGGACGAGCTCGGCTTCATCGTGGAAAGGAACGTGTACTCGCTAAAAAGGGGCACGGCCCTGCCGCGTGCCGAAGCTCAGCTTCCGAATGGGCTCACAATAAGGCCCTTTGTGAAGGGGCAGGACGAGGTCGAATGGTGTAATGTCCGGAATTCCGCCTTCGCTACAGTGAAGGGAAACGAGGCGCCCCAGTCCGCAGAAGAAGTCCTGCGCATGGCAAGCTCGCCGGACAGCATCGAGGGGGCCATGCTAATGATTGAGGAGGGCGGGCGCACAATCGCCGTAGCCAGAGGCTCAGCGGATGAGATGGACGGCAGGCCCTCGATGAACATAGGGCCTATTGCAGTGCTTCCGGAGAAGCAGGGCATGGGATTGGGACGGGCTCTTCTCAGAAGCCTTGTGATGATGGCCTATGATATGGGTCTAGATATGACTACGCTAAGCGTGAACGCGGACAATGAGGCGGCACTTAAGCTCTATATTTCAGAGGGCTTCACCAAGATGCGATCCTTTGCCTGCAGGTCGGTGAGGCCCTCTGCCTTCCTATAGCCCTATCTTCGCTACGAAGCCCTTGCCGAAGACTATAACTGAATCATAATCGGGGATGAGGGTGCTTTGTTCCCCTATCCTTCCGTCTTCGAGCTCGGAGAGGACTCTTAGGTCCCATGACAGCAATGCCAGTCTCCCCTTGCCTGCGATTACAAAACCGTAAGGGCCCAAAGATGCAGGCTTTGCGACCACCTCATACGGGAGCCTTACGCCCCCTTTGACCACCCCGTCCGAGATGCCGAGGGGATAGGCGGTCATCCTGTCCTCAGCGATCGCGAGCACGCCGCCCGCCGCGTCTCCGATCACGTACGCCGGGATGTCCATAGCAGCCTGCCATATGACAGAGTTGCCGCTTACGCCGTCCCACCTGCAGACCCTCCTGTAGTCCGCGGACACGATTATCGCATCCCTTGCTACCACAACCGCCTCGTGGAGGTTGAAGGGCCAAAGGTAGTTGCAGTCATATGATGTATCCCCATACTTGAGGCTGACTACTGTCAGGTAATCCAGGGCATCCATGTCGCTGTATATGCCGAACACCTGACCGAGGAAGAGGATATCGTCCCCGCCGAGATACTCCATGGACCTTACAGGCCCAAGTATTATCGGTATTCAGGTGTCGCATCCTGTTGCCGGATCGTAAAGCCAGACGAACTTGCCCGCCTCATCCAGCAGTAGGCCGCCCAGGTCTGTGCCCACAAGCACCCTTCCGTCAGGAAGAGGCTCCAGGCAGCGTACCTTCTCTTCGCTCGAATAGGTCCATGAGAGCTTCCCCGATGGTGTCACCCGTAAGACCTCTTTCGCGAAGGCGACCCAGCATCCGCCCTTCGAGTCGGCCTCTAAGATACTTGCGTCACCATCAAGCCTGATGCTCCAGGCCTGAGCTCCTGAGGCGGTGAGCTTGTACAACTGGCTTCCGTCGGCGATGAGCACGGATCCGTCGCCGCTGACGGCAGCTATGGGATTATCCAGGCCCTCCTTGACCCACAGCTGGTTAAGCCCCTTCTCCTCAGCCAATGCAGTCTGCGATGTGCCGAAAAGGGTCAGTATTGCGATAATGGCCAGCGTAAAACATAGATGCCTCAATCTGATCACCGCTTTCCAAGTCGTCCTTTACATCAAGGCAGGGGTACGGTATCCCCCTCGTAATCGACTTTGATCTTCGTGTAGTAGATATCCACATCGGACGTGTCACGGGTGACGAAAGCCACATAGCAGGCCGCAGGGTCGAAGTAAAGAGCATCGAAGCTTGCCAGGAGAGCCCCGTTTACCGTTATCCGGTAGTGATCGCCGTTTCTTACCAGCTTGAATACATTATCTCCCGACCTAAGCCCGGGTATCGGGGCCAAAGTGTCGACATCCCTGTAGCCGATCCCTACCCCGTCCTCATGGATGAGCACTTCCTCATTGTCCTCGTCCCCGGCTTCCGAGAAGACGCATTCGATATAGTGCTCGGACTCTGAGCTATCATCATCCCCTATCCATATTCTGAAGTCGGCGTTGTCGATTTCGTTGATTTCCATGGTCATCCATATCGTCAGCGTGAAGTCCGACGGAAATCCAAGGGGTGTCATTACGTAGTCCTCATAGACGGTAAGCCCGGATCCCTCGGGATCGTTAAGCGTCCAGGATGTGTAGCCGCCCCAGTCTGCCATATCCGCATCCTCCGCCTCAGTGAAGTCCATCACCCAGGATGCCCTGCAGCCGGCAAGCATTGCCAGGACTGCAATAATGCACAACACCGCAACCAAGCGCATGCCTCTCATGCAATCACCTCCTGATTCTTCGGATTGAGCCCTAATTCAATAATCCTGCCCGGAATCCTTCATACCCTCGCTGCGCCCCCGAGAAAAGAAAGGCGGCGCCACCCGCGCCGCCTGCTGTCAGCTTATGAACATCACGTCGCATATCTCGAGAAATCCAAGCTTCCTCACCAATGGCAGGGACATCGAATTGTCCTTCGAGATGTGCACTATGGGCAGCTCGCCTATCTGCCTCATCTTCCTTATCAGCGCAAGTGTCATGTCGTAAGCCATCCCCTGCCTCCTATATTCCGGAAGCACAGTCAGCATGCCCATGGCCATGTCGTCGTGGGTCATCGCCCACCCGGCAAGCGCACCTTCCCTAAAGACGCCCACAGCAGGGCCCTCGGCGAGCCTTTCCCTTATGTATGCGATGTCGACCAGCTCAGCCCTAGCGTAGTTCATGTACACCGTCTCGGC
This sequence comes from uncultured Clostridia bacterium, assembly GCA_964532805.1. Taxonomy (GTDB): domain Bacteria; phylum Bacillota; class DTU025; order DTU025; family MWDF01; genus MWDF01. Next base: position 22,891 of record CAZHKX010000001.1, read on the forward strand.
GTGCTCAACGCCGATTTCGACGACATCGCCCGACGGCTCGCCTACCTGTACACCCTCAGGCAGGTACAGCATCGCTGCATGAAGGACGCTTTTGGGAGTTCTGTCGTCCAGTGCGGCTTTTATGCTCCAATCGAAGGCAGGCTCTATCGCAAGGTCCGTGATTCCTTCGAAGACCCGGCAGACTTCACGCGCTTCGCACTCATCCCTTGAGTACAGGGCTCCGAACCGCTCCTCACCGAAGCCGAAGACGGCGGCGCAGGATCCCCCGCACAGCGCCGCCCTCTTGACCTCATATTTCCCAAGGTACTTCAAGAACCCATAGTTCACTATGGGCTCCCTCTTCAGCAGCTCCTGCAGCATGCCGCGGGTTTTACCGCCTACTTCCTGCATTCCTGTATGGCCTTTGCGGCCTTAAGAGTGTTGCTCATGAGCATGGTTATCGTCATAGGTCCAACGCCGCCCGGGACCGGTGTGATCCATCCTGCGACTTCGACCGCCTCGTCGAAGTCCACGTCCCCGACGAGCTTCTTGGAGCCTTCGACCTTGTTAGTGCCGACATCTATGACTACCGCGCCCGGCTTTATCCAGTCGCCCTTTATAAGCTTGGCCTTGCCTACTGCCGCAACCAGCACATCGGCCCTGCGGCATGCCTCGGCGAGGTCCTTCGTCCTTGAGTGGCATATCGTGACCGTGGCGTGCTTCTCCAGAAGAAGCAGTGATACCGGCTTTCCTACGATGTTGCTCCTGCCGACTACTACTGCCTGCTTGCCGGTCAGATCCTGCCCGCTCCTTCTGATGAGCTCCATAATCCCCGCGGGAGTGCAGGACTTTAAGCAGGGCCTTCCTATCATCAGGTTGCCCACGCTGACGGGGTGGAACCCGTCGACATCTTTCATCGGGTCTATTGTGCTGATAACTGCGTCGGCGTCGATGTGCTTGGGCAGGGGAAGCTGCACTAGTATGCCGTCGATCTTCGGGTCGCAGTTGAGCTTGTTTACTAGCTCGACGAGCTCGCACTGCGTCGTAGTGTCCGGCAGGGAGTGCTCTTCGGAGTACATCCCCAGCTCTGCGCAGCCCTTCTTCTTGTTGTTGACATAAGTCCTGCTGGCAGGGTCTTCCCCTACGATTACTACCGCAAGCCCCGGCACTCTTCCGTAGGTTTCCGCGAAGCTTGACACCTCGCACTTAAGGCCTTCCCTGATTTCAGCGGCAACTGCCTTTCCGTCGATTATGGTAGCTGACATCCCTTTACCTCCCTTTGCCAGTGATCTCCCCGGCAAGCTGCTTGAACCGCCTGCCGCGCTCCTCGAAGTTGTTGAACATGTCGTAGCTTGCGCAAGCAGGCGACATAAGCACTACGTCCCCTGCTTCAGCCGCCCTTGATGCCGCCAGCACGGCTTCGTCGAAAGCCGCCGCCCTTTCCATCCGCGGAAGCGGCCTTCCTGTCCTTGCCGCGGCTAAGGCGAAAGCCTCCTCGATCTTTGCGGCGGTGACCCCCAGCGTGACCAGGTGTTTCACCCTGCCCAAGGCAAGCTCGGCCATCCCGTCGAACGGAAGATGCTTGTCATATCCGCCCGCGATGAGCACTATGGGCCTTTCAAAGGCCTTCAGGGCAGCTATGGTCCTTGCCGGGCTGGTGGCTATGGAATCGTTCACGTATAGAATTCCGTCCTTCTCGCCCGCAAGCTCCAGCCTATGCTCGACGCCGGTGAAGCCGAGCACCGCCGAGCGCATGTCGGAGCCTTCGGCGCCGGCTGCGGCAGATATCGCCATCGCTGCCAGGACGTTCAGGATGTTATGCATCCCGGGTATCCTTACGTCCTTCACTGACATGACGGCCTCATCCGCGCGCCCGGGCATCCTGAGCACCAGGTCCTCTCCCCTCATGAAAGCCCCGGCGCTTACCTCTTCCTCTGCTGAGAACCACAGTATGCGGCCTTTGCAGGCGGAGGCCAGAGACGCGGCGGCCGGATCATCTGCACCCAGAACCGCAGTCGAATCCTTCCCCTGGAAGGCCAGTATGTTCGCCTTTGATGAGATGTAGTCCTCCATGCTCGGGTGCACGTCAAGATGGTTGGGCGTGATGTTGAGCACAGCGGAGATGTCGGGGCTGGTTCTTATGAACTTCAGCTGGAAGCTGGACATCTCCAGCACCGCGAAATCCTGCGGGCCGCCTTGGAGTATCTCCTCGACCAGCGGCCTTCCTATGTTTCCTCCGACCATGACGGTCCCCCTGCCGCGGCGCCTTGATGCCTCCTCAAGCATGAGGCCCACCAGGGTAGTCGTCGTGGTCTTCCCGGAGCTTCCCGTTATGCCGATCACCGGGCATTCAGCCAGCTCAATCGTCAGCTCTATCTCGTAGCCGAACTTGACCCCTGCCGACTTCGCGGCGAGGAAATCCTGCCTGTCGGGGTTTATGCCCGGTGACGGGAAGAAGTAATCGAAGCAGCTGATACCCTCGAAAGCATCCGTCCCCGCCCGAAGCTCGTATACCGAGCCTCTCAGCTGGTCCAGCTGAACTGCCAGCTCAGATTGGCTCTTCTTATCGAAGACGGTGACTCTGGCTCCGGAGCCGGAGAGCAGCCTCACCAAGGGCACGCTTGTGCGGCCGAGGCCCGCGACTGCGACCCTCTTGCCCTCGAAAGCCCTAAGTATCCTTCTTTGCCTTTCAGTAGCCATATGATCCTCCGACAGCTCCCCTGCTTCTATAGCCCTTTGCCGGCGGCGAACAGCCTGACTGCGTTCTCTGCCGCATCAGCGAGGAGCGCCTCCGCATCCTTAAGGGAAGACTCCAGCGTCATCGGCCCGTTTGGTATCGCAAACAGAGCCTCGACACCCAGCTCGTACAGGTCCCTCGCCCCTGCGGCTATGCTGCCGCTGATAAGTATAACAGGAATCCTGTGCACCTTGGCCGCCTTGGCGACGCCCATGGGCGTTTTTCCGAACTTGGTCTGGAAGTCCGTCCTGCCTTCCCCGCTTATTACGAGGTCCGCGCCTTTGCATTTCGCAGTAAGCCCTGTCGCCTCGACGACTATTTCCACGCCCCTGCGCAAGCTCGCATTGCAGAAGGTCATAAGGCCGGCCCCGAGCCCTCCTGCGGCACCTGCGCCAGGCGCTTCGGATACATCCTTGCCGAGTTGCCTTTTCACAACCAGGGCATAATTGGCGAGCGCTGCGTCCAGGTACTCCACATCGGCAGGCGTCGCGCCCTTCTGGGGCCCATAGACTGCGGATGCCCCCCTCGGCCCCGTAAGCGGGTTGTCGACATCGCAGGCCACTATGAACTCCACTCCGGCGAGCCTTTCATCAAGCCCGCTTACATCTATTGAGGCCAAGTCGTGAAGGGCTGCGCCGCCCGGCTCACCCAGGGCATTGCCGTCGGATCCAATGAACTTCACGCCGAGGGCCTCAGCCATGCCCCTGCCCCCGTCATTGGTGGCGGAGCCCCCGATGCCCATGATCACCCTTCTGGCTCCCATCGCTATGGCCTCGAGTATCAGCTCGCCCGTGCCTATGGTGCTCGTGAGCCTGGGGTTCCTCTCGCCCTGCCTTAGAAGCGGCAGGCCTGAGGCCGCAGCCATCTCGATGACCGCGGTGCTGCCGTCTCCCATCATGCCGAAGAACGACTTCACCCTCCTGCCCAGCGGGTCATGGACGGTCTTCTCTATAACCTTCCCGCCCGAGACGTCTACAAGCGACTGCACGGTACCCTCCCCGCCGTCTGCCATGGGGACTTTGACCACCTCTGCCTCAGGAAACCTCCTTCTTATGCCCTTCTCCAGTGCATCGCAAACCTCGACCGCCGTAAGGCAGCCCTTGAAAGAGTCGGGGGCAAGCACGATCTTCATTGCGGCAATCCTCCTTCGTCTGCTTTTATGTACATCCAGGCGAGCATAAGAAGCTTCTGCCTGTCATTGAGCTCCGGCGAATCCAGCACGTCGAGGTAAATCCTGTTCATGACGGCCTTGACCTTGGGCCCCTTCTCCCCGTTGAGAAGGCTCACGACATCCGAGCCTCTTATCTTAAGCTCCTCCAGTGCGAGCGGGGGCTTTGCGGCAAGCACGGCCTCCACCCGGGCCGTCTCTGCCATCCAGTCGGAGCCGGGGCGGAATATGCTGTCGTACCAGCTTCTTAGGGCGAGCCCCTCATGGGCGGATTCCCTTCCCAGAAGGGCGGCCCACCTTCTTACGGACGGGCCGTCCGATAACCTGTACCCTTCATAAAGGCCCTCTGCCAGCCTCACCGCATGGAGCCTCGCCGCCTTAGGCAGCTTCAGCGCATCTAACCTCCTGGCCAAAGCCGATTGGACCCTCTGCGGCCCGGCGGGCTCAGATGAGGCGATGAAAGCCGCAAGCCTTATCAGAGCATCTTCGGGAAGGCCCCCGATGTTCTCCGCCGCGGTAAGCATGAGGCCCTTATCGAGCCCCGGGAAGATGGCCGAAGCAAGGCCCAGCTCCACCATCATCGCCAGCGCCTTGCAGGCGCATGGCCCCCTTAAGATCCTTCCCAGCTCCATTGCCTTGCGCTCGCCCGAGATGAGCGCGATGCCACCGCTTTCGGATCTTATGGCGCCTTTCACGCTTTCATCTATCTCGAAGCAGAGCGAAGAGCAGAACCTTAGCGCCCTTAGCATCCTCAATGCATCCTCGGAGAACCTCTCCCTGGCATCCCCTACCGCCCTTATCAGGCCAGCATCTATATCACTTCTTCCGCCGAAGGGGTCGATGAGCCTATCCTCGAAGGGGTCCCACGCCATCGCGTTCATGGTGAAGTCGCGGCGCGAGAGGTCCTGTTCCACGTCCTCGACGTAGCCGACGCTGTCGGGCCTCCGCAGGTCGCTGTAGGCGCCCTCTGTCCTGAAGGTGGTGATATCCACCGTCCCCCCGTCGAATATGGCCATCACGGAGCCGTGCCTTTCGCCCAGCGGGGCATTATGGGGGAACAGTTGCTTGACCCTCTCCGGACGGGCGGATGTGGCGATGTCCCAGTCGTCGGTGGAGCCCTTCAAGATGAGATCCCTTATGGCGCCTCCTACTATGTAAGCCTTGTTTCCGTCGCCTCTCAGGCGAAGCAGGGCCTCCCTGACACGCTCCGGCAGCTCAGAGGGTTTTAACAGCTCATCTTGCGAAATATCCTGGACTTGCATCGCTTACCCCCCTCCTCGCCTGTTTCTCGCCTTTGCCGATACGCACTATAATGATTACGGGAACAACTCCCGCTTCCCTGTCGTTATTCTGAACTGAACGACATTTCTAGTCAATTTTGGGCCCATATGCCCAAGCAATGGAGGAAGCCGAATGCTCAATATTCTTGCCGAGCGGACTTTGGCCACAGCCGCCGGCGGGATGTCGCGGGCCGAGGAATTCGAGCAGCTCATGCGCAAGCATCAGGGCTCGGTATATAACGCAGCGCTGAGGATGACGGGAAACCCCGAGGACGCAAAGGACCTCGCACAGGACGCCTTCGTAAGGGCATACCGCTCCTTTGACAGCTACAAGAAGGATACGGCCTTCGACAAATGGCTGTACAGGATAGTCACGAACCTTTTCATAGATGAGGTAAGGAAGAGGAAGAGGCGCCCGGAGACCGAATCGTACGACGCTCCGGTCAGGACCGAGGAGGGCAGCATGCAAAGGGAGCTGCCCGACCACGGCGCGGACCCCTTCCTAGTCCTCGACAAGAATGCGATGGACAGCAGGGTATCGGCGGCGCTGCAGGCGCTTCAGCCGGAGTTCAGGATGGTCGTGATCCTTTGCGACATCGAGGGCTTCTCCTACGAGGAGATTGCCGGGATCATGAATACGTCCATCGGCACGGTCAGAAGCAGGCTCCACAGGGCGAGGAAAGCCCTGAGGGAGGCGCTGGCGCCCCACTTCGACGCCCAAAGGAGGATCAATTAGATGACTTGCAGCAAGTATGAGAGGCTGCTTTCCGCCTTCCTCGACAGGGAGCTGACAAGCGAGGAGACCGCCATGGTCAAAAGGCATATCATCGAGTGCGCCAGCTGCGCAAGGCTGCTCGATGAGTTCGAGAGGATCAAGGAGGCGCTGGAGCAGCTGGAACCCGCGGAGGAGCCGGAGGGCGCGTTCGACATGGGCATAATCCGCACCAGGGCCCTTCAGCTGGAGATGGAGGAGGAAGGTTCAGCGGCCGGCACGAGGCGCTATGGGCTGTTCTCCTTTTTGGGAAGGGCGCTTCTTCCCGCGGCCCTTGTAGGCACGCTTATCGCCATCCCCATCCTTCAGTTCGCGTTCAATGTCAACATCACGGGCGCGATTGCAGGGCTAGTCACAAGGCAGCCCCTGGAGGACCAGCTTGATGAGACGGCGGAGGTCATCCTCCCTGACCTTAACCCTAACGGGATAGGCAGCATAGGCGCACCTGTAGTCAGCAGCGCATCCTACGGCACGCTAACCCTGGGCTCAGTCCAGGACCAGTCAGACCTGATCCTTACGATTGACGACCCCAGGCTTTCAAGGTATGTCCAGACTTTCGAGACCACGGGCTCATACAGCCCGGCTTCGTACAGAAGCAACTGGTGAATAAGAAAACGGGAGTGATAGAATGTCCGAAAAGGGCGGAGTCTACAAGGCGGTATCATTTATTGTCATCATCGCTTGCCTTCTCGCGGTGGGCATGGTCCTATACGACGGCTGGGACAGGCTGGCATTGAGCAGGCAATCCGAGCAGGCGGGTGAAACGGGCGGCCAGGATGAAGGCGGAGCCGACGATACGGATGGGCTTCTGGAGTCAGGGGCTGCGCTTCCCTCAGCCGGGTCTGACTACGCATCCGCGCTTCCTCCGATAGCCGACATCGCAGAGGCTGTGAGCCCTGCGGTGGTCAGGATAGACGTAACGAAGACCGTATCGCAGTCTCCGGAGGGGGATTACGGCATCTTCGGCGACATCTTCAGGAACTTCGGCGACTATCAGTATGAGCAGCAGGGTTCCGGATCGGGCTTCATAATCTCATCGGACGGCTACATAGTCACCAACCACCACGTAATCGATGGGATGAACAAGATTAAGGTCACACTTCTCGACGGAAGGACATATGATGCGAAGCTTATAGGAAGCTACTCCGCCTACGACGTGGCAGTCATAAAGGTGGAGGCAAGCGGCCTTCCATATGCGGTGCTCGGCAACTCCAAGGACCTGCGCCCCGGCGAATGGGTAGTCGCGATAGGGAATCCGCACGGGTTCGAGCACACGGTCACCGCCGGCATAGTCAGCGCCATCGAAAGGAACCTGGCGAACGTAGAGGGCGCGGAGGACATATCCCAAGCTGAGCTTATACAGACGGACGCTGCGATCAACTCCGGAAACAGCGGCGGGCCGCTCATAAACATGGACGGCAAGATCGTCGGCATCAACACCGCGATCATCCCATATGCACAGGGCATCAGCTTCGCCATCTCCATCGACTCGGTCAAGGATGCCATACAGTCGCTGAAGCAGACCGGCAAGTACGCAAGGCCATGGCTAGGCATATGGTACTACTCGCTTGACGCAGATGCCGCCGAGCAGCTGGGCATAAAGGAGACGACGGGTATATACGTCGCTGACGTTGCCGAGGACAGCCCTGCCTCGAGGGCGGGCATGAAGGCCGGCGACATCATCAAAGCGTATGACGGAGTTTCCACGGAAGGCAAGTTCAACCTCGCCCTCAGGGTAAGGGAGAAGCAGATAGGCGACAATGTGAAGCTTACGATTGTTAGAAACGGAAAGAGGATGGATGTGACCCTCACGCTGGCAGCTGCACCCGAAGAGGAGTAGCCGGCATAAGAAAATGAAGAGGCGCCGCGGCATGAGGCTGCGGCGCCTCTTCGATTCTGTTTACTATTTATCCTCAGGCCTTACGTAGCCGCCAGATACAATGAGCTTAAGAGCCTCCTCGACGCTCACGTTGATGGTTATAAGATCCTCATCCGGCACCAGTATGAGCCACCCCGTCGTCGGATTCGGCGATGATACCATGAAGACCGAGCAGAGATGCTTTCCCATCTTCGATTCCATCTGCCTGCCAAGCTCTCCCATGTCCTCGGAGGTGACGAAACCTAAGCTCCATATCCCGGCCTTGGGGTACTCCAGCATTACGACCCTCTTGAACATGTTCTTGTCGCTTCCGGAGAGAAGCGCGTTGGTAAGCTGCTTGAGCGTGCCGTAAAGCGGCCTAATAAGCGGAAGCTTCGAGACCGAAAGCTCCATCCACTTCATGAGCCTCTTGGTAATCCAGCCTCTTGTGAGCATCCCCGCTAGAAGCGTGATGATGAGCCCGGAGACAAGGCCCACGCCGGGAAGGGGACGGCCGGCGATCTTAATAACTATTGGGCTCAGTATCCCGTCAAGAAGGTTGAAAGACCATATCAGGACATATATGGTAAGGACTATCGGCGCAACAAGCAGAAGCCCAGCTATGAGATAGTCCTTCAGCCTTACTAGGAATGTCGGCGGCTTGATCATCTCTCATCTACTCCATCGAAAGTGTGATCTCGGGATTCCTTTCTATGGTAACGGAGACGGTGCAGTACTTTTTGGATATCTGCGCGATTCTAGTCTTGGTCTCCTCATCCAGCTCAGGGGCGCCTTCGAGGCTTAATGTGCACTTTATCTTGTTGCCGTATCTGATCTTCTCGTCGACCATATACAGAAGCCCGTTCATTACGACTTTCTCATAATCGATCTTCATCTTGCCGAGAATCGCCTGTGCGGTAAGCCCCATGCAGCTTAGAAGCCCGACAAGCAGGTAGCTGACAGGACCTCCCGGTTTCTCCATCTCCACGCCTTCATCGTAAAGCCATGTCTTCCCATCCTTGTCGATCTTCACAGTGTGGTTGTAGACGTCCTTGTTAGCCATTCGCTTACCTCCATCCTATCTCCTCATATAGAGGGTCCTGCCGTCTTGGACTATCTTCTTGGCGGCCCCCTGCGAAACGAGGCCGGAAAGACCGTACATGATCTCATCTGGGCTGGCAAGGCCGCTGAGCTTCTCTTCGAGGCAGTACGCGCTTATAGGTCTCGCACCCAGCTGCATCCTGATTGCTGTACCTACAGAAGACCTGCGGGAAGGTAACGGGCAGTCTGGGATTACCACAGTGACGCCCTTATTGCCTATCATCTCACCACTAATATACCTTACCTTGTCCGGGTATGCATCCAGGAGGGTCCTAAGCGCGCCCCTAATGTCGCCTCCCACCCCAGTGGAGCCATAACCGTGCACCACTTCGAGCCTATCGCCTCCTTGGGAGACAAGCTTGTTGTAATGGGCTATGAACAGCTCGATTGCATCCCTGGTCCTCATGCCGTGCAGGTCTATCTTCATGTTGTCCTCCATCGTTAGGTAAGACAAAGCCGCAGGGCCAACTGACCTCCGCGGCTGTTATTCCTATGGAGCCGGTGATGGGAGTTGAACCCGCGACCCGCGCATTACGAATGCGCTGCTCTACCACTGAGCTACACCGGCAAGCCCTATAGCAGACTTGATTTTACCAACTAGACGCAAGCATGTCAATTTGGCTGCGCTTTGCGCATGGTGCCGGCGGTCAGTTGCCGAAGCCGGTGCCGACAGCGCCAAGAAGCATCCCAAATGCCATATCAAATCCCTTGTAGCTCATGTTGATGGATCCCCCGAAGAATGACTGGAACGCCGAGGGGCGTGCTCCGGGGATCCAATGCCCCTGCTTGTCTACATAGTCGGCGACGAGCATGCCCTTACCCAGGGCATCCTTGTACTTCAGGCGGTATCCGCCTTCCTTAAGCTCGCTTCTGCTGGCAGAAGCCTCAAGGCCCATTATGGATGCCCAGTATTCGATGTTCTCCTGGGCAGCGGGCACGCTTTGCTGCGGTGCGGTCCCATCCTTGCCCTCTATAGGCAGTACGGGATCCTGCAGCCCGTTTATTATAAGCGTCGGTATCGGGGGTATGGCACGGGGCACGGTAAGCTTGTAGTACCTTCCCATTATGGAGGCCAGGCCTGCGAACCTTCCCGGGTTCAGCCCCACTAGGTAATGCGCAAAGAATGCCCCGTTGGAGTGCCCTCCGATGAGTACCCTGCCAGAATCGGCGCCATTCTGTGCGATGAAGTCACTGATAAGCCAGCTTACGAAGCCGGCATCGTCGACGAACTCGTTTCTGTCCTGCACCTGGCCCATATCCCAGACGCGGGGATTGAGGATCCATGGGGCGGACTTGACCTTAAGCGGCAGCCCGTTGGGCATGAGAAGCGCTATCGAGTGCTTATCGGCGGCCTCAAGCATGCCTGTTCCCTTCCTGTAATCCTTGAAGCCGAGCGTGAAGCCGTGGAAGAAGACCATAACCGGGCCGCCCCTCTTCCAGGATGCGGGTATGTAGGTGGCATACTCCCTCTCGTAGCCGTCGTAGCTCACCTTAGCTTCGGTCCATGTGCCGTCAGCCGCGAGGGCGGATGCAGCGGATGATGCGACAAATATTGCCGCCAGAAGGAAGACCAGGAACCTGGAACGCATCATAGCACCTCCGTAGGCAGTCTAGACAATAAAACGATTCTACCATCGCAGGCATTCCATAGTAACCCGGTCTGCAGGAATCTCTCAGAGGTGGCGGGAATCCGTGCGTGATAGAATTAGATTAAAGGAGGGATGGATATGGATCTGCTGGAGATGTTGGCAAGCGGGCTTATGAACCCGGGCACCCTAGGCAAAGTGGGAAGCAAGGTGCAGGCAAAGCCCGACCAGGTGATGCAGATGGCCCAGCTGGCCCTTCCTACGCTTCTGACGGCGATGTCCAGAAACGCCAGCACGCCTGAGGGCGCGGAATCGCTGTCCAAGGCGCTGGACAGGCATGCGGATGACAAGGTGGATGATTTCGACAGCTTCTTCGACACAGTCGACACAGACGACGGCGCAAAGATCCTGAACCACGTGTTCTCGGGTAAGGCGCAGAAAGTGCAGTCCGGGATCGCCCGGAACACCGGCCTTGACGCAGGCCAGGTGGCGGGGCTTCTCACACAGTTCGCGCCCCTTCTTCTTGGGCTTCTGGGACAGCAGAAGAGGCAAGGCAATGTCGGCACGGAAGGATTACCGGGCCTTCTGTCGTCGCTTTCAGGTTCTGCCGGCAGATTGGCCGGAGGAAACATGGCCGGCCTTGCCACACGGCTCCTGGATTCGGACGGAGACGGTGACATAATGGACGACATCGGTGGGTTCTTCGGATCCCTGGGAAGGAAATAAGCCTGTGAATGAGGTTGAAGTGGATGCCCGCAGGCTTGATCGGAGGATGGCCGGTGAGATCGCCAGGCGTGCCCTGGACATCTCCGGCGGCTGCCCTGTGATCATCAGAGTTGAGCCGGGCGAACCCGAGGAGGCTGTAAGGAAGGTGGCCGCCCTGAAGAAGCGCATCGTAATCCAGAGGGGCTCCGAACCAGGCTGTGCAGTGCTCGAGCTGGTAAAGTAAGCCTCAGGGACCATGGCCGCAATCAGGCCTCATGGCGCCTTCCTATTTCTTCCGCCCTATCTGATGCTTGGGCGAGGCGTTCTTCTTGATGTAATCGACCCTGTTCCTGGTCCATTCAACCATGGACGCCTCATCCAGATCCTTTAAGGACAGCATGGCGCGGATTACCGCCCTGCCCTCGCCTGTGCGGGTGTCTAAGCCCTCCTTGAGACTTACCAAGTAAGATCCTTTCGCCTCAAGGACGCTGGCTATCTGCAGGAAGCCCTGGGAAGATACCGCCAGTTCCGAAAATGAGGCGGTAACCAAGGCGTCCTCCCTGCCGATTTCCGCCAGAAGGCTGTTTAGGCGCGGCCTGCCAGCGGGATTTAATGAGGGTTCTTCTATGTAGACTGCGTCTGAGATGCGCCTGACCTTAAGCCCTGGAGAATCCTGTCCGCCTTCCGCTGCCTCCCTGATGTAGCCAAGCATGGCCATAGGCCCACCGCCCTTCCCGGCTTACTTGAATCATGCTTCCCTTCTATCATGATACCCTCTGACTGCACTTGGGGAACATGTTTTCATCAGAAGCATAGACTGCGAGGCTTGCAGTGCCGGAACTTCGCTCCTGCTGCATGCGTTTGCTCCTTAGGCAGGCCCCGACAATACCTTGAAGCGATTGAGGTTTTGGCGCTTGGCATGGCGGCTTGACCGAAGTATCATTGTCTGGTGCCTTACAGCCCGTCTCATGGCCATCCGGCCATGGAAGCGAATTGTGCGATTAGGCATGTGACTTAGGAGGACAGCATGGAGTTCAAGGGGCTGCGGGCGCAGTATGCCGCCCTTAGGGATAAGTTAGATCCAGCTATGCTTTCATCGCTCTCTGCAGCAGAGTACATATTGGGCCCGGAGGTCGATGAGCTGGAGCGCATACTTGCTGGGTATGTCGGCAGGAAGCACTGCGTGGCATGCGGAAACGGGACCGATGCGCTCATACTCGCCATGCTGACCCGAAACATAGGCCCAGGTGATGGGGTTCTGATGCCGGCCTTCACCTGCTTTGCGCCGGCGGCTGCGGTGCTTGCCCGCGGTGCGGTACCGATACTGGTCGACATCGACCCTGCGACGTTCAACATGTCGCCTGGCTCGCTCGAAAGCTCAATAAGCGTCTGTCTTTCTGAAGGTAGCCTACAGCCTAAGGCGGTAATCGCCATAGATTTGTTCGGGCTTCCGGCGGCCTTCCCTGAGATAAGCGAGATAGCTGCAAGGCATGGGCTCGTTCTGATAGAGGATGCCGCGCAGGGATTCGGCGGTAGCCTCCGCGATAGCATGGCCTGCAGCCTAGGCGACACATCCATAACCTCCTTCTATCCTGGAAAGCCTCTCAGCTGCGCAGGAGATGGCGGTGCCGTGTTCACGGATTCGGAGCAGGAGGCGGCTGCGCTTCGTTCGGTCAGGGCGCTCGGACGCTCCGAGGAAGACAGGTACGTCAACCCGAGGGCAGGGGTCAACTCTAGGCTGGACACCCTCCAGGCAGTTTTGCTGCTGGAGAAGTTCAAGGCGTTCAGAGCCCTCGAGCTGCCAAAGGTGAACTCAATCGCAGGCATATACAGTGATGCCCTTGGGAGCCTGATCAGGGTGCCCGAGGTCCCGGAAGGATATTACTCCAGCTGGGCCCAGTATACTGTAAGGCTCGAGGACCAGCCGGCAAGAGACAGGCTGGTAGCCCACCTTAGCCGCAATGGAGTGCCCTCAGTCGTGCATTACCCCGTGCCGCTGAACCTGCAGGGGGCTTTACGCGGCAGATTCCGACAGCCGGTCAGCCTTGATGAATCGGCTAAGGCCGCCGCCTGCGCCCTTTCGCTACCGATTCACGCCTACTTGGAGGAATCCGAGGTCGATGCCGTTATAGAGGCAGTCACAAGCTTCTTCGCATAGCGGGGGCTTTTTGCGGATCGGGCATGAAAATGGAGCGGATGACGGGATTCGAACCCGCGACACATGGCTTGGGAAGCCATTGCCCTACCACTGGGCTACATCCGCTCGGCAGAAGATATTATAGACCTTGGACTGCCATCCAGGCAAGACATGCCTCTGCGCTGGTGCCGATTTCCAACGGCAACCGGCCCGGTTCCCTGCAGTTTTCTGTGAACCTGTCAGAAACCGGGTACTACGCATCAACTTTTAATTGCTATCCTTGATGTGTATCCACTACTCCGCTTCGTATACGTCAGCCTTCTACGTGAAGGTGCTTCCGCATAGCCTACATGACCCTTTTGTAATCCTCTGGATGAAGCCTATCGGCGAAGAACTGACGATCTACTTGTTCAGGTATGTCCTCCCTGTCATAGCCTAGCGCAGTCACCTTGAGCGGGTTGAAAATCACCGAATTGGTCGTCGTATCACAATACCAGCGACCCAGGTTCCCCGTCCAGGCATACTCGAGCCTTACTTGGAGCTCATCCTGCCTTAGAAGTCCCCTATTCAGCCTCTCAAGTTCACATATCCGTTCAATGAGCTGATCTGTCGAACGGCTAAATCCATCCAATTCCACAGACTTCCCTCCGTTTGTTCAGATATCGTCTCTATCTCCTATATAGACTATGTTTGCATGGATGCATCAGACAGCTAAGAATCCCATTGCAGGCAGTGTAGGAAATCCATTGGGTTCACAGCCTGGCTGCCCAGCGGAACCTGCAGATTGTGAGCGAAGCTGATTAAAAGCATCCAGGGCTTGCCATAATGCCGTCCTCAGCTGCCGTACTAAGCAAGTTGCCCCGTCATTCGGAATCGATGCTAATATTGTATAAGGCAATTCAAGTCCCTGACTGCAGGCGTACTTCTATTGCGACCGGTGCCTTGATTTACTTCCGCCGATCTCGCGATTATTCGGCCTTAATGGGAGGTTAATGCCTTGACCGATTTTCTATATGCGGAGATCAACGTGGTAGGCATCGTGCTTTTGCTCCTGTTCCTGAACAACATGAACAGGAACAGCCATAGAAGGCCATCCGTTGACCAATACATATTCAATGCATGCATGATCATGAACATGCTGATTTTTATGTTTGACACAGGCATGTGGATGGTCGACGGAAGCAGCCTGCCAGCTGCCAGGACGGTCAATTATCTCGTGACGATGCTGTACTATGTCTCTAACCCCCTCATTTGCTTCCTATGGCTGACATATACTGACGTCAAGATCAACGAGAGCAGAACCGGGCTGCTGAAGCGCGCCCCCTTCTATGCGATCCCTTGCGCGGCAAGCGCGATTCTAAGCCTGATGAGCCTTTATACTGGCTGGTATTTCGTTATAGATGCAAACAACAACTACATGAGAGGGCCGCTCTTCTGGATCATGGCCCTTATCTCATTGTTCTATCTGGTACTGTCTTTCGGAATTTCCTTGAAGGATGTCCTTGCCCATGGCTGGGCGGAGAACAAGAACATCAACATCCACCTGGTGATATTCCCTGTCGGCATAATCGCGGCTTCCATAATTCAGATCATGTTCTTCGGTGTCTCCATCATCTGGATTTGCTCTATGATTGCATTTGCAAGCATCTACGTTAACATCCAAAACGGCGAGATCTCTACCGACCATCTAACGGGCCTGTACAATAGGCGACGGCTGGATGAGCATTTCCTAAGGAGGCTGAGGTTGCGCAAGAAGGGGCATCTGCTTTTTGCCATCATGTTGGACTTGGACGAGTTCAAGAAGATCAACGACGAGCATGGGCATGAAGCCGGAGATAAGGCCCTCATAGACATGTCGGAGCTGCTCCGGCAGGTGTGCAAGGGCAGCGATGATTTCATCGCCCGGATGGGGGGAGACGAGTTCGTCGTCTTGGGGGAACGGACAAGCCAAGCGGAGATCATAAAGACGATGGGCGAGATCTCATCAGCCGCAGCCAGATACAATGAAGGCAGCATACCAGGCCGTCTGCTTCAGCCCAGCATGGGATACTCCATCTATGAAGATGATGATACGATAACCTCGTTCTTCGCGGCCGCCGACCGGGCGATGTACCGCAACAAACAGGAGCGGAAACTGGCGATATAGATGCCATCTATGGGAAGCATGGGGCCTGATGCCCTTGGTAGCCTCCTTCTGCCCCCGCCGCTATCCTATGCAGCCGAAAGTGCCCTGAACGCAGGCGGATGCTGAACTGCCTATTTATTCTCCGCCTCTCTATGAGGCGCTCAGATGGCAACGGCGGCAAAGACAAAGCCCGCCACCAGGGCGGGACTCTTCAGGAGCAGGTCATCATGGCAATAATGGCGGAAGCGACGGGAGTCGAACCCGCGGTCTCCTGCGTGACAGGCAGGCATGTTGGACCACTACACCACGCCTCCGCGCTATTGAGTATTATACCGTATTAACCTCAGGCGGGGAACAGGAAGGAAAAAACCTTAGGGCATAGTATATCTACACATGCGGCATTCCAGGAAGGATGCGCAAATGGAAAGGCGTTTGCTAATGAGGGAAGGCAGCTCCGCAGCCATTTCAGGGAATCTCGACCTTAAGGGGCTGATCAGCATCTTCAGCTCCTTCGATCAGCCTGCCGTCCTGCTTAGCTTAGAGACCGCCTCTGTAGCGTGGGTCAGCGATGCCATGGCCGAGCATCTGGGCATCAGTCCGCAAGAGGCTTCTGGCATGCCCTGCAGCAGCTTGATAGGTCCTGACGGCCTTCCGGCCTGCCCTCAAGATGAGATATCTGCAGAGCTGAGAAACGAAGTGGAGGCTCCGTATAGGGATCATCCCAACGGTCCTGCCCCAAGAAGGCAGGAGCTTACTTTATCATGCTCAGACGGAGATTACCTTCTTGTGACATATCGTGTTGCAGGGGGAGGCAATCATCCCGGCCAGCTCCCCGGCAGGGATGCCGGATATCTGTGCAGCAAACTGCCGTCGTTGATCGTCGAGGTCGAAACAGGCAGGATCGCCGACGTGAACTCCACGGCTGCAAGGATTTTATCGGAGCACTTCGTTGACCTTGCGGGCAAGAACATCTATGACCTGATCCAGATGGAAAGGGTGAAGGCAACAGAGCTCTTATCAGCTGTGCTCAATGGGCAAATGCGCAGGGTCGAGCTGGTACTATCGCCTGCCGATGGACGGAAGGCGTCATGCGATGCAGTAGTAATGCCCGTGCAGTGGGGTTCCTCCCCCCACATTCAGCTGGCTATCACGGATATCGTGGATTTGCCTGGGAGGGTTGCAGAGCAAGCGAAGAGCGGCTCAATAAAGCCGGGAAGCGGAGCAGGATCCTTCCATAATGTCCTACTGGGCGCAGATGGTCTTATCCTGCATGCAAGCAGGTCGCTTGCCGCCCTGCTCGGCAGAGGCGACGGCTCTCTGGTAGGGCGAAAGCTTGCGGAACTCGTGCCGGAAAACTGGGTCCAACTGGCAGAAGCCGAGCTAAGGGAGCTTTATGCCGCCGGAAACAGGACCTTTGACCTTCCTTTAATCCTTGAATCTGACAGGAAAGGATGGTTTGAGGCTTATTGCACCAGGATCGGTTCGGAAGCATACATAATCAACCTTACTGCAATAGATTCCGGGGTGCGAAACCCGGAGGGCAGGCTTGAGGCAGCCCTTCTTGAACAGCTGTTCGAGAACTACCCCATGGCGATAATGCTCTCGGAGCGCGACGGGGCAATCATCAACACCAACCGCGCCTGCACCCAGATGTTCGGTTACGAAAAAGCGGAGATGATAGGGCGCAGGGCGGACGACCTGATCGTGCCGGAGGGCGAGAGGGACAAGGCGACGGCGCTCACACAGGAGAGCGCCTTGGGTCACCCCCTTTCCGCCACCGGAAAAAGAAGGACGAAGGACGGCAAGCTGCTGGATGTGCATTTCATCGGCCTGCCCATAACATACCGGGACCAGGAAGTAGCCTTCTTTGCCATTTACCAGGACATAAGCGAAAGCAAGCTCTTCGAGGATGAGCTCACGAAGGCCTTTGCGTTCGTCAGGTCGCTTTTCGAGGTGGCGCCTGATGGCATCTTCTACAAGGATACGGAGGGCAGGTTCCAGATGGTCAGCAAGACCCTTGCCGACAGGCGCGGCCTTCCCCCGTCGCAGCTCGTTGGGATGAGCTACTATGACATCCTGCCGAAGAGAAACGCAGACCGGCTGAGCGCGCTCGACAGGAAGGTGCTGGAAGGCGTAGGCAACATCGTCATCGAGGACCGCCTGCCCACCCTGACCGGCGAGAGGGACTTCGAGATAACCCTGTCTCCCGTCAAGGACGATGCCGGGAAGATTACTGGGATCATAGGCATGAGCCATGACATCACGGACCGTAAAAGCACGGAAAGGCTCGTCCGGGACGTGAATGAGAGGCTTATGGCCCAAGTCAAGCAGCTTGAGCGGACATGGATGCAGACCATCAGCGTGCTTGCCACAGCCTCGGAGGCGCGCGACCTATATACGGCGGGCCACCAGAGGCGGGTGGCCCAGCTTGCGAAGGCCATCGGAAGCAGGCTCGGCCTTCCGGCGGATACCCTAAAGGGGCTTGAGCTGGCCGGCATAGTACATGACATCGGAAAGATTGACATACCCATCGAAATCCTCACGAAGCCGGGCAGGCTAGAGGATGTCGAGTTCGAGATACTTAGGACGCACAGCGAGATGAGCTGGCGCATACTTAAGGACATCGAATTTCCGTGGCCGCTTGCCGAGATCGCCTATCAGCACCATGAGAGGATAGACGGCTCCGGTTATCCCAACAGGCTGAAAGGCGAGCAGATACTGAAGGAGGCCAGGATCCTCGCCGTGGCGGACGTCGTCGAGGCTATGTCCTCCAACAGGCCTTACAGGCCGGCACTCGGCATAAACGCAGCTCTTGATGAGATCGCCTCGAAGTCGGCCATCACCTTCGAGAAGGAGATTGTGGATGCCTGCCTTGCGGTCTTCAACAAGGAAGGCTTCGAGTTCATGGCAATATAGAGATACATGCCGGAAGGCGGCGGAGGGAATATGCAGGAGAGGATGAAACAATATTTGCTCTGGGGCGTCTCGGCGGTTGCGATCATGTCGTCAATCGTCCTTATCAGCCTCCGGGATGAAGTCAGCACGCACATCTTCTTCGGCTTCTGCTCAATGACCATAGGCATCATCGCGATGCTGACCCTTTACTATCTGAACCGCAGCAGCAAGGACGTCTACACATTCGCGCTGATGATCGCCTCGGTTGCTACCTGGGTTACGCTTTACATCCATATGCTAAACGATATGGGCTATCTGGGGTTTCTCAACTACACCGCCCAATCCGGGATGCAGATACGGTATGTAACGAGGATGGCGCAGAGCTTCGTAATCCTTACTTACCTCCTCCTTAGGAGAAGGGAGGATAAGATCTGGCTTATGCAGCCCATGACCCTAAGCTTCATGCTCCTCTGCTATGCGCTCATCTACTTCGGAGCATTCCCAGAGCTGATGGACAGCTCAACCAATCCTACGGCACTTGCGGTATCATTCAATGTAATCCAGCTTCTATCCATTTCTGGGCTGATCTTAGTGATACTGAGGGCGAAGTTCCTTCGCCCATATCTTCCTTCCTTTACGATAGGCGGCATTATGCTCATCGCAGGCAGCTTCCTGTCGCTGTTTGGCCTGAGGGCAAGCGACCCATCGTTACATGTAGTCGAATCCCTTTCCGATATGTTTGCTTATCTTGCATTCTATATTGGATTTTCAATACCGGCTGCAAGAGGGAACCTTGAAATGGGCCTGCTGCCAATACTAGCTGACAGGTCCTCATTGATCACCGCGCTGGCCCATCCCGCCTTCATCGCCGACCAGGACTTGTTGATTGTCTCCGTGAACAGCGAGGCGGAGAAGTGGCTTAAGAAAAGCCGGATGGAGCTTATCGGGAAGATTGTATATTCCATCCTTCCGGAGGCCGAGCAGCTCCTTAAGGACATGGTGGCAGAGTCAAGGATTACTTCGAGGGAGGTCGCAAGGCCGACCCAAAGCCTTGCCGGCCGGCATGTAAGCTTCACGCTTTACCCCAGCATCAACCGCGACAGGCAGGCTTCCAGATTCACTTTCGTGGCATGGGACGTGACCGGTGAGATC
Organism: uncultured Clostridia bacterium; assembly: GCA_964532805.1. Lineage (GTDB taxonomy): Bacteria > Bacillota > DTU025 > DTU025 > MWDF01 > MWDF01. The sequence goes on from CAZHKX010000001.1 coordinate 42,386, forward strand.
GAAGCCGAGGAGGGCATGGAGAGAAACGAACGCATGTACAAGAGCCTGTTCCTGAACATAGGCACAGGCTTCATGCTTTATCGGCTGTCGGCAGACCGTTCCTCCAAGGAGATTGAGGTCATAGACGTCAACCCGGCCTTCGAAAGGAACACGGGAGAGAGGGGGCCCTTCCCTCCCGGAGGTAAGCTCAGGGAGCGCACAAGATTCATGAACGCAGGCTGGTACGACATGGTTTTACGGGCAGCACTCGACAAGCGCTCCGTGATAATCGACGGATTCTCCTCTGGCTCCGAGAGGTGGCTGTCGATATCAGCCTTCCCAATCACAGAGGAGACCTTCGGAATGGTTATCACGGACCAGACCTCCTTAAGGAACTTCCAGAGGGAGATATCGGCAAGCGAGCTCAAATACCGAAGCCTGGTAGAGGGCATGCCCATGTTCGTCCTCTCGCTGGATTCGGACTTTCGGGTCACCTACGTGAACGACTCCCTAAGAGAATCGACAGGGCTCGGAAGCCCGGATGAGTATCTGGGCAAGCCGATTGACGAAGTGTTCAGCCAGGATTATTGCCACTTCCTGAACAGGATGCGCAGCGGTATAAGCCTCAAAGCCGGCACGATATCCGAGGAACTTGAGACATCCCGGCGGGGCAAGTCCAGATGGCAGAAGTGGCTGGCAAAGTCCGTGGCAGACAATGATGTGATACTCGGCTACATTTTCCTTGGACAGGACATCACCGAGCAGAAAGAGGCGGCACAAAGCATATCGCTCTCCGAGGAGCGTTTCAGGACCCTCTTCATGGACAATTACCTTCCCATGCTGATAGTCGACGCAGAGGACCTCTCCATCCTTATGGCCAACAAAGCTTCGCAGTCCTTCTATGGCTTGGCGGAGGAGGAACTGCAGGGAGAAACCCTTGTCAGCTTCTCGCCTGGGCTGGACCACGAGAGCATTAAGCTTATGGCCAAGTCCACAAGGGATTCGGGCTTCAGCTCTATGTGCACCAGGCAGCTGGCTTCAGGTGGCCAAATAAAAGACGTCGACCTTTTCGCAAGCACGCTCTTCCTTGCGGACAAGATGGTCCTATCGTTCACCGTAAACGACATATCCGAGCGCAGGCAGATGGAAAACAAGCTGGAGCAGGAGAGGACTTACCTGGACAGCCTGTTCGAGAACAATCCCGACGCTGTGGCCATCGTTGAGAGCAATATGAGGATCACCAGAGCAAACAATGCCTTCAGAAGGCTGTTCGGTTTTTCAAGCGAGGCGATCATCGGCAAGAAAATGTCTGAGCTTATTGGCACCCCTCAGACGGCGCAGGATATCGAGGAGAACATCGTCAAGTCCCTTGAGGGCAACAAGCTCGATTTCACGGCAAGGCGGCAAAGGCGGGACGGCACCACCATACCAGTCCGGGTCATCTGCATCCCTATGATACAGGCGGATGGCTCAAAGAACGTTTACGCCATCTACCACGATCTTTCCGAGCTGGCGCAGAGCCAGGAGATGCTGGGGCTCGCTAATGAAGTGATCAAGGAGAGCCCCGCCGTTCTCTTCAAGTGGTCGAACCAAACGGACTGGCCGATAGAATACGTATCGACCAACGTCTCACGCTGGGGCTATAACCCTGACGACCTTCTGGGGCGTAAGCTTAGGTTCTCTGAGCTGGTCAACGAGGAGGACCTTGTGCGAGTGACCCAGGAGGTGGAGGAGAACCTGCGCAACGGGGTCTTCGAATATGTGCAGGAATACAGGCTCCGAAGGGCGGATGGGCACTACATATGGGTGGAGGACCATACAAGGATTGTACGCTCCGCAGCTGGCGAGATAGAGGGGATACAGGGCGTAATCATCGACAACACCGAGAAGAAGGTAGCCGAAATCGAAAGGCAGAGGAACCATGAGGAGCTGAAGCTTGCATGGAACAGAAGCCTTGACGTGCTCTCCTCGGTAACCGAGTTCAAGGACCCATATACCGCAGGCCATCAGCGTGGGGTAGCCGAAATCGCGGAGAGCATCGCAAGGATGATGAGCCTTCCTGAGGCCAAGATCGAGGCCATATCGAAATCCGCCCTGGTGCACGACATAGGGAAGCTGTACATCCCGGCGGACATACTCAACAGGCCCAGGGTCCTTACTCCTTTGGAGTATAAGCTCGTCAAGATGCACAGCCAGTCAGGCAGGGATATCCTATCCAAGATCAAGCTTCCTTGGCCGCTAGCCGAGATAGTGTTCCAGCATCACGAGAGGATTGACGGCAGCGGCTATCCAAGGGGGCTCAAAGGCGATGAGATCCTTCTGGAGGCAAGGATAATCGCCGTCGCCGACATAGTTGACGCCATGACCTCCCACAGGCCATACAGGCCGGCATGCTCGATCGGTGATGCGCTACGGGAGGTTGTCTCGATGAGGGGCACTTCGCTGGACCCTGACGTAGTTGACGCCTGTGTTGCAGCATTCAGGATGAAGGGCATAGAACCGGCAGCCTGAGCGCTACGAGTATAACCGGCCAATCATGCTTCAATCGGAGTAATGGGCTTAAGTAGCAAGGAAGGGCGGTCGCACGCGTTGCCGCCCTTCCAATCATTATCGCCGACGTCGCATTCAGCGGCCAGCCTCCACCCCTCTGGAGAGCACCTGCTCGACTTTCTCGTGAAGCTGTGCCATGGTGAACGGCTTCTGAAGGAAACCTATCCCCTTGTCTATCGACATGCGCTTTTCTATCGCCTCAGGGAAGTGACCGGATATGAACATGGTGCTAATGTCAGGCAGAACCGCTTTTATCGCCTCAGCCAGCTCGGATCCGTTCATCTCCGGCATTATCAGGTCGCTTATCAGAAGGGATATGTCCTTCCTCTGTTTTGCCACCTCGATTGCCCTTGAAGGAGTGTCTGCGGTGACGACTTCGTAGCCGCCTCTTTCTAGCATGGTCTTGGCAAGCCTTAGGATGGCGGGCTCATCCTCGACAAGCAGGATCACCTTCCTTGCTCCGCCTGGCGCCAACAGGTCCGCCTGGTTCCTGGTATCGGTCCTTTCCTTGTGCTTAGGCAGGTAGACCCTGAAGATCGACCCCTTATCCGGTTCGCTCTCCACCTCGACGAAACCGCCGTTCTGCTTAACTATGCCGTAAAGCACAGCCATGTCCATACTGCCTGCCGGATTCACAGTGCTGGAGGCAAAGGGCTCGAACACGCTCGTCAGCTCCTCGCCGCTTAGGCCCTTGCCGCTATCCTCGACCGTTATCATTAAATAGTCGCCCGCTCCCACTCCTCCCATGCTTGCAGCCACTTCGTTGCTGACCTTCCTCACCGAAGTGGATATCGTTATTCTCCCCTCTTCCGATATCACCTTGTTGGCTCTTGTGCAGAGGTCGGAAAGGACCTGTTCGGCCTGTTGCCTGTCCATCATCACCAAAGGAGTGCCGCTGCCCGGGTTCCAGCTGAAGTCGATCTCCTTGCGCATCCCGCCCCTGCAGTGCTCAATCTTGCCTCCAATGAGCTCGTTGAAGTCGATCGGCTCCGGACTTATGCTCTGCTTGCCTGCGAAGGTGAACAGCTGTCTAGTAGTTGCTGAAGCCCTCAATGCCGCCTCGTGGATCGCCTCAAGGCTCCTGTGGAACTCGTCATTCGCCTCTGCCTGTTCAAGCGCAATCTCTGAATTCCCGAGTATCACACCTAGCATGTTGTTGTAATCATGTGCTATGCCCTCAGCCAGCCTCCCGATGGACTCCATCTTCTGCGACTGTGCGTAAAGCTCCTGGAGCCTCTGGTTCTCCTCTAGCATCTGCCTGCTCGCCTCTTCGTTCTTAATGGTGTGGAGCCCGAAGGAGATGTCGCTTGCCATCTCGGTGAACAGCGCCATCTCTTCCTGATCTATAAGGCTTTCATGTGCGGATATGACCACGAAGTAGCCGTAGTCTGCCCCGGCATATGACAGCCTGGCACAAAGGCCTCCCATATCCTCGTTGCCCTCACAGCCTTCCATTGCGCTGTCCAGGACCACGATGCCCTCTTCGGCCTTCTGTGCCCTCTCGAAGCACTCAGGATAGTCGCCGGCAACTACTCTCCTTGCGAGACTCTCAAGGCAGCCACCCTTGATTCCTGAGCTCCAGGCCCTGCTGTTGCCATCGTCATCTCTGAGGACTATCAAGGAATCCGCATACCCGTGGTCTCTTACCAGTATCCTCGTCGCCTCGGCTATCAGTGCATCGGCGTCCTTGACCTTGGTGAGAAGCTTCCCGATGTTCCTAATGGAGCTTAACACCCTGTTCATATGAGTTATCCTGTTTAGCATCTGCATGGTCTCGGTCGTATCCTGCAAAGAGCCTTGAAGGCCAGTTATCTTGCCTTCAAGGTTCCTGTTCGCCTGAATCCTCAACAGAAGCATCTTGCCAGAAGCCTCGCCTTGGGAAACGGAGAGGTTCAGGCTCATGCTGTCGCCGGAAGCAAGCGCCTGCTCGAAAGCGCTCCTGACTGTGTCAAGGGTGAAGGAGTCAAATGACTCAGCCAGCTTGAAGAACGGTGCGATGTCGGGTGCAGGAAGCTTGCCCAGTATTCTGAACACCTCATCCGAGCAGTTCATCCTCTCGGAACCCTTCTGCCACTCCCAGCTTCCTATATGGGATATCGCCTCCGTCTCCGAGAGCATGGACTGGTTCTTGGTGATCTCATCCTCAGAAAGCTTGCGCTCCGTAACATCGTGGTAGACTTCCAGAGACGACACCGAGCCGTCCTCGTTTACGATCGGGATGTCGGTAATATCGTAGTAGCACCTGTTGCGCTCGAAGTACTTGCCCATCCTGATGATCTTCCCAGGTATGGACATCTCATGCCTGCACCTTGTGCATTTCTGCTCGATTTCGTTCAGGTATTGGTAGCACTTCTTGCCGGCAGGTTCGCCGAACTGCCTCAGCATGACGGGGTTCGCGTACTCGACCTCGTACTCGCCGTTGACAATGCAGATTCCGCTGGGGAACTCGTCTAGGATCTGCTTCATCCTCTTCTGCTGCTTCTCAAGCGCGCCCTGGATTCTCTTTAGGTCCGTTATCTCAAGCATCGCCCCTACTATGCCCAGCGCCTTCCCCTTATCGTCCCTGTATACGGACTTGCTGATAAGATAGGACTTCTCTTCACCTTCCGGCCCGCCGATCGAGGCTTCATATGCCGGGATTGCGCCTTGCTCCGAAAGGATGGTGTCATCTTTCGTCAGCACCTCGCGCAGGTTTCCGCCCGTTATCTCGTCATCCTTACGCCCTTTTATCTGATCGGCGACAAGGCCTATGACCCGCTCGAAGGATTTGTTGCACCCCAGATACCTGCCTTCCGAGTCCCTGAAGAAGACTGGGGCGGCGATCGAGTCTATGACGTCGTTGAAGAGCTTGCCGCTTGCCTTAAGCTGCTCAGTCCTGATCTCCACCTGCCTTCTCAGAGTCCTGACCCAGGCAAGCGCCAGCAGGCCAAGGACGAGAAACGGAAGTGTGCCCATAAGGGCGAATCTCACTAGCGTGGCTGCGTCGAAGCGCCTTGGCTCATATATACCGAGCCATTCATCATACAGCTGCCTTAGCTCGCCGCTTTCCTTAAGGCCCTTTAGCCCTTCATCTATTATGTTAACCAGGGCCTTGTTCCCCTTGTTCACCGCAATTGCATATCCTGAGCTCGAGAAGGATTTAGTCCCGACGATCAGGCCCTCGATTCCCCTCTCGTCTATGATGCTCCTCGCAACAGCACCGATCAGCAGCGCAAAATCGCCTTGGCCTGAGGAGAGCATGTTCAAAGCCTCTATATGAGATTCTGCAAGGATTAAGGAAACATTCAGGTCGCTGCTTCTCAGCAGTTCGTGGGAGATGCTGTTTGCCACCACTATGACCTTCTTCCCGCGAAGGTCCTCAAGATCGTCTGGAAGCGAGATGCCTGACTTCCTTGCTATCGCTACCTGGCTGCTCTCGCCCAGCGAAGCAGAGAACTCGTAGTCCAGGTCCCTCTCGGGCGAGTACAAGATCCCCAGCACCGCATCCACCTTTCCCTGCTTAAGGCCATCCAGAAGGTTGGAGAAGCTGTCGAACCTGAATTCGATGTCAAGCCCTGTAGAATCGGCGACTGCTTTGATCACCTCAACAAGGTAGCCAGCCGGGCGCCCCTGGCCATCTTCATACGAGAAAGGTGAATATTCCCTGCTGGCGCCTATTATCAATTCCCTGTCCGTTGGCAGTTCCATCGATGCGAACCACTTTGAATGAAGGTAAGAATAGGTCCCGTCGGCAGTCAGTATCGCCAATCCTTCATTCAGTATTGCAAGGGTGTCCCTATCACCCTCCTTGACTGCAAAGCAGAAATCCTGCTTAAACTCCTCAATGGGCTGTTTAAGAACAGTAAGCCCTTTGATCTTCTTCTCATTGATAAGCCTTATGGCGACGAGCCTCTGCGCCACCACGGCATCATACAGGCCTTCGGAGAGATTCTGGAGCGCTTCGTCGAACGTAGCGGTGGTGGTGATCTTCACGCCGAAGTCGTGGCGACGAAGGAACTCCTCGGCATTGTCCCCCTTCATGACCCCTACTTCCTTGCCTCGGAGGTCCGCAATCGAGGATATGCCAGTAGCCCCCTCCCTCACAACTATCGCTCCATAAAGTGACATGTATGGCACAGTGAAGTCAAATATTTTTTCCCTCTCCTGGGTGCGTCCCACCAAGGGTAATGCCTGCACTTCACCTTTTTCGAGCCACCCTCTAACATCCTCCCATATCCCGGTCCTGTACTGGACTTCCTTTCCCATGGCCTTTACCGCCTCTGAAAGAAGCTCAACCGAGAAGCCTGTGGCATTGCCGTTGTCATCTACCAGGCAGAATGGAGGATAGTCCACTTCGGATCCTGCTGTGATGACATCCGTAGCGGAGGCCGCCTGCGTAAGCAAGGTGGAAAGCGATATGGCGAATATCAGGCAATATGCGATCCAGCCATTATCCTTGGCGAAGACCCGACGGGCAATTCCACGAATAAAAGCAGCCAGGCGCATCGTTATCCCTCCAGCACGTTTCATCAAGCCTCGCATGAAATCATGACTTTAATGATTAGACGGAGGCGCCCCTTTTTCCTTCACCCGGAGTCCTTTAAGCCCTTCGGGCGGCAATATGCAGTATCCCTGCGGAAATATTCATATTGTGCTTCCCTGCGCGCTGAAGGAATTGCATCTGCGGTTTAGAATATATAAATTTGTTTTATCGCTAACTAACTTGACAGATCCTTGCTGAAGGGGGCAGCTCCCTTATGAAAAGAGGATACTCAGCCCTTGTCATCGCGTTATCGCTTCTAATAGTTGCTGCCGCCATCTTCATGAAGGCCGAGCAGTATGAGTCATCCTCGCTTCAGCAAGCCGCAGATGAGAGCTTCGGATTCAGGATAACCTGGGCCGACTACTCAGGCAGGGGGGATACAATCTTCAGGATAGTCGACGCCTTCAACAAGTCGTCATCAGGCATCCTAGTGAACCTGGTCGGAGGCGATGAGGACACTCGGAAGATCACAGACCTTCTCGCAAGCGACAGGTCGATTCATGTATATGCCCTGCCCTACAGGCTGGTGATGTACTTCGCCGAGAAGGGGATGCTGGAGCCCCTGGACTCCGCCTTCGCTGGCGAGATGGGCTTCTTCCGCCCGGACATCCTCGGGCTCGGGTCGGTTGAAGGAAGGGCCTTTGGCATACCGTGGGTAAGCCATTCCATAGCCCTCATATACAATCAGGGGCTTCTTGACAGGGCGGGCGTAGACCCGGAAAAGATAACCGACCTTGAATCCTTCATACGCGCCCTGGAGACCGTAGAATCCAGGACCGGAGCATATGGAGTCGGCCTTGTGGGTGCCGACCACAACGATGTCTCCTGGATGGTGAACCAGTTCATATACGGTTTCGGCGCGCGCCTTGTCAGCACTGACGGCAAAGACGTCCTGATAAATGACCCCAAGTCCAAGGCAGCGCTCCTTTTCTATAGGGACACGCTTGGAAAGCATGCGCAACCCTCCTGGCCCGACGACACCGGTGTGGAGGTAATGAAGCACTTCAGGGAAGGAAGGCTCGCCTTCGAGTTCCAGGGTTTATGGGGGCTGACTGACATAGAGAAGAACGGAAACCCGTTTGCCACCGGCATGATCACGCTTGACAGGATAGGGCTTTTCCCCGAGGTCGGCCCGATAATGCTTGCAGTGCCGGCAGGCCTGTCGGACAAGGACAGGGAGGCTGCATATGAGTTCATACGTTATATGATCTCCGAGCCCGCCCAGGAGATGGTCATGGACGGGGAGTACAGCCCGGAGCATGATGCATTCTACCCCTTCCGGCTTCCCGCAAGGAAGGACATCGGCGAAAGCATCGTGCTGAGCAAGTACCCCCAGTACCTCCCTTTCCTATCCGGGTTTGAAAACCCCAGCGTGGACGTCCCTATCCCCGCCTGGCAGATAGTGAAGGAGGAGGTATATGCACCAAGCCTTCATTCCTTCATGGCAGGCGAGATATCGGCAGATGAGCTGCTGAGCAAGGTCGAATCCGAGGCTAGGAGGATAATCCAGAGCGAAGGCGACGCCCGATAGGAGGACAACATGGACTGTAAGATACTGGTAGTCGACGACTCCTTCGTGGATATGGCGCTTATCACCAGCATGCTAAGCGACTATATCACCTATACCGCCGCAAACGGCAAGATAGCACTTGACGTCATAAGGGAGAATCCCGACATCGACGTTATGATACTCGACATCAACATGCCGGTGATGAACGGTTTCGAGGTGCTTGAGGCCTTGAAGAAGATGCCGGAAGGCAGCAAGCTGATGACCCTTGTGCTTACCAACTACGACGAGCTCGAAAACGAGATCAGGGGACTTGAGCTCGGAGCGGTAGATTACATCAGGAAGCCGCTGAACATCGAATCGCTCAGGAAGCGCATTGAGATACACGCGAAGCTTAAGACGGCCTCTAAGACGATGGAGGCGCTGAACCTGGAGCTTGAGCGGAAGGTGCAGCAGAGGACCCAGGAGCTGATCCTTACTAGAGACATAACGATACACGCCTTGATCGGGCTTCTTGAGATAAGGGACATTGAGTCCAGCAACCATACCAAAAGGACGCAGAAGATAATCAGGGCACTGTGCGAACAGCTAAAATCTACTGGAGAGTACGACATCCTCACCGAAGGCTACATGAAGGAGATCTATGAGACCGCCCCTCTTCACGACATCGGCAAGGTTGGCATCCCGGACGGTATACTGCTGAAGCCAGCCAAGCTGACAGCAGAGGAGTTCGAGTTCATGAAGAAGCACACCACCTTCGGCGTGAACGCGCTCATGTTCGCAGTCGCCCATGACACCATGCCGTCATTCATCAAGACGGCGATAGAATGCATCGGGACTCATCATGAGAAGTACGACGGCTCTGGCTACCCTTCAGGGTTGAGCGGGGAGACCATCCCCCTTGCAGGAAGGCTGATGGCCATTGCAGACGTCTACGACGCCCTTATCAGCAAGAGAGTCTATAAGGAGGCTTTCAGCCACCAGGTAGCCAAGGAGACGATACTCAAAGAGCGCGGAAGGCATTTCGACCCCAAGATTGTGGATGCATTCATGGCTATAGAGGAGAAGATCCTTGCAATCGTCGCTCAGTACAATCAGGCCTCATAGGAAGGAGTGGTCAGATGGGCGGCTTCAGCAGGAGGACCGCACTTGCCCTTCTACTTATTATCGGCCTGTTCACGTTGCGGGCTCAGGCTGATGCAGTAAAGCTAACGGAGGAGCAGGCTGCCTTCATAGCGCAGCACCCTGTCATAAGGCTAGGTGTCGATCCCAAGTTCATCCCTTATGAGTTCTTCGATTCGGACGGGGTCTATAAGGGGATAGCTGCGGACTACATCGCCCTCATCGAGGAGCGGACCGGCCTAAACTTCGAAGTCGCCGAGGGGCTCACCTGGACTGAAGCCTATGAGAGCGCGGCACGAGGCGAGCTGGATGCCCTTCCATGCATATCTAAGACTTCGGAACGGGAGCGCTTCTTCCTTTTCTCAGAGCCCTACTATACCTTCCAAAGGGTTATCTTCGTCAAAAGCGACGACACCTCCATAAAGGGGCTGACAAACCTCTCCGGCAAATCTGTCGCAGTGCAGAAGAACAGCTCACATCACAGCTACATGCTGCAATTCTTTGATGTGAAGCTCTCTTTGTACGACACCGTGGAGGAAGCTCTTCTTGCCGTATCCAACGACAGGGAGGAAGCGTATATCGGAAACCTGGCGACTGCTGTGTACCTTGCCAAGCAGAGCGGCATAACAAACCTGAAATACATAAGCCTGGACAGCGACCAGAAGCAGACCCTGCACTTTGCCGTGAGCAAAGACATGCCGATTCTTATCGAAATAATCAACGCAGCGCTTGAGGATATCACCGTAGAAGAGCGCATGGCGATAAACAACCGCTGGATTGTGACTGAAAGCCACACCGACCTTTCTAGGATACTGAGGATCATCGCCGTCATATCCCTTGTAATCGGCCTGATCCTCCTTGTATCGCTTTACTGGATATTGAAGCTGAAGGCCGAGATAAAGGCAAGAAAGAAGCTCGAAGGCGAGCTCATCGTGGCGCGTGAGGCGGCTGAGAGGGCGAACAGCGTCAAGTCCGCCTTCCTTGCCAGGATGTCCCATGAGATAAGGACTCCGCTTAACGCAATAACGGGAATGAGCTACATCTTGAAGAAGACAGAGCTGCTGCCGGCGCAGAAGAGGTATCTGGACAGGATTCTGTCCGCTTCCAGGGACATGCTCGCGATAATAAACGACATTTTGGACTTCTCCAAGATTGAGTCTGGGAAGATTGAACTCGAGCGAGTCTCCTTCAGCCTGGACAGTCTTCTCAAGGACGTGCTGAACATCATCTCCTTCAAGGCGGAGGAGCAGAATGTGAACCTTACGCTGCAAGTGGACCCCGCAATGCCCGACAGGTACTTTGGAGATCCGAAACGCATCAGGCAGATCTTGTTGAACCTGGCCAGCAATGCAGTGAAGTTCACAAACGACGGGGTGGTATCAATCTCCGTATCCCGCAGGTCTCATGAAGGCGATATGCATGAGCTCGAGATGAAAGTGAAGGACAGCGGGATAGGTATGACTGATGAGCAGATGAAGAACCTGTTCGTGCCATTCACCCAGGCGGATGCGAGCATCGAAAGAAGGTTCGGAGGCACGGGGCTTGGCCTTTCCATCGTCAAGGGGTTCGTGGACCTGATGGGCGGGGCTGTGGCGGTAGAAAGCACGCCCGGAGAGGGTTCCACCTTCACGATCATTATTAAGCTGGAGGCGGATCCCGCTGTCGAAGAGCGTGCGAGGGAGTCGGCGATAGCTAGCTGCTTCAAAGGGCTAAGGGCAATAGCGCTGGAAAGCAGCAACCTTCATTCGGATTTGCTTAGAAGCTACCTGAAGTCCTTCGGCATAGAAGCCGACATCTCGGGCGAAGAGGCCTCGGCCCTGCGTATGATGCAGGAAGCTTTGAAAGCAGGCGGCAAGGCTTATGACATTGTGATAATTGATGACGAATCCGCTGCGGGCGGAGGCTTAAACTTCGCTGTCAAGGCCAGGTCCCTGGATTGGGGTACAGCGCCTCCGAAGACGCTTTTGATCCTTCCTATGTCAAATGAGGCACTTCTGGACAAGCTGGACCAGTCCGGAATCGATTTCGGGATAACGAAGCCGATCATCCCTTCGGTCCTTTTCAATACGCTTGCTGAGATGTTCAAGAAGGACATCCTAGACTTCCACGCAGGCGCCGACAATCAAGGCCCAGAGGAGATCAAGCTTGAACGCCCTTACCGCATCCTCGTGGTGGAGGACAACAAGACGAACCAGTTCATCGCAAAATCCATGCTCGAGCAATACGGTTTCGAAGTGATGCTCGCAGATGACGGTAAGGCAGGCTATGATAAGTACCTCTCAGAGCAGAGCGTAATCGATGCCGTGTTAATGGACCTGCACATGCCGGTTATGAACGGCTATGATTCCGCAGCCCTCATAAGAAAGGCCGATCCGACGGTGCCAATCATCGCGATGACCGCCGACGCAATCACAGGCGTCGAGGAGAAGTGCAGGCAATCGGGCATGGAGGCCTACATCTCGAAGCCTTTCGAGCCTGAGATTTTCATCAGGACCATACTGGAGCAGATCAGAAGGAGGCAGAGCTCTTCATTCTCAGAAAGGCAGATGCTTAACTCCGACAGCACACCCGCTCAAAGCCATGATGCTGCGGAACTAGTATTGGACAAGGAAGCCGGCCTCAAGATGGTGGGGGGCAATCCGCAGATCTTCACCCTTATCCTTGGCGAGTTCCTTAAAGAGAACGCCTTATTGGAGTCGGACATCAATTCTGCCATAGAAAGCGGCAACTATGCCCAGGCTACACAGCTTGTTCATAAGGTGAAGGGCAGCTCTGGGAGCATCGGGGCGAAAGCTCTGTACAATACGGCAGTCAGCTTCCAGAAGGCGCTGAAGGAGGCGGACAAGCCGGCTATTGCCACGCTTCATGCGCAGTTCGTCCGAAGGCTTGTGAAGCTTCTTGCCGCAATCAAGGAGGAGCTGGAAAGTAAGTGAGAAGCATAGCGGGGGGCTGTGAAGCCCCCCACTCATCGATTTCACTCAGCTATCTCTGTGATTTCAGATCGGGCACCTGTACCGCTGACTTGCCGAACCTTGAAGTTGAGCTAATATCCACATCGAACAGGTACATCTCCAGCACATTGCTCCCTCTGAAAAGACCGAACTCCCCTATCGTGACTGGTTCCGAGCCATAATAATCCCCTGCAGACACATCTCCATCCGCATCGATGTCGATCCATCCCCTAAGGTAATAAACACCTTGCAGGCTGGGAAACTCGAAGCTCTTGTCATCAGCGTTCCCGTAACCGTAATAGCCAGGAACGGGTTGACCAAGGGTATCTGCGATCCAGAAAACTGCCTTATCCATTGTAAGGCCCTCTAATGCAGCATATGCATTGATTATCCCGGAACCATAATAGGAGTTCATTATGTCGCTCAGCTGAGCGGTCTTTCTCATCATATCTACCGCTGATCCAGCAGAGTAACCCTGCTGCATTAACATCGCAATCAACGCTGACACATGAGGCGTAGCCTGCGATGTGCCGGACATTGAACCAGTATATCCCCTGTCTCTCGGAAAAAGGCTTCTGACTCCTAGCGTATAAGACCCACCTGGCGCCGCTAAATCTAGATCTGGGCTGAAATTCGAATATGATGCCCTCTCAAAGCTATCATCCACTGCAGAGACGGAAATGACTCCAGGTAAGTTTGCTGGGAAGTTTATATCGCTGCTGTTTTGGTTTCCCGCTGCGGCAACTACGGCTATGCCTTTCGCTAGCGCGGCGTTAATGCTATTCGTTACCGTTATCCTTTCATCGGTTGTAGGGGAGCCACCTAGACTAAGGTTGATAATATCCGCTCCGTTGTCCGCTGCATATTGTATTGCAGAAGCAATCTGCTCATAACTTCCATATCCATCATCTTTCAAGCCCCGCAAAGGCATTATCGTTATCCCGCCCAGGTTCATTCCCGCCATGTAGCTGTTGTTGTCGGTGACTGCACCGATGATGCCTGCGACATGAGTGCCATGCGGATAATCAGCCTCGCCTGGCAGATATGGGCTTCCAGTGAAGTCAACCAAGTCATCGACCTGTCCCATAAGGTCCGGATGCTCCACGTCCACCCTTGTATCAATAACAGCGACTGTAACATTCGGCGAGAGGAAGTCGCCGCCCCAGACGAATGGCATCGTGGTTGCAAAGAGGTTCCACTGATGGTCTCCGAAGTCATCGTCATCAGGTATGGAGTAATAGCTTGCGTAAAGGTAACCGTTAGGCTCGGCGTAGTCCGCCCAAGGCTCCATTGCGACTTCCGCCGCGAACTCGTCCGCGAACCTGCCCTTAGGCACCTTCATTATTATCACGCCCAGCTTAGGGTTGCTTCTGAGCACCGCAGAGCCCTTCTTCAGCGCGAAGCCCTCCATGGTCGGGAAATTAGCCCCATGCCTGGGTGCGACGATGATCTCCGCTGGCTCGGGATATGACTTCGGGCTTGAAACAACTGTCCTTGAGCCAAGCGGCAGCTTAGAGCCAGCAGGAGGCGTAAGGTTCATCAGCGTCGCATATCCCGATATCGTGTTGACCGACGTTTCCTGCACCATGTAGACATTCAGCAGGTGGCTTCCGCCGGCACTTCTCGTGAAAGTCCTTGTCTCCTGGTAATAGTCTGCATGGCTGAAGTTGACCGTAATCACCGATCCGGCCTTCAACCCTGTCAAAGTCAGGGAGTACCCTCCGCTGACATTCGTGCTCGTGGTCACCTGCCCTGGCTTGCCCTGAACCTCAGCTCTGACTGCCACGCCCGATATGCCGAAGTCGGTCGCCTGGTCCTTGACTGCCCCTCCTACATTAAGGCTGAAGGTTACCGTCTCATTGCAGCCGGCCATCAGCACAAGCGCAGCTGCGGCCAACAGTGCCAATATCCTCTTGCTCATCTCTCAGTTCACCGCCTTCATGGCTTTCCGACGGGCACATGCCGCCAATTGTTCATGCTATCGCGCGCTTCCGCCCCATATTTCCGGCACAGGCAGGCCTCTCATCAGCCCTTCATCCTCAATGTCAACGAACTTCAGCTTTAGTATGGAGGGAAGTGCCAAGGTCCCTTCAACCAGGAATACCTCCTGCTTACCGAAGAAATCCCCCTGGGCAGGGTAGTCCGTCGCGGAAAGGCCCACCCAACCGCAAAGGAAGGCGCTCCCTTCCGCATCTCCGAACACGACCATATCCCTGGAGGCATCGGAGCCTATGAAAGCATAGCTTATTGGGTCACTCTCTTCGTCGCACAGCCAGAACAAGGCCCTGCTCCCCCTAGCTCCGGCGGCAGCCGCATAGCAGTTGGCTATGCCCGCATCCTCCTCTTCCAGATACTCCGAGGATGCAACAAGTGCATCCTTCGCCTCATCCGCGTCCATCCCCAGCGACATAAGCACCGCCAGCATCCCCGAAATATGGGGTGTGGCCATCGAGGTTCCGCTCATCCTGGCATAACCAGTCGATTCTACTGCGAACGGCACGGTGCTAAGAACTCCATAGGCCCCCGTACCTCCTCCCGGGGCGAAGATATCCAGCCCGGGGCCGGTATTCGAGTAGTCCGCGCTGAACATGGCTGGCGTGATCGCACCTACTGAGAAGCACTTCCCGTACTTTCCGGGCATGGTAAGGTCGGTATCCGATCCGTTGTTGCCGGCCGCGGCGACCAATACGCATCCCTTGGCATCGGCATAGTCCAGGGCCTCCCTCAGGAGCCTGAAGGAGAGATCGGAGAAGAACAGAGGCCATCCGATGCTCATGTTGATGATGTCCGCCCCGTTGTCCGCGGCAAGGCGGATCCCCCTGGAGATCGTCGACATCGTCCCCGAGGAGCTGCCTCCCCTCTTCTCCATGCTCTTTATTGGAAGGATCACTGCGTTAGGGGCCACTCCTGCGATGCCGATGGAGTTGTCCATCTCGGCTGCGATTATCCCCGTCACATGTGTGCCATGGCCTGCATTGTCGTTCATGTCCGTGTTAATGGAGTTGAGCATCGGAAGGCATCTTGAGCTTAGGTCCGGATGGCTCACATCGACCCCGGTGTCGACTACAGCGACCACCACAGGCAGGGAAGGAAGCGCATGCCTCCACATCCTGTGCATGCTTGAGGCCCTGAGCGCCCACTGCTGCGGCCAGTACATGTCGTCAGGGACGTAGCCTCCCAGAGGATAGCAGACGTAGTCCGGTTCAGCGTCTTCAACCCATGAGTAGTCCTTCAGCCTTTCGGAGAACTCCGAAGCGTCTGCCCCCTCCGGCAGGCTAAGGAGCATGTATCCCATTTCAGGGACCGATTCCACCACCCTGCTTCCAAGCCGCCCCGAAGCCTCAGTGATCTCCCCGAACTTGGCACCATAGGCGGGATAGACGACAACAGCGGTGGCCTCCGTGGCCTCTGTGGCCTGCATCGGGATGGTTTTCACCGAAGCCGCCCTCATCATGGATGCTTCCGGCTCGTAATCATTAGACAGTGTGAACTTGAACTCCACAAGAGGCCTGCCGGCAGAGGCGGGATACATGTCCGCGTTCACGCACATGCGGGCGCTTCTGCTTACTACGACTTCCTTACTGACGGGAGCGTACCCCTCTGCTGTGAAGTTCAGCGTGAGCTTGCCAGGCTTCAGCGTAACCTCAAGGGTCTCGAAAGATCCCGTCGCGCCGCTTAGCGCGGTCATGACGCCGTCCGCAGACGCCCTTGCCCCCTCGATGCCCGCCTCGGACGCCGCGTCGCGCACGGTGCCAAAGAAGACGACCCTGCACGATTCGTCCTTCACACACCCTGTCATTAGGGCCATCATCAGGCATATCGTTATCGCCGCCGCTCTGATTGAGCATCTACCCATAGGCTCGCCTCCATCTTTTTTGTGTCAGGCATGGAAGGTTTTTGCGTTTTCGTACGTAATTTATTATAGAGGGACTGTGATACGATGATTACAGTTAAGTTCTGTGCGGGAGGCTTTTAATCCTGCACTTCTTACGACTGGGAGGAATTGTCAATGAGGACCCCGGCAAGGAGATCACTGATAATATCGGCCGTCCTGCTTCTGCTATCAGCCGCCTGCATCATGCCTTCGGCCTGGAGCAAGGCTTATGCGGCCGTACCTGCAAAGGATGCGCCTGGGGACGAAGTGCTGATATCGCTGCTTCCGGAGGCGGCCGGCATGCCAGCCCCCGCCTGGCTCAAGGAGGGCCTTAGGGTTTACTACAGGACTGCAGGAGGAGAGCTCTCAAGGACCCAGTCCCAGGCCGTAGTGAAGCTGTCGGATGCACCCCTTCAGAAGCCTGAGGATTTATCAGTAAGCCCGCTGCTTGTAAGGACTGATGTAACAGGGATAGACGGGAAGCTGGCCACCACCTTCAGCACCGTCTTCATAGACCTGTCGTTTCTTCCATGGGAGGACGAAAGCAGCATATCCTCCACGGGCATGGGCCCCTTCTGGCTCAATGCCGAGCTTCTGAAAGGTGCAGCTGCCAAGGGCCTTAAGGTTGAGGAAGTCCAGTGGAAGATCCTGAACCAGACTTACGACGCCGTCAAGGTGTCATACAGCCCCTCTGAAGGCCCAGAGACGCATTACGCATGGATCGTCGAGAAATCGTCAGGGCTGCTGCTTTACAGCGCGAGGATATCCAGGGCCAAGCCGGGTGCTGCGATAGAGGTCAATGCCGTCGAGTTCTACTCGATGCGGTACATGGGGCTTCCGTGGAGCGCGACAAGCCAGCCCTCGTTCGTGAAGCCCGGATTCACGCTTGCCTACGACGGGAACATTCAGACCTGGAACCCCAAGACAGGCCCCGGGCTGTCAGTCCCCGCGCTTATCACGTTCAGAGTGGACAAGGCGGACAGGAAGCTTGTGACGGCGAACCTCTCCCGCGTATATAGCGCAGAGGAGAAGTACGACTCGAAGATAATCATCGGCACTGCCCAGATAGGCGGCAGCTTCTGGATGCCCCAGAGCATAGTCTCAAAGTTCAAGGTGGGCCAGGTCCTGGACAAAGACCCCATAACAAACAGCGTTACAGAGGTAAGCTACATCGCAGAGACGAAGGATGGCACCGGAAGGGTGGTCATCTTCGAATTCGGCAAGAACTATAAGAGGGCCTGGGCTTTCAGGGCCTCGGACGGCCTGCTGGTCTACTGGATGGAGGACAAGGTGATCGACCCTGTGTCCGGGACGACCCAGAAGGCGGAGTGGACGCTTAAGTAAGGGGCAATTCATGCTGTTCGGATCCTGATTGGACCGCAGGTTGCTGGAAGTACGGCGGCCTGCGGTTTTCCAAATCCATGCCGGCGCCTTCGGGGAAGCATGATAGGCTCGAGGGATAGTTCTGAGAAAAGAGGTAATAAGATGAAAGTATTGCTCGTAAACGGAAGCCCGCACCCGGCCGGATGCACCTACACCGCGCTTCGCGCTGTCGCAGGGGCGCTCGAGGAGAACGGCATCGCCACCGAGGTCTTCCAGCTGGGCGTAAAGCCCATATCCGGCTGTATCGCCTGCGGCTCGTGCGCGAAGGCCGGCCGCTGCTTCATAGACGATCCAGTCAACAGGTTCCTAGACCTTGCTCTTACGGCGGACGGCTTCGTCTTCGGCTCACCCGTGCATTATGCATCGGCCACAGGCATGCTCACATCGTTCATGGACAGGGCATTCTATGCGAACCGGGATCCTAGGAGGTATGCCTACAAGCCCGCTGCAGCGGTGGTGAGCGCGCGCCGCGCCGGCACTACCGCGGCGCTTGACCAGATAAATAAGTATTTCCCGATAAGCGGGATGCCGATAGTCCCTTCGCGCTACTGGAACATGGTGCATGGGTCCACGCCGGAAGACGTAGCAAAGGACCTTGAGGGCCTCCAGATAATGAGGGTCCTTGGAAGAAACATGGCGTGGCTACTGAAATCGATCGAGGCCGGAAGGGCGGCTGGGATAAGCACCCCCGAAAGGGAGGACGCCGTCCGTACGAACTTCATCCGCTAGAGCTGGGCGTTCTCCTTGCCGCCGGCAAGTATCGCCGAAACGACCGCCTGGGCCAGCAGAAGCCCCGCCACTGGCGGCACGAAAGAGATGCTGCCTGGCGGCCCCGGCCTTCTCATCGAGGGCTCGTCATCCGAGTATATGGCGGTGACCCCGCCATAAATCCCCTCTTTCCTGAGCCTGGTCCTCACTACCCTTGCAAGCGGGCAGGTTTTAGTGTTCGCGATGTCGGCTATCCTGAAGCCTGACGCGTCCGCCTTGTTTCCTGCCCCCATGCTGGATGCCACCGGAATCCCCTTCCTGACGCATTCCGCTATCAGGACGAGCTTTGATTCCACGCTGTCAATCGCGTCGGCCACATGGTCGAAACCGCCGGCAAGCAACTCATCGGCGTTATCGGCGCCGAACCAGGCCCTTATGGGGTGGACCCTGGCATCGGGGTTGATGTCGAGCATCCTCTCGGCCATGACCTCGACCTTGGACCTGCCAAGAGTGCTGCCTAGGGCGACAAGCTGCCTGTTTATGTTGCTCTCCTGGACCGTGTCGGAGTCTACCAGGGTTATCTCGCCGACGCCGGCTCTTGCTATGGCCTCGGCGCAGAACGAGCCGACGCCTCCGATCCCGAAGATGGCGACGTGGCTTCCCCTTAGCCTCTCATACCCTTCCTGCCCGATAAGCAGGATCTCCCTCTGGAACCTTCCCTCAGCGCCCATCCGAGCCCTCCCTGCGCACATATGCCTCGCCTGATCCCGGCCCCAAAGACGCCATCATCAGCATCAGCCTGTGGACTTCCCTTCCGGTCTCTTCAGCTTCAAGGCCCCTTCCCCTTTCGGGAAGCAGCACGCCGTAGGGCCCCCTTGCGCCTGACCCCTGCTCGTCCATCAGGTAGTAGGTATCAGCCATCAGGGCGACATCGACCGGGCTGTGGGTGACCATGACGACCGTCCTTCCCTCTGCCAGAAGGCCCTGCCTCAGCTTAGGAAGCATTGAGCCCTTAAGCCCAAGGCCTATCGAGCTGAAAGGCTCATCAAGCAGGAGTATGCACGCATCAGAGGTCAGTGCGCGCGCAAGGTTGGCCCTCTGCTGCTCTCCTCCCGACATCGTCGACGGCATCCTTGAGGAGAACCCCTCAAGGCCGAGCTCCCTCAGATAGGCCAAGGCGCGCTCCAAGGCTCCCTCGCCTAGGCAATAGGCGATGTTCTCCTCCACGGTAAGCCAGGGAAGAAGCCTGGGCTCCTGGAAGGCAACTGCTATGCCGGAGCCTGCCGGCATTTCCACGCTGCCTGCGTCCTGACGCTCAAGCCCGGAGAGTATCCGAAGCAGGGTCGTCTTGCCCCTTCCGGAAGGTCCGAGGATGGCCGTCATGCGTCCGGCTTCGGCCTCCAAATCGAGCCCTGTGAAAACGGGCTTGCCGTCGAAGGATTTTGATAGCCCCTTGATCGAGATGTGGCTCACGCCCCCGCCCCCTTCCTTCTGAAGGATGCCCTCATGAGCCTGTTAAGCAGAAGGTCCGTCGCATATCCGAAGGCCACCAGCAGCAGGGTCCACGCGAAAAGCCCAGGTGTGTCCAGAAATGCCCTGGCAGT
>CAZHKX010000001.1:62595-67667 GCA_964532805.1 uncultured Clostridia bacterium
TCCATGCCCGAGCCGATTCCAGCCTTGGGGATGGAGAGCACCTCAGCCGAGACCACTATCTTCCAGCTGACTCCCATCGCCTGTGCAGCGGCCGAGACCAGGTACGGCGCCAAGGACGGGGCGTAGAGCGACCTCAGCATCCTGGTCTTTGGCACCCTGTACACCCTGGATAGCTCGATGAGCTTATCATCCACAGACGCCACTGCCTCCGAGACGATGCCGGCGACTAGCGGAAATGCCATCAGGAAGGCGACGAAGACCGGGACTGCCCCCGACTTGAACCACACCAAGGCCAGCACCGACAGCGATATGAACGGCACGGTGCGAAGCGCGGCCATGATGGGCGACAGCGTAGACCTGAGCGCGCCGCTGAGGCCGGATGCAGCCCCTACAGCCGTTCCGCAAGCAAGGGACAGGATGAAGGCGTAAGCCACCCTAAGGGCGGTGGCAGCGATATCCGATGGGAACGATGGCTCTGCCGCAATCCGGATCAGGGCCTTGAAAGTCTCAGGAGGCGACGGAAGAATCAGCGGGCTTCTGATGATTGCGGAGCCCGCCCACCAGGCGATAAGGATTATTGCTGCTCCGATTGCAGGGCCGGTCCTAGTGCCCCGTGTAGAAAGCCTCATCAGGGAGCTTGCCTCCGATCAATGCGGCCGATGACAAAAAGGCCCTCTCATAGAACGACAATGCCGAAAGCCTGGCATCTGCCCCGTCCAGGTATCTGAAGTTGCACCTTGGTATCGCAGCCTCGGTCGAAGCTTTCGACATGCCGAGCCTCTCCTCGGCTATCT
Source organism: uncultured Clostridia bacterium (assembly GCA_964532805.1). Classification (GTDB taxonomy): domain Bacteria; phylum Bacillota; class DTU025; order DTU025; family MWDF01; genus MWDF01. The sequence continues at coordinate 63,390 of CAZHKX010000001.1, forward strand.
GCGCGGCCTTGGCAGGATTCTCTGTAACCCACTTAACGCTTCTCTCTATATCAGATAGAAGCTTCGCATACTCCGCCGGATGCTCCTTAATGAAGCTCTCGGTGGCGACCACGCAGCTTAGAGGGTAATCAGCCCCATATGCGGACTTCCATCCCGCCTGCAGGTCATATGTTATCCTGAGCTCCTTGTTCGCCGAAAGGACCTGGCTCACCCACGGCTCGGGCAGCAGGGCGGATTCCACCCTGCCAGCTGCAAGAAGGTTCGCAAGCTCCGCAGGCGACGAATAGTACTGCACCCCTGTGCCCTTGGCCTTCTTCCCTGCCAGAAGGATGTCCAGGATCACATCCGGCATCGTGCCCTTGCCGGGCACACCCAGGAAGGACGCCGCGGCGGAGGCGAGGTCCGCACCAGGCTTAGAGGAGACTATGTATAGGGAACCGTAGTTGGTTATGGCGGCAAGCTTTATGGCCGTGCCCTTGTTCCTAAGAAGCGCGGCAGTGGATACAGGAAGGGCCGCGGCGTCCGCTCCCATGGTGTTGAGCCTCGCCACCGCTACATCTGCAGACTTCCCGACCTCGACCTCATAATCCGCATCGCCCAGTAGTTCGGCCAGACCAAGGCCCGTGACGCCGTTTAGCGCCACTACCCTAGGCTTGTAGGAGGCGGCTCCACCTACAGCCGAAAGGAGAACAGCAATCATAACCGCAACCGTCAGAATCCTGCGCAAACCATGTTCCTCCAGTCTATCTCGTCGCCAGGGTGCCCGGCACCACTTCCTGCCTAAGGGTAAGGCATAGGTCCATGTAAGAGGATATCATCTGCTCCTCGTCCGGGAAGGCGCACGCAGCGACCCTTCCGTCCGGCTCCGCGATAAGGCTGAGCCCCGATCTGAAGCCGACCTCCTCGCCCTTGGCCTTGAACCTGGAGGGGTTTGCCGTAGCCATCCACACCCTTGATTCCATGGCCCTGGCCCTCGTCACGATCTCGTGCTCGTAGACAAGCCCCGATGTTATCCAAGTGAACATGCCCACACCCATGCCGGCCAGGTTCGCAACTAGCCTGTGCTCGTGGCCTTCCCTGCCCAGAAGCAGGCCGAGCGGGCCGAACGGTGTCTCCACGACAGGCGCCAGCGCCACCGAATCCCCGTATCCGCACCTCGGGCACCCTCTCGTGGATTCGCGCCTGGCAAGGGCGCCGTATTGTTCGATGGATTGCCCGTTGAATATGACGTCGGCGCCGCCGATGGGGTTTCCACATTTCGAGCACCTTCCATGCGGCACCACGAGGATCTTGCCCCTGGTAGCGGCCTCATCAATGAGCCCTGCCGCCTGCGGGTCCGCGCCCGGCATCGCGGCGAAAGTGCCCGAGAAGACCACGATATCCGCCTCCAGCGCCTCTATCTTGGCGGCGAGCCTCCTAATCTGGGCTTTTGCGACAAGGCCCGTTCCCGGCTGCCCCGCCGAATCCGGGGACTGCTGCACTATCGCAACATAAGGATGGCGAGAGGCTTGTGGTGCGCCTGCGATGCTGCACTGCCCCTCCGCCTTCAAGGCGCCTGCGCCTGATGAGGAGAGCCCCGCAACCGAGGCGTCGTATTCCGCCACATTCCTGATTCTTTCGACCTTGGGTTCAGGAAGCTCTATCCTTCCCTGGGCATCCAGGGGTATCTCCACCCTCAATACCTCCACCTTGTCGGAGGAGGCCCTGGCTACGGTTACCCCTTCGGGGGATGCAAGCTGGGAGCCCCCGCAGAAGGCGATTAAGCCGTCTTCAAGGCCAGCCTTGTTGGCCGAGGCTATCCAGAGGTTGTTCTCGGCCGCCCTGACCCTTATGAGGTAGTCGGCCTGGGGGTTAGTGAGCTTGGCCCTGTCCGGACCGCTCGTCACCCAGTTCGTGCAGTTAAGTATGAGCCTGCAGCCGTCCTCCGCCAGGGTCTCGATGAGCTGGGGAAGCCTTGCGTCCGCGCAGACTATGAGGCCCACCTTGCCCCATCTGGTCCTGAACGAGGCAGGAGCCTCCCCTTTACCGAACCACCTGCCGTCGAAGTGCCAGAGGTTTACCTTCCTGCCTCTTGCCACGACCTTCCCCTGCTTGTTCCAGGCGATCGCGGAGTTATAGAGCGGGCATGCCTCGGGCTGCATCCACTGCTCGTTAAACGGGAGGGCCTGCGCCGTAGGCTCGCTCTTGTCCGGCTCGGGAAGGCCGGCGACGATGAAGCAGCCGAGCCTCCTTGCCGCGCCTGCCAGGCGGCCCATTACATCGTCAGACTTCTCCTGCATCGCATAATCCCAGCCTGAAAGGAAATAGCCGGGCCAGGCGCACTCAGGCAGGAGTATGATGTCGGGCTTGAAGTCCTTCTCCATCTCTATCATGTAGAACATCTCGTTGTCCGAATGATGGGGGCTCAGCATATCATAGGCTCCCATCTGGATTATCGAGATTCTAAGGGATTCTGCCATCCGGGCACCTCCCTGAAGTGACGGCAGGGCATGCTGCCTGCCTTTGGGATGCGCTTCCTAACAGATAAATTATAACCTTTTTGAGGCTGAAGATGTGAGAAAGCGCCCCCCGCAAAAAGGGGGCGCGCCTGTGGATTCCGCTGATGTTTCCCTATTTCGCCGGGGCCACCTTGAGCTCGACAACATTCCTCGCCCAGTACTTGCTCTCGGTGACATGCCCGTCCTTGGTTATGAAGGAGAGCCTGGGCAGGTCCTTCTCCATCGCAGGCTCAGACCATGTTATGATCACGGGAATCACTTCAACCTTCTCGGTCTCGGCGCTTCCGTCCGCCCTCGTGATATCCATCTTGCCCATCACCTGGGCGAAAGAGAGCTCGGTCACATAACCGTCGGACGATGTGACTATCAGCTTCTCCGCTTCGGTTATGCCGCCGGAGGCCTTAAGCACGTCTGAGATCCTCACTCCCTTGATGCTGAACGGACCCGAAAGCACCCCCTTGGAGTTCTTGTAATAAGCCTTGCCGGAAACCTGCTCCAGGGTCGAAAGGTCCACTGTGACCGCTGCAGCATCGCCCTTGGATACCTTTAGAGAGGGGCCGGCCGCAATTGCCGAGATGCTAAGTGCCAGCGCTGCTAGTAATACCGCCGCAAATACCTTCCTTGTCATCTGCCTTACCTCCTAATTGCCCAGACCGATAAGCTCGATCGAGACTATCCTGAATATCGCCTTCTGCACCTTTGCCCCTGTGAGCATGAGGGGCCCTTCGTCATTGCCCAGCATGTGCCCGTCCTTGGTGAACGCCACTATATAGCCGCCGTCGTCTGCCATATCCTGAGACCTGATGTCCAGGAAGGTACCGTCCGCGGATGTCACCCTTACCGTATAGCCCTTCGCGGCAAGCTGCCTGTCGAAGGTGTAGTGGGAGTTTTCCGGCTCTACGTTGTCTACCACGGACACCAGCGTCCAGAGCGGGGTCCCGGCGTAAGATCCGGCAGCCGATGCGTGCTGCTCTCCCGGATGGGGTGACGCCGGGCAGGTTGCCAGGCTCTCGAAAGTGGACCTGTCCATCTTCGCCGAGACTGCGCCTTTAAGCTCTAGCATCCACTCCTTGACCATGGGGATGACCCTGATTTCCACGATATCCTTCACCCACGTGTGCCCATCGGTTAGCGGGCTGGCAGGGCCGGAGAAGACCGCCCTTATGCCGTCTTCAGAAGGATTGTCCGAGGACGTGGCGAGCACCATGATGGGCCTTACGAACTCATCAAGCGCCTCGCCCTTATCGCTGTAAACAGTCACTTCCCCGTTGACCTGCTCATATGTGAGGCTCATCCTGTAGCCGTCGCTGGCAATGAGCTGCACCGCGTCACCCTTGTTAATGCCCCCCATCAGAGAGAGCACTGAGTTCAGCGATGGGCCTGTGTATGTGAAAGGCCCTACTATAGTGCCCGAAGACCTCTTATAAGATGCCAGGTAACTAAGCTGTGGCAACGAATCCAGCTCCACGGTCTGCGATGTGCCGAGCCTGTCGGTCAGCCGGATGCTGGGTGCCTTACCCCCTGCAAGGGCGACCGCCGAGACGGCGGCGATTGCGGCTACTGCTAGAATTATTGAAAGCATCCTTCTCATCGTGGCTTGATACCTCCGTAAAAAAGCCGTGCCCGTCCTGAACAAGGAAGGGCACGGCATGAACAATCAAGCCTGCCGCATTCCTTTCCAAAAGGGAGGTCAGGGCGTTTCCCCCCTGGCCCTATCGGCCGGATGCCCATAGCTTTCAGCCTTAGGTCTTCCGGCTCGGAGCGCGGTTATCTTACAACG
>CAZHKX010000002.1:0-54326 GCA_964532805.1 uncultured Clostridia bacterium
AAGGCTTCACATCAACCTCTTAAGTCCCAAGCCTTATGCGGTTGCCAAAGGGCATATAAAGAGCCTGATCACAATGATCAGGCTCTTTTCATAATCCATAGGAGGTATCACATGTCTTCCAACAGGACCAGCCAGCTTACCATATCGGCTATGTCCATAGCCCTAGCGCTAGTCATCCCGAGGCTTCTGCATTCGGTGCCGAACGCCGGAACGCTCTTCCTTCCGATGCATTTCCCTATTCTGATGGGAGCATTCTTCCTCGAGCCGGGCTATGCTCTCATGGTAGGCCTGATTACTCCCGCCTTGAGCACCGTCATAACTGGCATGCCGCCGGCATTTCCAGTGCTTCCCTTCATGATGGCTGAACTTGCGACCTATGCGCTTGCGGCGAGCATGCTTTCAAGAAAGCTGAAGCTCGACAGGACGATATCCCTTGTGGGAGCCATGGTGCTTGGACGGGCCGCAGCTTCAGTAGCTGTGTGGGTCCTAGTCGTAGCATTCGGGGCGAAGCTTCCCTCGGCATGGAAGTTCTTCCTTGCGGCGTTCACGGGAAGCCTGCCAGGCATTGCGATACAGCTTGCCCTCATCCCTTCAATCGTATCGGTGGTGCAGAAGGGCAGATCCTCAAGGTAGCGGATACACATATGCATTAATGCGACAGGGGGCTATCGAAGGATATGCCCCCTGTCCGCTTTCTATCTCTTCTTCAGCTTGAGCGCCTCTAACTGCTCCCTGCTCCAGGAGGGGGGGTCGAACAGCAGTTTCGGATTCTCCATATAGTGCTTGAAGACCTTCAGCGAGTTGCCGTAATAGGTGCCGTCGGCCAGCCTGTCGTCCAAGGTGAGATATATGTCGAGCACGCTTGCAGTCCTTCCCTCCCCGCTCCTTGCGTCTGTCACGGTGGCCTTCTTGATCTTGCCGATCGCCATGATGATGCCGCTGTTGCCCCAGTTGAACAGGTGGTGGAACACCCCGTCTATGCCGATGCTGCCCAGGTTCGTCACAAGGGCGGTGCTGTATGACGGGTCGGTGTCTATCATGAAGCCCGGAAGCATGTTGTGTGCGTCCAGCAGCTTATAGGCCCACATGAAGGCCCCGATGATGGGCTTCGGCAGCTTCATGAGGAAGTCGATCTCCTTTTCGGAGCTGCTTCCGGCATCGCTCTTGCTTTCGACGATATAGGCCCTCATCTTCCGGGATATGTCCTCCAGTGTGTCCTCAGGTCTGAACCTGGCCTTCACAAGGCCCTCTACCCCCTCGTCCGACAGCTGCTTCTTAGCCACCAAGCTGAACGATATCTCGTTTCTCTGGTAGAAGTCGTGCCCGGACACGAAGGTGTTCAGAAGGGGCCTTTCCACCACGGTCCGCAGATAGGCTGCTATTATCAGATGAAGCACGGTCACCCTGTCTTCGGGTGCCTTGCCCCTGTTTCTGTCAAGCAGCATGGAGATGGCTTCGTCCATAAGCAGGGTGTCCTTGTAATAAAGGCAGGACTCGTCCCTGGTGACGCAAGTATAGGTTAAAACTCTCTTGAAGCTTGGCACCTTGAAGTAGGTCCCGTCGGGGCGGTTTCGAAACAGCATGGCAGATACCTCCCGCATCCTTCATGGCTCCATTATAGTTTCCGTATCCGCGGCCTGTAATCCTTCGCGCCGGCAAGGACATAAAAAAGCCCGGTAGCTTGAAGCCCCCGGGCGTCGCCTTATACTCCCCCGCACCTTCTGTCAGTCCTTCAAGTCCAGCTCCCTTATCTGCCCCTCAGTTAGCGCCGCCTGCTCTAGAAGCTGTCGGGGGTGCTCAATGAAGTCCTTGAAGAGCTTCAGGGAGTTTCCATAGTAGACCCCGTCTGCCACCCTGTCGTCCAGGGTCATCTTCATGTCTATCACGCTGGCTATCTTCATGTCTCCGGACCGCGTCTCGAAGATAGGGGCCTTCTTAAGCTTACCCACGGAGATGAATATCGAGCATGTCCCCCAATTGTAGAGGTGATGGTATATCGAATCCATCCCGATGCTTCCGAGATTGGTGAAGAAGGCGGTCGAGTAGATGGGGTCCGTCTTCATCATCGCCCCCGGCAGGAGGTTATGATAGTCGAGGAAGCGATACAGCCACATGAACGCCTTGATGAAGGGCCTGGGAAGCGCCATCACTATGTCTATCTCTTTTTCGGTCGTATTGCCCGCCTCGCTCTTGCCGCGGGATACGGCCTCCCTTATCTTCCTTGTGACATCCAGCAGAGAATCCTGCGGCTTCAGGGGAATCCTCACGAACGACTCCATGCCCTCGTCGGTTATCTCCTTCTTGGTCACGAAGCTGAAGATTATCTCGTTTCTCCTGTAGTACCTCTGGCCTGCCACGAATGTGTTCAGTATGGGCCTCTGCGCGACGGTGCGAAGAAGGGAGGTCAGTATGACATGGAAGAGGTTGATCCTGTCTTCCGGCTGCTTGCCCCTGTTTATCTCAAGCAGCATCGCTATGGCCTCCTCCATATTGAACCTGTCGGTACAGTACAGGACAGATTCGTCTCTCGAGGGGAACATATAGGGGTTGAGCTTCTTGTAGTTGGGGACCCTCATCGCCTTGCCGTCCGCCCTGTCCCTGAAGATCATGAGCCTACCTCCGATGCGTAGCTATTTTAAGCATATCAAAGCAATTATACATCATAAGGGCGAAACGGACAGAAGTGGCGCATCCGGCAAGCTTAAGAAGGCCTAGATGCCGCATCATCCGCATTTGAGACGCTCTAAGCCCGGGCGTATTTGGGGCAGGGGTATCTGCACAGCTTATTTGCACTACAATACTGTCCCGGTCATTGATAAAATAGTAAAGGAGTTGCGACGGCGCGGGCATCGTGTCTTACGGCCCGCGCCGAGATTTTCCAAAGGAGGAAAGATGCCTTACAGGATGCTAGTCACAGACCTGGATTTCACGTGCCTTAACGAGGCGCATGAGATTCCGGAGGGCAACCTGCTTGCGGCAAGGCGTGCCGTCGAAGAGGGGATAATCTTCACCGTAGCTACGGGAAGGGGAAAGGCCGCCGCCGACAAGATCGTCAGGACGCTGGGGCCGAACGCCCCGGTCATCCTACAGAACGGCATGAACATATATGATTTCGGTACGGAGAGGATGATAGCGGAGCACCTCATAGACACCGACGTCGCCATCAGGTCCGTCATCTGGGCCCAAGAACGCGGCCTGATACCGGTCCTTTCCATGGACGACAGGCATTACGTGGCGAACAGGGACCACCCAAGGATCTTCGCGCTTGAAAGGCTCGAAGGCGTGCCCACCGTGGAGACCGGCGACATGGCCGGATTCCTGATGGATGCAAGAGAATCGGTCAGGGTGGCGAATGTCCTATACATCTGCACCGAAGAGGAGCGCGATTCCCTTGCCCAGGAGGCGTCGGCCGCCTTCCCTGAGGTCAAGGTGATAGTCTCCGGCCCTCCTTTCGTGGAGTTTCTGAACAGGGACGCATCGAAAGGGCACGCGCTTAAGGAGATATGCGAGATAATGGGCATAGACCTGAAAGATGTCGTCTCCGTGGGGGATGCGCCAAACGATGCCGAGATGTTAATGGAATCCGGCATGTCCTATGCCGTGGCCAACGCAGAGGAAGAGATCAAGAGGATAGCGAAGAAGACAGCGGCCAGGACCAACTCGGAGGCGGTCCTCCCCGAGATATTATGGGACGCGTTCGGCATAGCCGTCTGACGCCCCCGCCTATAGAAACGGAAGGTGATCTAATGAACGCAGGCAAGAAAGTGATGCTAGTCATAATGGACGGCTGGGGCGTACCCAAGAAGCTCGCCGACAGCGCCATAAACCCCGTCAACGCACCCAACGTCACCCATTATTCCGACCTTAACGCATACTGCACGCTACCCGCCCACGGAGGGGCGGTAGGCCTTCCCGACGGCCAGATGGGCGGCTCCGAGGTGGGGCATCTGTGCCTCGGCTCCGGAAGGATAGTCCCGCAGGCGCTCGCCTACATAGACGGGCTTGTGGAAAGCGGCGAGTTCTATAACAACAAGGTGCTCCATGATGCATTCGACGCGGCAACGGGCTCGGGCGGCGCAGTGCACCTTATGGGCCTGCTCTCCCCCGGAGGGGTTCACTCCCATACAAGGCACGTCGAGGCGCTTGTCAGGTTTGCAAAGGCCAGGGGCGTCAAGGAGCTGTTCATACACGCTTTCCTTGACGGAAGGGACGTGGCCCCCAGAAGCGCAAGGGACCAGGTCGCAGACGTGGAGGCAATGCTGAAGCGCGAGGGCCTTGGCAGAATCGCCACCGTATCCGGCAGGTATTATCCCATGGACCGCGACAACAGGTGGGACAGGGTTAAGAAGGGCTGGGACGCGATGGTCCTCGGAAGAGGAAGGATAGCGGCCCACGCGACCGAGGCCATAGAAGCATCCTACCAGGAGGGGGTAAGCGACGAGTTCGTAGTACCCACCGTCATCTTCAACGACGGCGCCGCTATCGGCACGGTCAAAGACGGCGACTCTGTCATCTTCTTCAACTTCAGGGGCGACCGCGCAAGGGAGATCACAAGGGCCTTCAACGAGCCCGGCTTCAACGCCTTCGAAAGGGAGGCCTCCCCGAAGGTGCACTATGTGTGCTTCATGGACTATCTGAAGGAGCCGGGATACAAGATAGCATTCTCTCAGCCGGACACTGCTGACGGGCTTTCGGAGACGCTGTCGAGGCACGGCTTAAGGCAGCTGCACACCGCCGAGACGGAGAAGTTCGCCCATGTCACTTACTTTTTCAACGGCGGAAGGGAGGAGCCGTTCGAAGGGGAGGACCGCATCATGGTCCCGTCCCCGAAGGTGGCGACCTATGACCTGAAGCCCGAGATGAGCGCGCATGAGGTGGCCGAGACAGTAGTTGAGGCGCTCAGGTCGGAGAAGTACGATTTCATAGCCGTCAACTTCGCAAACTGCGACATGGTTGGCCACACGGGAGTATATGAGGCGGCGGTCCAGGCGGTGCGCACAGTTGACTTCTGCGTGGGAAGGGTAGTGGAGAAGGCGAAGGCCATGGGCTGGACTGTCATGATAACGGCGGACCACGGCAACGCCGACGAGATGAAGGACCCGGCGACCGGAGAGATGTCGACCGCGCATTCATTGAACCCGGTGCCCTTCATCGTCATCGGGGAGGATTACTCGAAGCTAAGGTCCGACGGAAATTTCGGCGATGTCGCGCCGACGATACTGGAGGCCTTCGGAATAGAAAAGCCGGCCGCGATGGCCGGCAGAAGCCTGGCGATTAGATGATCACGCCAGGCCTAGGCTAAGCTTGCCGATGGTCTGCATGGTGCCGGGCTTGAAGGTCGCGCTCCTGAAGGCGTGCCTCATGGCCATCACCATAAGATAGTGCGTCATTATGGACCTTTCGACCGGCTTGCGGTGCTCGAGCTCCATGGCAAGGGATGCGTCGGGCAGATAGAGCTCCAGGTCCTTTATGCCAGAGGAGAAGGCGGACTGCATGGCAAGCCTCACGGCGTCTAGCCTAGCCGACCTAAGGTTGGGCCTTCCGGACGATATTGGGGCGACTTCCTCCGAAAGCGTGTTGCCGTCCTGGTCCACTATCAAAGACCATGTGTTTACGGTGCCGTCCGGCCCTATGAAAGCGTCGGTATAAGCGCTGGCCTTAACCGGAATCCTTGACATCGTCATCACCTCGCAGTCTCTGATATAATTATACCGAACATATGTTCTATGTCAATAAGCAAGGGGGTGTTTTGTACCCAAAATGGACCTAGACAACATCTACGCTCCACTGTTCCAGGCGCTGAGGAAGCACGCGGACATGGACCCTTACCAGTTCCATGTGCCGGGTCATAAGGCGGGCAAAGCCTATCCCAAGGAGATATTCGAGTGGCTGAGGGACTATGCCATGAGGATAGACCTGACCGAGCAGCCCGACATCGACTGCCTGCTTGCTCCGTCAGGCCCGATAAAGGAGGCCCAGGAGAACGCCGCCAGGGTGTTCAAGTGCGACAGGACCTTCTTCCTTACCAACGGAAGCACATCGGGCGTGCAGGCGATGCTTCTTACCAACTCGGGGCCGGGAAAGAAGATAATAATGCCTAGGGATGCTCACATGTCCGCCTTCAGCGGCCTTGTGATGTCCGGGGCCCAGCCGGTCTTCGTGTACCCTGACGTCGACCCTAAGTGGGGCGTGACTAGGGGAGTCCCGTTCGCCGAATACGAGAAGGCGCTTGATGCCCACGACGACATATGCGCCTGCTATATAACCAGGCCCAACTACTACGGCATGTGCCCCGAGATAAAGCAGGTGGTTAGGCTCTGCCACGAGAAGGGCATACCTGTCCTGGTGGACGAGGCGCACGGGGCCCACATAGGATTCCATTCCGAGATGCCCGATTCTGCGCTAGAGTCAGGGGCCGACTACGTCGTCCAGAGCGCCCACAAGACCCTTCAGGCATACACTGGCGGCTCATGGATGCACCTTCAGGGATCTCTGGCAGACGCGGACAAGGCGTCCAGGATGGTGGCCCTGCTGCTGTCTACTAGCCCCTCGTACATCATAATGGCGACGCTCGACCTAACCGCATACCTTATGGGGGAAAGCGGCAGGGAGATCGTGGACAGGCAGTACAGGCTAAACAAGGAGTTCAGGAGAGAGGCCTCCAGGCTCAAGGGCATAAGGATAATAAACGACACGATCATTGACCCGCTCCGGATCACGGTATCGGGCTCGGACCTAGGACTTTCCGGAATTGAGCTCGACAGCATATTGAGAAACGAGTATAGAGTGTGCGCAGAGATGGCAGACCTTGAGAACGTCGTCATAATCCAGACCGTGGCCGACGACGAGGTTACGATGAAGGCCCTTCTCGACGCGCTGAAGGACATAAGCACCAGGTTTAAGGCCGACCCCTCGAAGCGCTCCAGGCTGGGAAGGCAGGTCGCGGCAACCATGCTGGCGATGCAGCCGAGCCCGGTGAGGATGACGATGAGGGAGGCCGCCTTCAAGGAGAGCGACACTGTGCCTCTCACCCAGGCCGTCGGCTACGTCGCATCGGAGACCGTCTCGGTATATCCCCCGGGGATACCGACCATACTTCCGGGCGAGGAGATAACAGCAGAGAAGGCGGTCCTTATAATAGACCTTGCGCGCTCGGGCTATTTCATCAAGGGGCTAAGAGGCTCGGAGGATTTCGGCATCAGGGTCGTAAGGCAGTAGGCCGGCCATGCCGCTTAGGAGGGCATTATGTTCATAACATTCGAAGGGCCGGACGGCTGCGGCAAGTCGACACAGGCAAGGCTTCTGGCCCAGTCGCTGGAGCAGATGGGCGTTGACGTGCTGCTGACTAGGGAGCCGGGCGGGACCGAGATAGGCCGCAAGGTAAGGCAGATAATCCTCTCCCACACCTCAGAGGGCATGGGGCCCGAGGCGGAGGCCCTGCTTTATGCCGCTGATAGGGCTCAGCACGTATTCGAGGTGCTTAAGCCGGCCCTTTCCGCCGGCAAGGTGGTAATATCGGACAGGTTCGTGGATTCAAGCTATGCCTACCAGGCAGTTGCACTGAACGTGGGGATGGGGGCCGTGAAGGCCGCAAACGACATCGCCGTGGCAGGCCTGAAGCCGGACCTGACCATACTGCTGGACGTGGACCCCCAGACCGGAATAGGCAGGGTACGGCGCTCAAGGGCCGGCTCCAACGCCGAGATAGACAGGATAGAGGCCAGGGACCTGGATTATCATGCGAGGGTCAGGAGGGCTTATCTCGACATGGCGGCAGGTGAGCCGAGAAGAATCAGAGTCGTTGACGCGGCGGCGAACTCGGCCGAGGAAGTCAGGGCTGAGGTCCTGGACATAGTCCTGGGCGCGATGGGCATGAGGCAGGAAGGGTGCAGGTGATATGAGATCTGAGGGCTTCCTTCTGGAGGCAAAGGCCTTAGACCTGCTCGAAGGCGACATCGCCAGAGGGGAGGTCTCTCATTCATACCTCCTGTGGGGTCCCAGGGGCATAGGCAAGGCCGAGCTTGCCGAAAGGTTCGCCACGGCCGTCAACTGCACCGGGACGCGTAAAGGGCCGCTCGGCTATTGCGGGAAGTGTCCCAGCTGCACGAAGATGAAGGAAGAAGTGTTCGTGGACTTCAATGTGAAGCGGCCAACGCGTTCGGTAAGGAAAGAGAGGGGAGCCGAGGTAAGGTCCTCGAAAGCCTCCATAAAGATAGACGACGTCAGGGAGATGATCGCAGACATCTACATCAAGCCCAATGAGGCGAAGAGGAAGTTTTGGGTCATCGAAGACGTCCACACGATGGAGGAACGCATGCTCAACTCCCTGCTAAAGGTGCTTGAAGAACCTCCGGGAGATTCTGTGATCGTGCTTACTGCGCCCTCCCCGGACGACCTTCTTCCCACAGTGATCTCCAGGTGCCGGCAGGTCAAGCTTCTGAGGCCCTCGCCTGAAGCGGTGAAAGAATGGCTGTCGGACAGGCTCGGCATAGGCGCCGAGGAGGCGTCATACCTTGCACGGGCATCGGAATCCCTGCCCGGAAGGGCTCTTGCCATGGGGACCGATAGCTGCTACGAGCCTCTGAGGAAGGCCCTACTGGACGAGCTTCTTGAGGCGGCGAAGGCCGGCGGGCCCTTTGCAGCCCAGGCGGCGGCTGACAACATACAGGGCATAGGGGCCCTTGCCCTTGATGAGGGGCTCCCCGGCGCATCGGGACCGGCGGACCCGGACGGGGAGGCGGGGCGCCTTGCCTCCGGAGGCGGTATAATAGAATTCGTGGCGGCATTCCTGAAGGACCTGGCGTACATCGCGCTCGGCTACCCTGAGGATGCCGTAATCAACTGCGACAGGACGGCAGAGCTTGCCGAAGCGGCGAAGGAAGCGGACGGTGAGACGTGGCTTAGGAGGGCGGACAGGGCCGACAAGCTGGCTACGGCCGCCTGGGCGAACGCGAACTTCCGACTGGCCCTGGATGAGGCCACGTTCCTGGTCGCCGGACACTCTATCTGAAAGGATGCCTGAATTTGGTTAAGATAACTGGAATCCGGTTTAAGAGGGCGGGGAAGATCTACTTCTTCGACCCGGGCGATTTGGAGCTCAAGGTAGGGCAGAAGGCCATCGTCGAGACCGTAAGGGGAGTCGAGATGGGAGACATCGTCATCTCCGGCAAGATGGTGCAGGAGGAGGACGTAGTCCAGCCGCTCAAGAAGATCATGAGGGCGGCTACCGAGGAGGATCTCAGGCATGCCCAGGAGAACTCGGCGAAGGAGCCCAGGGCGCTTGAGGTATGCCACGAGAAAGTAAGGGCGCACAACCTTCCGATGAAGCTGGTCGGAGCTGAGTACACATTCGACAACAGCAAGATAATATTCTACTTCACGGCCGAAGGCAGGGTCGACTTCAGGGAGCTTGTGAAGGACCTTGCCTCTGTCTTCAAGACGAGGATAGAGCTTAGGCAGATAGGCGTAAGAGACGAGGCGAAGCTGGTGGGAGGGCTGGGCCCCTGCGGGCTTCCCATGTGCTGCACTACCTGGCTCGGAGACTTCGACCCGGTGTCCATCAAGATGGCCAAGGAGCAGAACCTGTCCCTGAACCCGGCCAAGATATCGGGCATCTGCGGAAGGCTCATGTGCTGCCTGAAGTACGAATCCGGCATGTATGACAACGATGCGCGCCAGGCAAGAAGGCGCGAGCTTGCGGCGAAGTCAGAGCAGGCCATATGCGCGGGCGAACCCCCTGCCGAGGAGGCTGCGGTCTGCATAGGCTGCGAGCAGTTGATCCCCGGTCCGGTTGTGGCCCTTGAAGATGAGGAGGGCGTCCTGGTCGCAGAGACCGAGGAGCCGAGAGGCGGAGACCCTGCGCCGGTGGCACCTATTATAGCAGCGCCTGTGCCCGTTCCTATGCAGCCGAGGCCGCAGTCGCAGCAAGCACCCTGGAAGAGGGAGAGATCCCAGCATAATCGCACCAATGAGGCACCGAGGGAACAGGGCAGGATCGGAGGCGGCGATGAAAGGCCGCAGCCCGCACCGGCAAGAAGGCCGCAAGTGCAGGCCAGGCCCGCCGCGGGCGAAGCTGACAGGGCATCATCCCATATGAAGCCGGAAGGCCGCCCGGACCGGGCCGCACAAAGGGAGCCAGTTCCTGAAAAGCAGGCCAAGCAGGGCTGGCAGGAGTTCCAGCCCAGGGAGAAGCAGGCGACGGCGCCTCAGGGCACAGAGGCGAAGCCCGCAGGACCTGCGCAGGATGCGGCGGACAAGGGGGCCAACTTCAAGAGCAGGAGAAGAAGGCATGGGCACAGAAGGCCGGACGGACGCCCCGACGGGGGAAGCCCTCCTGAAACCAAATGAGAGGCTTGACGACCTACAGAGGTCGGGCCTGAGGATAATCCAGGAGCCGACGGGAAACAGGTTCTCCACCGATGCGGTGCTCCTGTCGTCATATTGCGCAGCTAAGGGCAGGGACCGGGTCGCAGACCTCGGCACCGGCACAGGGATACTCCCCCTTCTCATTTGGGCCAAATGGAAGCCTGAGAGGATAACCGGGGTGGAGATAGACCCCCAGACGGCGGACATGGCATCAAGGAGCGTGCTGGCGAACAACCTTGAAGGCTGCATCGACATAGTCAACGCCGACCTCAAGGATGCGCCTCAGATGCTCGGGAAGGCGAAATTCACGCTGGTGGTGTCAAATCCCCCCTACATAAGGGCGGGGGAGGGGATGCAGGGCCTATCATCGAGAAGGGCGCTGGCCAGGCATGAGATAGGGTGCACCATCGATGACGTTGCCGAGGCGGCAGCCGCCCTCCTGGTCCCGAAGGGAAGGTTCGCCCTCGTGCACAGGCCCGACAGGCTCTGCGACATCATGGTGGCCCTCAGGGCAAACGGGCTTGAGCCCAAGGCGATGAGGACGGTCCACAACACGGCCGGCGACGTGCCGTCCATGGTCCTTGTGACAGCAGTGAAGGGCGCAGCCAGGGGGCTTAAAGTATCCAAGCCTCTGGTGGTATATGATGAGCAGGGGAAATACACGGCAGAGACGGAAGCGATATACTTCGGATAAGCTAAGGCCCCCGTTGACGGGGGCCTTAGTCAATCCCTACTTGATGGACTTAATGGATGCCAGACAGTCCTGACATATGTTCTTGCCCATCACGCTTCTCATATCGTCCGCATTCCCGCAGAAGATGCAGGCGGGCTCGTATTTCTTGAGGATTATCCTCTCTCCGTCGACGAAGATCTCGAGCGCGTCCTTCTCGTTGATGTTCATCGTCCTTCTAAGCTCGATGGGGATTACCACGCGACCCAGCTCGTCGACCTTCCTTACTATGCCGGTTGATTTCATGATTACACCTCCGTTGCCTTGTTGCAGTTTACACAGATGATTACAGAGCGGCCTTTGCCCAGCTGTCGTCCAGCTTAAGGGCCGACATCAGGGAGGTTACGATAGCCTCAGCCTGAGAGATTGCAGTTTCCTGGGTATAAGCGGTTATTATAATCGCCCTCCGGTAATCGGTCAGGAGAGTATGTATCCTGACCTGGGAGGTCGTCGCTGCCTTGTTGCGCACTATGAAGCGTATGCCGTCTATCCCCTCTGCGCTCACGAACCTTGCGCCGCTCGCCATCGGGCTGCTGTCGCTGTAAAGGCTCATGGCAACGGCATCAAGGGCGCCCGGCGTGAACGAATCAAGCACTACCGCCGAGATTTCGATGATGGGGCCGGCTGATGATGCCAGATATAGCTTCCGAAGGCCATATGCATCCTTGGCCTCGTAAACGGTGAAGTCCTGGTCCTGTGGAAGCGTGAAGGCGAAGCCGGAAGTGTGCTGTATCCCGAATAATTCGCCGGACTTCGTAAGCTTGGCCTGTGTTAGAATCGATGTAGACTTAACAGAGGCTGATACGCCAACAGCAAAAGCAAGCGTAAGAACCGCCGCTATCAGGAATGCCGCCCTTGACCTGCTCGATAATCTGTACATTGATACACTCCTTTGTCCTGTGGTGAAATCTACCATATAATGAATTGATTTTTCAATATGAAACACAACAATAAAGGATTACAAAAATTGTGGCTATCCATACATATATTTACAAACGAAATATTCTGCGGCATCATCGCCCGGCACAAGCCATGTAAGGCAAAAATCCTGTATATTTGACAGTTAAGGGCGATGAAACTAACATATAAATATTGTGGCGGGCCACAACCGATGAGGCCCGGCCCCTATTTTGACGGAGGCGGAGGACGCCCCGGGAGGTATCCCATGGAGAACAAGGCATTCTACATAACGACGCCTATCTACTATGTGAACGATTTGCCTCATATAGGCCATTCATACACGACCATAGCCTGCGACGTCATGGCAAGGTACAAGAGGCTCGCCGGATTCGACGTCTACTTCCTGACCGGTACCGACGAGCACGGTCAGAAGATAGAGAGGATGGCCGAGTCCAAGGGGATAGACCCGAAGCAGTACTGCGACGGGATAGCGGGGGCCTTCAGGAGGCTGTGGGAGCGCCTTGACATATCCAACGACGGCTTCATTAGGACCACCGACGACGAGCACGTCGAAAGGGTGCAGAAGATCTTCAGGAGGATCTACGACAACGGCGACATATACAAGGGCAAGTACGAGGGATGGTACTGCACGCCGTGCGAATCCTTCTGGCCTGAGGGCCAGCTTGTCAACGGCAACTGCCCCGACTGCGGCAGGAAGGTGGAGTGGACCGAGGAGGAGGCCTACTTCTTCAGGCTTTCGAAGTACGCCGACAGGCTCCTGAAGCTCTATGAGGACAGCCCGGATTTCATACAGCCGGCATCAAGGAAGAACGAGATGATCGCCTTCATAAAGGGAGGCCTTGAGGACCTCTGCGTCTCCAGGACCACGTTCAAATGGGGCATCCAGGTCGACTTCGACCCCGGCCACGTCGTCTATGTGTGGATAGACGCCCTCTCCAACTACATAACCAAGCTGGGCTTCCCCGATGAGGCGGACGGCCTGTTCGCCAGGTACTGGCCCGCAGACTTCCACGTCGTGGGCAAGGAGATAGTCAGATTCCACTCCGTTATTTGGCCGGCGCTTCTTATGTCGATGGGAGTGGAGCTACCGAAATCCGTCTTCGGCCACGGCTGGTGGACCGCCGAGGGCGAGAAGATATCCAAGTCGAAGGGGAACATGATCGACCCAGGCAAGTATATCGACGAGTTCGGCTCCGACCAGATCAGATACTTCGTACTAAGGGAGATATCCTTCGGCCAGGACGGGGACTTCTCGAGGCTCAATTTCCTTCATAGGACGAACGCCGAGCTTGCAAACGACCTCGGAAACCTGTTAAGCAGGGCGACTGCGATGATAGGCAAGTTCTTCGACGGCTTCGTGCCGATCCAGGGCGAGTTTGCGGACATCGACCGCGAGTTCGAGCCCCTGGCCGCTGAAGTCCTCGAGAACTACAAGGCCGCCATGGACAGGATGGACTTCCAGGGCGCATTCGCCGAGGCCCTAAGGCTCGTCGGGCGCGCCAACAAGTACATAGACGAGACCGCCCCTTGGATCCTTGCCAAGGACGAATCTGGCAAGGCCCGCCTGGGAACCGTGCTCTACAACGTGGCCGAGACCTGCAGGGTGGCAGCCATACTGTTCTCGCCTGTGCTCACCAAGGGAGCCCCGCAGATCTGGTACCAGCTGGGCCTGGACGGAACTCCCGAGGAGGCCGGCCTTTCGGCGGCGAAGTGGGGAGGTCTGGTGCCAGGCACCGAGGTAAGGCGCGGAGAGCCCGTCTATCCCAGGATAGACGTCAAGGCGGTTCTGGAGAAGGACGCAGCCGAGAAGAAGGCGAAGCTCGAAGAGGAAGTGAGGCAGAAGGCGGTGCCAGCCCCCAAGAAGGCAGAAAGCGCAGCACCAGCCCCGGCTCCGGACGAGCCCATGCCTTTGATTGCCATAGACGATTTCGCGAAGATCGAGCTGAGGACGGCCGAGGTAGTCGCCGCGGAGCGCATAGAAGGCTCGGACAAGCTTCTGAAGCTGCAGGTGAGCGTGGGCGGAAAGCCCAGGCAGATAGTGGCCGGCATCGCAAAGCACTACAAGCCTGAGGAGCTCGTCGGCAAGTTCATAGTGCTAGTGGCGAACTTACAGCCGGCGAAGCTTAGAGGCAATGTCTCGGAGGGGATGCTCCTTGCGGCGTCGACTCCCGATCATTCGGAGCTGGCCGTGCTCACAATAGACAGGCCCGTGCCCAGCGGAAGCCGCGCCAAGTAACATGAGGATATACGATTCCCATTGCCACCTGGATGACAGCGCGTACGACGCAGACCGCGCCGAACTCCTTCAGAGGGCCGAGGAGGCCGGAGTAGCTAGGGTATTGAATCCCGGCTACGACATCAGATCCAGCACGGATGCCTTGGCGATGGCAACCTCATACGAGATGGTAAGGGGCGCAGTCGGCATCCACCCGCAGAAGGGCGAGGAGCATAACAGGGAAAGCTATTGCCTCCTGGAGGAGCTGGCGGTGACCGGAAAACCTGCTGCCATAGGCGAGATAGGGCTTGACTACTACTGGATGAAGTCTCCAAAGCAGGCGCAGCACGAGGCCTTCGTCTGGCAGCTGGAGCTTGCGGAAAGGCTCAGCCTTCCGGTGATAGTCCACAGCAGGGACGCGGCGCAGGAGACTTTCGACATCGTGAAGGCTTATCGGCATAAGCTTGCCGGGCTCATCATGCACTGCTATTCGGGAAGCTGGGATATGGCCTTGGAGTACGTGAAGCTTGGATGCCTCTTATCACTTGCCGGGCCTGTGACTTTCAAGAACGCGAGGAAGGCCCACGAGGTGGCTGCGAAAGTGCCCCTCTCGCACTTGCTCACAGAGACAGACGGACCTTATCTAGCGCCCGAACCGCACAGAGGGAAGAGAAACGAGCCCGGATACACAAGGCTCGTCGTGGAGCGGATTGCAGAGATAAGGGGTCTGGAAGTGGAAGCTGTGGCGGAAGCGACTTATGAAAACGCTGCGAAGATATTCGGCGAATAGGGAAATATCAGCCAGCAAGGCCCGGCGGCATGATGATGCGGCCGGGCCTTTCCCTTACAGCAGGTGCTCCCTTCCCGTGCCGCTTCGCACTGTCTTCCTGCTCATGTCATGTATGGTCATGATCTTTCTGATGGTGCCGGTCCTGTAGCGCATGGTCAGGGATTCCGTGGTGGCCTTGTCGCCCATGTAGCGGACGCCTTTGAGCATCTCGCCGTCAGTCACTCCGGTGGCTGAGAAGATGAGGCCGTCCCCTCTTGCGAGGTCTTCCGCCGCGAACACCCTCTCCAGGTCCGTGAAGCCGGCATCAAGGGCCCTTTGTCTCTGATCTTCGTCCGGTATGTACATCTTGCACTGTATCTCACCTCCGAGGCATCTCATCGCGGCAGCCGTGATGACGGCCTCGGGGCCGCCTCCCGAACCCAGCAGCATGTCCACACCGGTATCAGGAAGCGCCGTTGCTATCGCGGCGGCGACATCGCCGTCCTGGATTATCTTTATCCTCGCCCCGCAGTCCCTGATCTCCCGGATGAGGGGCTCGTGCCTCGGCCTATTCAAGACCACGACGGTCAGGTCGCGCACCTTCTTGCCGAGATTGGCGGCGGCCACATGAAGGTTGATCTTCACAGGCTCGTTGATGCTGATGCCCTCCTTGGCCTGAGGGCCCACCGCAATCTTATGGGCGTAGAACGTAGGAAACTTCATAAGAGAGCCCTTGCTCGCCGCGACAAGCACCGATATGGCGCCGGGCATCCCGTTTGCCACAAGGGATGTCCCTTCCACGGGATCGACGGCGATGTCGACTTCGACGGCATCCCCGCCCATTCCGACCTTCTCCCCGTTATAGAGAATAGGCGCCTTGTCCTTCTCGCCCTCGCCTATGATTATCGTGCCGTTGATCCTCACAAGGTCGAGCATGCCCCTCATCCCGTCGACGCCTGCTGCATCCACCGCGTTCTTGTCCCCGGTTCCCATGAACCTGCCAGCCTTCAAGGCCGCGGTCTCTGTTACTCTTACCAGCTCAAGGAGTATTTCCCTCTCCCTGTCGTGTATCATAGGAGGATACCTCCGGCCGCGCTCGCCCCGCGCGGCGTTATATTGGTGTATCTATTGGCGGCAGAGGCCGGCGATTCCTCCAAAGGGCTTGCCGGCAAACCGCAAATTTGACACCGTGAGTGAAGTTGGCATATCTTTTATCTATGGAATCGACGGACGGAGGGACTTATGCAGACTGAGAGGACTAAGAGGCTCTTTGCCATAATCCTGCCGCTGATGCTGGTAGCAGTGTCTTCGGTGGTGCTCGGCAGCACCGGCGTGGAAGACGCCGTGGAAGGGCCGATGCTGCTTAACGCGAACATCAGTGCGAGCGTGGACCCAAGGTGGCTGACCCAGGACCGTTTCTCTTACCTGGAGAGGAAGGAAGCAGCCGAGTACATGCCGGGGTTCACGTTCAGAAGATATCACAACGGGGCTATACTCCAGGCGGACCTGATGACCTATACCTGCGAGACCGCATACACCACCAAGAGGGTGGCGGATTCTTCCCTCGAGCAGGGCAAGACCAAGATAGTGAAAAGGGGCGAGCTCGGCGTGCTCGTCAAGACTGTAGTCGAGACCAGGATAGGCCCCAAGCTGGTATCCAAGGTCAAGGTGGCGGAGCAGAAGCTTAAGGATCCTGTGCAGCAGGTGGTGCACTACGGCACGAAGCCGCCTCTTAAGAAGCTTGCGACCAAGTCAGGCACCTATTACTACAGGAAATCCTTCATGGTCACAGCCACGGCATATGAGCCGAGCGAGGTGTCATGCGGGATATACGCCGACGGCTTCACATCCATCGGGCTAAAGGCGGGTCCGGGCATCATCGCGGTGGACCCGAAAGTGATACCATTAAGAAGCAAGGTCTATGTCGAAGGCTATGGCTACGCTATAGCAGGAGACGTAGGCGGCGCCATCAAGGGCAACAGGATAGACGTGTGCTTCAACACCGTCAGGGAGGCCCTGAACTACGGCAGAAGGCGGGTCAGGATCTACATACTGGAGGATCCTAAGTAGCAAACCCCGCAGAATCGGCAGGAAACAGACATGCATCACAGGGAATGGAACCACGGGACGAGGCTTGGGCAGAACTTCCTTAAGGATATGGGCATAGCATCCCAGATAGTGGCCGCGGCGACGGCTTTGCGGCCGACAATCGCGGTTGAGATTGGCCCCGGCAAAGGGGCCATCACTTTTTCGCTCGCGCGGCAGGTGGAAAGGCTCACGGCCATAGAGAGGGATGAAGCCCTCGCGGCAAAGATTACAAGGGAGACCGCCGAGCTGGGAAACGTCGAGGTCCTGGAGGACGATGCCATGAGGGTCGACTTCAGAGGGCTGATCGGCGGATCTGGCGAGGGGGCGGTCCTGGTCGCAAACCTGCCCTATTACCTTTCTACTGATATGCTAAGGAAGGCCTTCCAGGAGGCCGCGTTCAAGCGCATGGTGTTCATGCTGCAGCTTGAGGTCGCCCGAAAGGTGTGCGCCTCTGCCGGGCAAGATGGCTACGGCCCGCTTGCGGTGGCAAGATGGGCAAACCATGACGCCGACATCCTCTTTGAGGTGTCTCCACGCGCATTCGACCCTGTGCCAAGCGTAAAATCCGCAGTAGTGATGATAAAAAGGGTGGAGCCCAGGTCCTCCCTTACTTATGACAGGCTCATGAGATTTACGGATGCCGCCTTCATGGCCAGAAGGAAGAACATCAAGAACGCGCTTCTGGGAAGTCCCCTGAGGCCCGAAGCAGGCACCTTGGCGGATGCCCTTGCTGAAGCTGGCCTTTTGGGCACCGAGAGGGCGGAGGAGATCCCACAGGAGAAGCTAGCCTGCCTTGCCAAGCGCCTTACCGAGGAGCCTCCCGCGATAAGCTAGTTCAGGAACCCATAGGTCGCGAAAGACAGCACCCCCAGGCTGGACAACATGGACAGGAGGAAAGTCAGCTCCGCGAACCTCCTGTTGTTGATGCCCATCTGCTCGGCGACGGCATCCATGTTGCTGAGGATGTTTCTCACCCTTCTCTTGGTCAGGAGCATGAGCAGGAAGTTGATGGCGTTCATCAGCATGATGAACAGAAGGGTGAACATCAGCATAGGCCACGAGGCGCTTTTCGAGACGAGCCAACCATAACCTGCTATCAATGCCGCCGATCCCGTCACAAGGCGTGCCAGCGTGAGCATCCTGCCCGGCCTGAAGAACCTGGAGGGGCTCTCGCTGCTATGATCCGCCGCTGCCAGCTCATGTGAATAGTAGATCTCAAAAGCCGCCAATGATAGCTGCCAGGCTGCGAACAGCCCAGCGCAAACTCCGATAAGGCTGATGTTCAGATACCCTGCGGTAAGAAGGCAGAGGACTGTAAGGATCGAAAGGGCTGCATGCAACAGTATATAATTGGACTTCGGGTTTCTAACCCTAAGCTTCCTTCCGGTTAATGCCTCCCAGGAATCCTTGGCCCTCTGGTCGAGGCAGGCAGCGGCGTTCTCATACCAGAGCAATCCCTCTCGCACCCTGCCCTCCGCGAGGTACCCCTCATCGGCATGGGTGGTAAGTAAGTCCCCCAGCTCCCGCATGCTGTCAACATCGCCTGACTGTGCGAGCTTCTTAAGCAGCTTTTCTACTTCACTGCCCGCCTCCGGCGTTATCATCGGGGTGTTCGTTGCCTGCGACGGGCCTTCGCCATGATAACCTAACCTCATCCTGCCTCCTTGGATAGCCGATTTGCCCTCTGCCGCCTGTCATCGGCGTATCGCCTGCGGAGGGTTCGGCAAATGGGTCTATGAATGCTCGGCATCTTTGTAAACATATGTAAGCTTAGCCGCAGAAGAATGGATTCCTGCACCTTGATGCGGGTATTTTCTGGACAGGCTATGCTTATGCGCATAGGATATTCACACAATATGCGAAAACTAAGGAAATTATCGCGAATTCTATTGACTTAATGAAAACCGATTCGTATAATCATAAATACTTTACTGAATATTAATGAATCGGAGGAGAAATAGATGAAGAAGACTCTGGCAATCATAGCGATCATCGCTGCGTTCGCCCTTATGATGGGCGGGGCCCAGGCGGCCAACAAGGTGCTAAAGGTGGGAAACGACCCTGCATTCCCGCCGTTTGAGTCGACGACCGACAAGGGCGAGATCATCGGATTCGACATCGACCTCATAAAGGCGGTAGGCGCTGCGGCAGGATATGACGTGCAGATAATGGCAGTCGCATGGGACGGAATAATCCCCGGCCTTATCGCAGGCAACTACGATGTGATCGTATCGGCGATGACGATTACCGCCGAGCGCGCCCAGTCCGTCAACTTCTCGGACCCCTACTTCGAGGCGAGCCAGGTTATAGTCACCACCAAGAAGAACAAGGTCCTCAACACCCTTGATGAGCTTACCGGCAAGAAGGTGTCCGTGCAGCTTGGAACCACCGGAGACTTCGTCGTGACCGACGAGGTGAAGAACGCCACGGTCAAGAGGTTCGACCTGGCCCCCCTTGCGGTTCAGGAGCTTCTTAACGGCGCAGTCGATGCGATGGTCATAGACGAGCCCGTCGCGAAGGCATATGTGCAGCAGTTCTCGAACCTGCAGTACGGCGCGAAGTGCACAGAGGAGCTTTACGGCTTCGCGATTTCGAAGAAGAACACCCAGCTTCTCGCCGACCTCAACGCCGGCCTCAAGAAGGTCAAGGCTGACGGCACATACGACAAGATATTCGCTAAGTGGTTCAAATAATATAGCAAAGGGCCTTTAAGCTGAGCCGCCGGGTCCGAAAAGGCCCGGCGGCTCAGCGTTGTCTGTTGCATATATTGAGCATAACCTGTATGATTATTTGAACGTGGCACATTATTATTCCACATGATACGGAGGTCCCGATGTTGGATTTCTCATTCATACCGAGGATTTTCCCCAGCCTTCTTAATGGAGCTTTCGTGACGCTGTGGCTGACCGCCGCGGCTGTCAGTGTGGGGTTCATCATCGGCTCTTTCATGGGCGTGATGGCTTCAGGAGTCAACAAACCCCTGAAGTTCGTATCCACGGTATATATAAACGTCATAAGGGGGACGCCCCTTCTGGTCCAGATATTCCTCGTGTACTTCGGAATACCGGCCCTACTTGGAAGGTCCATGCCGTCGAGCCTTGCCGCCATCATGGCGCTGAGCTTCAACTCCGGCGCTTATGTCGGGGAGATCGTAAGAGGCGGCATCAACTCGATAGACAGGGGGCAGTACGAGGCCTCGTTCTCCCTCGGGATGAACAGGAAGCAGACGATGCTTCACGTGGTCTTCCCCCAGGCGTTCAAGAGGATCGTGCCGATGCTGGGAAACGAGTTCATAGCGATGCTTAAGGACTCGTCGCTAGTCGCCGTCATATCCATGGAGGAGCTGCTGAGGAAGGGGCAGCTTGCCGTCACGAGGACATTCAGGCCGTTTGAGGTGTACATAGTGATAACCCTGATGTACCTAGTGATGACATACTGCATATCGCTTCTTGTGAAGTGGAGCGAAAGGAGGCTTGCCACCGATGAAAGATAACATTATCGAAGTCCGCGGCCTCCATAAGAAGTTCAAGAGGATAGACGCCCTCAAAGGCGTGGACATAGACATCGAGAAGGGGAAAGTCATGGTCCTAATCGGACCCTCCGGATCGGGCAAGAGCACGCTGCTTCGCTGCATGAACCTTCTGGAGAAACCTACCGCCGGGGATGTGATGTTCGAGGGCAGGAAGATCAACGACAAACACGTCGACATAAATGAAGTCAGGCGCGAGATGGGCATGGTCTTCCAGAGCTTCAACCTTTTCCCGCACCTCAGGGTCATAGACAACATAGCCCTGGCGCCAATCAAGGTAAGGGGCATGAGCAGGCAGGAGGCCCAGGATTCGGCCATGGAGCTACTGAAGAAGGTCGGCATCCCGGAGAAGGCCCATGCCTATCCGGCACAGCTTTCAGGCGGCCAGCAGCAGAGGGTTGCTATAGCCAGGGCGCTTGCCATGAAGCCTAAGGTCATGCTGTTCGACGAGCCGACCTCCGCCCTGGACCCGGAGATGATAGGCGAGGTCCTGGACGTGATGAAGCAGCTTGCCTACGACGGGATGACGATGGCCATCGTCACCCATGAGATGGGCTTTGCCAGGGAAGTCGGTGACATGGTCACATTCATGGACGAGGGCCTTATCGTAGAGCAGGCCGAGCCCGAGAAGCTGTTCGCCTCGCCCGAGAATCCAAGGACCAGGACGTTCCTCAGCAAGGTTCTCACCTCGAGAGGATAGATTAAGGACAACAAAGCCGCCTTTGGTTGGAAGCTTGAAGCTCCCCCAAGGGCGGCTTTCTCTTGCACAGGTTGTACTGAGTTGCCATGAGCCTTGAGTTTCAGGCGCGTTCGGCCGTCAACTGGCCCTCCTCTCAAGCTTAAGCGCCTTGAACAGGGCAGTGGCCCCCGCTGTCGGCCAGAGGCCGAGGAGGAAGTATAGCGGCAGCAGGAGGCCGGGATATGAGTAGGTGGCGACGTCGGCCCCCTCCTTCAGGGCCAGGAATGCGGCGAAGCCCAGTACGAGCTTCATAAGCTGCGAGATGAAGGGGCCATCCGCCTCCGTCCTGATGGACCTGACATGTATGCGGTAGCCGAGGGACATGCCGCCGATTATCCCAATTAGGCCTATGTAGTCCTCCCCTCCTTTGGATAGGGATGGTACAAGCGCATACGCCAGAAGCGATGCTCCGGAGACCAAGAAGGCGAAGGTCGCAAGGCCACCCTTAAGATGCCTTTCGGCTAGCGTAAGTGCCATAACCACGGTAATCGAGGTCAGCGCGCCACCGAGCCATCCCCAGAGCACCTGCAGGGGGAAATGCACCCCGCCATATATCCTTGTGAAGCCGATAAGAAGGATAAGGGCGGCGGATAGGACCCAGAACCATGCCCTTCTGAAGCGGAAGGACGCGGCAGTCCAGAATGCCATCGAGTTGAAGGCATGCCCTGAAGGCATCCCGCTTCCGATAGCGGAATCCAGGAAAGCCTCGCTCACGTGCATCGAAGCTTCCACCTGGAAGGGCCTCAGCGCGTTAACCATTCCCTTTGCTATGTCTGTGGCGACGCCGCCGGAAAGCACCGACATGCCGATGTAGTAGCCTGACTTCCGGTTGATGCACCAATAGATGACGGGCACTGCAATCAGGTAGAACTTGGTGGAGCCAAGCTGGGTTATGTAGAACATCAGATTGTCCAGCAATGGCGAGGCGATTGACCTTAGTTGTAGGATCAGTTGCATAGGCACCTCCTTAGGCATGTGCTTAAGTCTAAGATACTACCAGGCAAGTCCCCGCAGAAGGGGTGAATGCTCAAAGCCAGCGCACATCAGGAGCGGTGAGGGTGAAGCTTCCGGCCACATCGTGTGTGCCGGTTCAACCGTCGTCGGCTTGAACGCAGGCATCTCCCCTGCACAGGCGGTCTTGCCAAATCCGCAGGTATAGTATATGATTTGCATCAAGGTACTCGGTATACAACAAACAGAGATTGCTATTTTTGCATCGCGAAGTACAATCGAAAACAATCGGAGGATTGCCTTGGTTTTATCTATCGGTGACGTCATGCTGGATATATACATAGACGAGCCGTCGGAGCTGAACAGGGACACCGACACTCCCGGAAGGACTGCATTAAACTGGGGGGGCTCCGCCGCAAACTTCGCGGTTTGGGCTTCTAGGCTTGGCCTTGTTAGTGCGATATCGGGTCGAGTAGGCGCGGATTTCGTCGGTGAAGCTGCGATAGCCGATTTCGAAAGGGAGAATGTCCTGCCGCTTCTAGCCCGTGATTCAGCCCTTCCCACCGGCACGGTCGTAGTAAGAAGCAGGAGGGGCTCAGGCCGCGAGATGATATGCGACAGGAAGGCGAATGCGGCATTCTCCGCTGCAGACCTTCCCTTGGATAAGATCAGGGGCGCGAAGTGGGTTCACATCTCAGGCTACACCGTTATTGAAGAGGCGCCGAGAGCTGCGGTAAAAGCGGCGATCGCAGCCGCTTCAGATGGCGATGCCGTAATCTCGGTGGACCCCGGCTCGTGTTCGCTTATCGGAAGCATGGGCGTCATGAGATTCATGGATGCGGTCCGCGGCGCCTCGCTTATTATGCCCAACCTGGAGGAGGCGGAGCTGCTTACAGGAGAGGAAGAAGTCCAAAAGATGCTTGATGCGCTTCTTGAAAGCTTCCCCTGCGCGGTAATCAAGCTCGGAGCCGATGGAGCCGCCTATGCAGACAGTCAGGGAGAGCGCGGCAGCAGGGCCGCATTCCCCGCAGTTGCCGTGGACGTAAATGGAGCGGGGGATTCTTTCGCCGCCGCTTTTGCCGCGGAGTATCTGGAAAGAGGGGACATCGGCCGTGCGACGGAGGCCGGATGCGCTCTGGCGGCATGCGTCGTAGGCGCAAGCGGGGCAAGGCCGACAGTGGGTCTTGATTCCTGGAAGTCAAGCTACGGAAGGAGGGGACGCTCATGAGGCATCGCAGGGCTCTTTCGATAATAGCGCTGATTGCGGCGTGCATTGTCCTGATGCAGCTTGTTCCGGCTGCGGCTCTTAGCGCCGAGGGCGACACCCCGGAAGGACCGGGCATACCTCCTGAAGGCTGGTCCAGGGAGACGATGCTATGCGAATACTCAAGGCTGACGGGTGCATTCTCCGCAGGAATATCGGGGAAGACGGTGCTTATCGCCTATTCTGACGGCGAGTACGATTGGCTGAGGGTGGTCGCAAGGGCATTCGAGCTGACGAAGGACGGCCCGCAGCTTCTGTGGCAGAAGGACGTATCCCAGCAGCAGACGCACAATATCACCCCTACGGTGGTGAGCTCGGCGTCGGGCGGTTTCCATGTCCTTTGGGTCGAAAGGCCCAACCAGGACGACTACAGCATCAGATACTCTAAGCTTGGCCCGGACGGAACAGCCGTGATCGGCGACACGCTCCTTGAGACTGCAGGAGGCCCTATTAGGGATATAGCGGCGGTGGAGCTTTTTGACGGTTCGCTTGCGATTGCCTGGTCTGACTGGAGGGGGCGCACGCTCGAGATAATCAAGGGGCGGGTGACCTTCGGGGGCGGATCGGCCCGGCTTTCGGGATTATCGAACCTTGCCCGCGCTGAGGTGGATAAGGCCATGTCGAACCCGCGCATGGCATTCGAGAGGGCATCGGGAAGCCTTGTGCTTGTGTGGGTCGAAAGCGGCTTCGAGGAGGCAAACATCTATGCGGCGGGGATCGACCCGGAAACCATGGAAGTGCTCGGATCCGAGCTTCTGGGAAGCTTCACCACGGCATCAGGGGGCTATCCCACCGTCGCGGCAGGCGGCCCTGGAGAGGTCTATATAGCATGGCCTCAGGATATCAACATCAAATCGCTTACGGCCATAAGGACATCCGACATCATGATGGCCAAGCTCGTGGACGGAAAGCCGGTATGGTCGGGCAAGATCGTGGAGCTTCCCGAGGATCAGACGGCCCCGGCGCTTGCCTTCGACGGCGCGGAGCCTTTCGCCGCATGGCACGATTACTCCGAGAGGAGCCCTCACACCTGGGTGAGGAGACCGTTTGCAGACGATGCGGCCTACAGGCTCGACTATAGCCTGATGGCGGGCATGAGGCCGGTGGCCCTGATGACTGACGACGGCCTTGCAGCCGTAATCTACGAGAGGTTCACGGGAGACGGCCCGAGGCAGGCATTTCTCATGTCGCAGGTGAACCCGGCCGTGATAACGCCCCTTTACATCATGGGCATCGATGAGGCGGCACCTGCAAGGCATGTGGCCTTCACGATGGCGCTCTCCTTCCTGTATGCCGGCATGAACGTCATGGTAAACATAGGGGCGCTGATGCTTGGTATGGGCATGCTCTGGCTGATGAAGAAGGCAGGAATCAAGGACAGCCTGAGAAACCGCCCCGAACTCATGGCGGCTGCAATGATCCTGTTCCTGATGCTGCTGCAGGGGACGCCGCTGTTCGTGTCGCTTCCTGAGATATATGGAGCTGACTTCCACATCATAGCGTCGCTCGCTGCGGCTGTCGGAGCGTTCTTCCTGATGAGGCTGGGCAGGTCCGAATGGTGGCTCGACTCATTGATGCAGCTTGTATTCATGTGCGTGTGGCTGTTCTTCCAGCAATACGCCCTTCTCATACCAGGCATCCTGAAAGTGGGGTTGAGGTAGCATGAAGCTCAGCAGGACCGCGACTACGGTTATGTTCTTCATAGGGACGATACTTGTCCTGACGGCCATGGTCTTCCTCTACGGGTATCTGACTGGGGGAGGCGAGACAGGCAGGAGGTACCTGCCGTTCTACTATCCCCTGGCTGGCCTTCTTCTCGTAATGGCGGCGGCTTTCGCGCAGGGCCGCCGTAACGGGGATTAGTAGCGCATGGGCCGGCTTGGCTGCCTGGCAAGGGCTAAGGTGAACCTTACGCTCGACATACTGTCCAGAAGGCCTGACGGCTTCCACGACATAGAGAGCGTGGTGCAGACGCTGTCGCTTGCAGATGAGGTGCATCTTGAGAAGATCCCCGCTGCAGGGGGCATCAGCTTAAGGGCAGAAGGGGATTTCAGAGTGCCCGAAGGGGCAGGAAACCTCGCTTACAGGGGGGCGGAGGCCTTCATGGAGGCACTTTGCGCAAGGGACGGAAGGGATGCCCGCTTCGGAGCTAGCTTAAGGCTTGTGAAGAGGGTGCCGGCTGAAGCGGGGCTGGGCGGGGGAAGTTCTGACGCTGCTGCTGTGCTCCATCTTATGAACGAGGCCGCGGACAGGCCCTTCGGTATGGAGGAGCTTGCGAGCATGGCGGGCAGGCTGGGTTCAGACGTGCCATACCTGCTTTCCGGAGGCCTCGCCCTCATTGAAGGCAGGGGAACCGAGGCGGAAGCGCTTGACGGGGCGGACATGGGCGGCCTGGGCATACTTCTGGCAAAGCCCGCCGAAGGGCTGTCTACAGCAGCGATGTACGCCGCATGGGACATGCGGGCGGAGCGCTCCGGAAAAGCTGGCGGCCCTACCCGCTCACGGCGTTTCATCGGCCTGCTAGGATCGGGAGACATCGGCGGCGCGCTCGGATGCGCGGGCAATGATTTCGAAGATGATGCAGAGCGGCTGTTGCCGGAAATTGCAGGAATCAAGGCGGCGATGCTCTCCAGGGGCGCTTCGGTAAGCTCTATGAGCGGATCGGGCTCGGCGGTGTTCGGAATTTTCGGGAGCTTATCAGAGGCTGAAGGCGCAGCTTCGGCGATAAAGGAGATGTTCGGCGGCGCATTCGTCGCCGCAGTGAGGGCGAACGGACGGCGCGGGGTACCGATGATAGGGTGAGGTGATCGTAATGAATGGGAGCAGGATAATGCTGAACATGGACAACTACAAGCCTCTAAGGGAGATCGTCTTCGAGGCGATGAGGGAGGCCATAGTGTCAGGAAGGCTCGCCCCCGGAGAAAGGCTTGTAGAAATCAAGCTTGCCGACGAGATGGGGGTATCCAGGACGCCGGTGCGCGAGGCCATAAGGAAACTCGAG
Source organism: uncultured Clostridia bacterium (assembly GCA_964532805.1). Taxonomy (GTDB): domain Bacteria; phylum Bacillota; class DTU025; order DTU025; family MWDF01; genus MWDF01. The sequence continues at coordinate 26,573 of CAZHKX010000002.1, forward strand.
CTGGAAGGCTTCGTCATCATGATGCAGAGGAAGGGAGCCTACGTCGCCGGACTGTCCCCGAAGGAGATAAGGGATGTCTTCGAGATAAGATCGACCCTTGAGAGCCTGGCAGCGCGCCTTGCTGCCGAGCGTATAAGCGAATTGCAGCTTGAACAGCTAAGAAGGCAGCTTGCCGACATAGAGGCCAAGATAAAGACCCATGAGCTGGAAGCGGTTGTGAAGTCGGATATCATCTTCCACGACATCCTCTTCAACGCATCAGGGAACGCAAGGCTCGTGACGATGCTTTCAAACCTCAGGGAGCAGATACACCGCTACCGCTCCATGTCGCTTTCATATCCCGGCCGCATGCTGATAGCCATGGACGAGCACAGGGCAATCGTGAAGGCGATAATTGCCCACGACCCGGAGGCGGCCGCGAAAGCAGCCCTGATGCACATGGAGAGCGCCGAGCACAGCCTCATCGAGGTTATGAAGAAGGTCCACATGTCAATAAACGATGAAAGAGAAGTGTGATCATATGGCCGAGATGATGGAAGCGGTCCTTCTTGCGGGAGGCGTCAACAAGGGAAAGCTTGCCGAGTGTTCGAGCGAGCGCTGGGAAGCCCTGATAGATATCAACGGAAGACCGATGGCGGCATATGTGGTCAAGGGGATGCTCGACAGCGGCATCATATCCCGCGTCATTATAAGCGGCCCCGAGGAACTCAAGGGAGCCCTGTCTGAGTTCGGCGACAAGGTGGTCCTGGTGAAGCCCGGTGAGAACCTCTTAAACAGCCTTCTTAACGCGCTGTCGGAGGTTAAGGGCGACAGGGCGATAATCGGCACCGCCGACATCCCCCTGTTAACGGGGGAGGCCGTCAGGGAGATGGCCGAAGTCTGCGATAGGCAGAAGGCCGAGGTCTACTACGCCCTGGTCTATAAGGATGATTATGACAGGGCGTATCCCGGAGGGGAAAGGACATATGTAAGGCTCAGAGACGGCATCCTGACCGGGGCGAATATTTTCCTTGCGTCCAAGGAGGCGATACTTGCCCGCAAGGACATAATCTCAGACATGTATGCGAAGAGGAAGAATCCGGTGGCGATGGCTATATCCTTAGGCCTTGGCCCTATCATGCTCTTCAAGCTTGTCACCGGCAAAGTCTCCGTTAAGGAGATAGAGGCGATTGCAAGAAGGTCGTTCAAGCTGGAAGGCCGTGGGGTGAGGATAAGAAACGCGTCTGTCGCGATGGACGTGGACAAGCCATCCGACCTAGAGCTTGCGAAGAAGAACGCCAGATGGTGATGCTTATTTGATTAAGGAGGACGGATTATGAAGAAGATTGCGGTAAGCACGGACAGGGGCCCCAAGGCCATAGGTCCGTACAGCCAGGCGATAAAGGTGCCCGGGCTAATGTTCATATCGGGGCAGACGCCATTGGACCCGGCCACAGGGGAAGTGGTCGGAACCGAGATCAACGCTCAGACCGTAAGGGTCCTTGAGAATGTGAAGGGGATAGTCGAATCGCAGGGCCGCACGATGGCGGACGTGGTCAAGACGACAGTCTTCCTTAAGGATATGAACGACTTCGCGGCCATGAATAAAATATATGCGGGTTATTTCCCGGAGCCTGCCCCTGCAAGATCGACCATCCAGGTCGCAAGGCTGCCGAAAGACGCCCTGGTAGAAATCGAAGCGATAATTGTACTGGAGTAGAAACAAGTAATAAACACCAGCTAAAGGCCGATATCCTTCACTTTGGAAATAGAAGGATATAATTGCCAATTAGTAGAAATATACAAGCACCTACCAAGGTACTACAGCGGAGGTGCTTTCATGGACATCACTGACGTACGAGTCAGGAAGGTTGTCACAAATTCCCGAATGAAAGCCATCGCGACCATTACATTCGATGATTGCTTCGTAGTTCGCGACATCAAGGTCATCGATGGCCAGAACGGCCTATTCGTGGCCATGCCCTCGAGGAAATCCGCAGACGGCCAGTTCAGAGACGTAGCCCACCCTATCAGGCAGGATTTCAGGGACGTAATCGAAAGCAAGATTATAGACGTCTTCAAGAATCTGCCGGACGAGACTCCGGAGGAGGTGGAAAGGGCTTAACGGATAATGCAATGTGCCTGTCCGCTGTGGTAGAATTTCAATGCTCCTGTTGGGGAGTCGCCAAGCGGTAAGGCACGGGACTTTGGATCCTGTACCGCAGGTTCGAATCCTGCCTCCCCAGCCAGATGTATGAACAAGCCGCCCTTGCGGGCGGCTTAATAATTCGGTAACTGGCTCTGCCTTTTTATCTCGAAAGGATTTTCGCTACAGGCGTTACGAGCAGAAGGACGCTGACAAGCCTTAGAAGCTGCATTATCGCCACGACAGGGGCGTTGGCGTTCATCTCCGCCGCCACCGACGAAAGTTCCGTCATTCCTCCGGGGGTTGAGCTGAAGATCGCGGTCATTACATCGAAGCCGAAATAGTGGTGCAGGATGAGTGCTATCGCGAAACCAGCCGCAAGAAGCACCCCTATCATGAGGGCAGCCGGCACGAAAAGCGACTTCAGCTGCTGCATAGTGATATTCCTCAGGCCGAAACCGAGAATCGCGCCTAGGATCACCTGTACTGCAGGCTTCGATATCTCAGGCAGGCGTCCGAGGTCGACCTTGAGAAACGATGCCGCGGCAACGGCCACCATAGCTCCCATCATGGCCCCGGAAGGGATTTTGAGCCTGTGGCCTATGTATCCTCCCGCTGTGGCTACGGCCAGCGTTTTCAGCACCGAAATCAACTGCAGCATGAGCAGAACCTCCCCCGACTGGAATACATCCTATATTATCCCACTTTGTGCGCCTTACTGAGAGCGTTTCCTGCTAACTTGGATCAGGTGAGCCGAAGTGCATGAAGAAGGCGGCAAAGATAATCCCTGCCGCCTTGGACCGATGCCCTATATGCCTATTCGTCGAAAGCTTCCTTCACGCTCCACACCTTCCAGACGTTTCCCACTAGGTCCGGGGATGGCTTCAACGTCTTCTTCCCTGGCTTCCAACCTGAAGGCATCGCCTCGGTGCCCTTTGAGGCGCGCACGTGCTGGAAAGCCTTAACCTGCCTTATCGTCTCGCTTACGTTTCTGCCGACTGGGGGAGTAAGCACCTCGAAACCCTGGACATTCCCGTCAGGATCGATTATGAAGCGGCCACGGGTCTCGATGCCGTCTTCCTCCGAGTAGATGCCGTACAGTTTCCCTATCTCACCGCCTGAATCGGAGAGCATGGGGAAGGGGATGTCCCGCCCTATCATCTTCGACAGTTCATGGTCGTTCCACATCTTGTGGACAAAATGGCTGTCTACGCTGCATGAAAGAATCTCAACCCCGAGGCTCTGGAACTCATCGAATTTCTCGGCAACTGCCGAGACCTCGGTCGCTCAGACGAAGGTGAAGTCTCCCGGATAGAAGCAAAGGACTACCCATTTGCCTTTGTACTCAGATAGGGTGACGTTCGCAAACTTCCCTTTGATGAACGCGGTAGCTGTGAAATCAGGGGCCGGCTTTCCAACCTTGATCATCTGCCTTATCTCCTCCTTTGGACCCTCAGCCGAGGCTTCCGGTTGTATTGCTGCAGTTCGCGGTCTCTTTTCAGGCCTTGAGCATCCCGCCCTGAACTCCTCCGGCATCTCTCGACCTCCTTTCAGAAAGGCTTGATTGCCTAATATGTACTTCAATTTTGTTTGAGCTTTTCCTTCCAGAGGCTTCCTTTAGGTGACGCACCAGCCTTCCTCGACGTTATAATGCATAGTAAACAAGCCAGTGCATACAGATGGAGGAGATCTCTTTGGACGATATCGAAAAGAACGGAAATCTAAACGCCGAGGAGCAGCAGGCTCAGGCAAGTCCCGAAGCAAAGGAAGCGCTTAAGGCAACCGGAGCTGCCCCGCAGGGAGCCTACCAGAAGGAGCCGGAGGCTATCATAAACAAGGTTGCAAGGCACTTCCGCCTCTCGAACCTCATATACCTGTTGGGCGTGATACAGATGGCAGGCGGCGCAGTGCTGGGAGTGGTGCTATTCTTCGTAAGCTTGGCCGGATCCAGGGGCTATGGCTACTATTATTACGGGATCCCCAGGTTCTCTGGCATATTCAGCTCATTGCTCGCAGGCCTATTCATCTTCCTCGCCTTTGTGGTGAGCGGAGCCATGACTATGGGGTTCGGCAAGCTTGTCCAAGCCGCCGAGATATATATTCAGAGGCGGTCAAGGAAGGCCTGATATAACCGAACTGAGATGATAAGGAATAGCCGCCCGGCAGAGGCGGCTATTCCTTCATAAGCGAGGCAGTCGTCCGCTAGGACATTATGCGCTTCTCGCCTGTCAGAGCCCTGATCTCGCTTATCTCCTGCGAGACTTCCAGGGCACCTTTGTATGCGCCCTCTGCGTCGCGCACTGCGAAGTATCTGATGTAGACCATCATCCCCCGCATGTTGATCCAGAAATCCTCGTGGTCCTTGGCGCCGGACTTGAAATCGTTTAATATCTGCTCCACAACAGCCATGCTCTTCGGCGGATGGCAGTTCTGCACAAGCCTTCCGATTATGGTCTTGTTCCTTGGGAAGATCCTCTCCTTGGAATTCGAGAAGTACCTTACCACGTCGTTCTCGTCTATGAACGTGATATCCACGGGCATATGGTTCAGCATTAGTTCGGTCTGCTCAGGGGTCAGGAAGCCCGTCCCGAGGTTCACGGAATGAGATATGCCGGCTGCCTCGTAACCGCCTTCTTCAGCGTCCTCGCCGATCGCCACCCTTGAAGGCTTCCACTTCGCGACAGGCTCAACTAGGCAATAGCCCAGCTCGTCGCTCTCCTTCTCTACTCTTACCCAGTCATCCTCGGTAAGGGCGTTGGTAATCATGGGGAACAGGATGTTCCTTTCTTTGAAGATCATATCTGTGACCTTCTGCGTAGCCTCGGAGGCGACTCTGATGGCCTCGGGGTTTCTTGCGATGAGGAGAGTCTTAGCCCCCTTGATGAGGGCTCTTATCTCGTCATGCACGCCCCACATGACCTTGGGAGGAGCGGTGATGCCGGCTTTCTCCAGGAACGGGAACACGAGGTTCTCCTTCCTAAGGTAGTGCTTGTCCACATCGGCAAGCCCGTTCAAGGCCTCCAGCAGCTGGTAGCCGTTCGCCTCCGAATGGTCGGCGGAATATGCCTTGAGTGCAGGGACTAGCTTTTCGGCTATCAAGCTTTCGATGGCCTTGTTCTCGTTTTCCAGCTGGTTTAGGGGGTGCCCGGGGGTATTAAGCGCGCTCTTGGGAATGTGGATGTCTTCGATCGAAGTGCCCATGATCGCGGCGTGTACATCGCACATCCTGGTTATCTCCTCAACCGGCATCCCCTCTGATACGAGCTTCGCCTCGATTGCGGCGATCTCTTCGGAGCTTACTCCTGCGAACAGGGCCTTGAACTCAGCGGTAACCTCTTCCTTCGACCTTCCGCGGTGCAGGTCCATGATAAGCCTCTGAAGGTGGTGCTGCCTTGCGGGGTCAAGCTTTCCTCCGGCTTCGTTGTGTATCATCTCGCTCATATCTCTCTCCTCCTATGTGAATCCAATCTCGTGGAAATATATCCTACCGATATAGTAGGATATAGTTTCTTAAGAATCGGTAATATATATTACGGAGCGAGAAAATTCGTCATCCTATGGAAGCGGTCATAGCAATCGACGTGAAATCAGCAGGCATAGGACGGTCAAGATGCCACCTGATACTTACCGGGCGATCCCCCTGGGCATCGACGAACCTTGCCGGGCCAAGGTATTTGTAGGGCATAGGCTTATTGAACTCGCCTGATTTTGTTTCCCTTACGAATAGCAGCACCTTACCGTTAATCCCGTCGCGCGACATGTACCTGGCGGCAGTATTGCTCTGCCTGGAAACAGTGCTTTGTGTCTGCCAGTGGAATAGGCTCGGGCTTATCGCGTAGTCCTTATACATTGTTGTCGGTGAGAAGCTCTTCTCATCTTTAAAAAGGTTAATAAGCAGGATATCGGTGTCTAGCTCCTTAATGTGAAGCACACCTTCGCGGAAGTCAGGCTTCGATTTATCTGTGTACCTTCCTAATGCGGCCAATATCTGATCCCGCGTGTAGCTGCAGTGCAGATCGAGCGGGCATGTGTATCCGAGATCGAGTCTCTCGTCCACGAAAGTAATCCTGTCCCGGATGATTCTCAGGATCCCTGCTGCCTCATCCTTCAATCCAGGATAATCTCCTAGCATCCCCAGGGCGCTTGCAGCATCCAGAAAACCCAAATCTGCTGGAGGGCGACCCCAGAGAGTGTAGTTAAGCATAAGCAGCATGCGATTCTCTTCTGCTGTGAAAGAAGCCTCGTGTCTTCTATCGAGCACTGTAAGCGCAAAGTCGATTAATCTCCTCGAGTCACACTGCTGCAGACGAAAGAGGGCATTTCTCAGCTTGTCTTCGTCGTACGATGCTGAAGGCTGTGCAGGCAGAAGTCCCGCTTCACGACAGAAAGAGGAATACGTTCCCTTACTGTAGATGTCGGCAAGGCGTACGTTCGGATGGTCTGCGATGAACTCCTCAAGCGAAGGCGCCTTCCCCGCACCTTTATAGGTCCCAAGAGCCCTAACGATATACTTCTTGTTCACGATGGCTCCCTGGATGTTGTCGAGCACGTGCTCCTGTGCGACTTTCTCCAAGCTTATGCTGCAGCCTCTCGGCAATGAGGGGAAGCCTTCCGAGACCTCCTCCTTTAGAGTGTGCCTTGTCCTCGAGAGCAAGGCGCGAAACTTGCTTTCGAAATCGTATTGAGAGTTTGCAGCACCGATAAAATCAAGCACAGTGAGCTCTGACTTCCCCTCGTATAGCCTTAGTCCCCTTCCAAGCTGCTGAAGAAATATGGTCAGGCTCTCTGTGGGCCTAAGCAGGAGTATCGTATTAACAAACGGTATATCGACTCCTTCGTTATAAAGGTCGACTGTGAATATGAATTTGATGTCACCATTTCTGAGCCTTCCTACTGTGGCCCCTCTTTCCTGTTGTGTCGACTTGCCCTCCAGCACCTTAGACATAATTCCGCTTCGGTTAAAGACGTCTGCCATGAATTCGGCATGCCTTAAGCTGGCGCAGAAGCCGAGCCCTCTAACATTTTCCAGGTCCGCGACATATTTCTCCACGGCATCTGCTATCAGCCTTGCCCTTGCTCCATCTCCTGTATAGATTCTCTCAAGCGTGCCGGCATCATACCTTCCCCTGGCAAACCTGACATCTCTCAAGTCCACGCTGTCTGCTATTCCGAAGTATTGAAATGGAACAAGAAGCTGCCTGTTGATGGCCTCCGGCAGCCGGATCTCAACTGCCATGCGCCCATCGAAGAACTCCTGGCAGATGTCCCTGCCGTCCATCCTCTCGGGAGTCGCCGTGAGGCCAAGAAGGATCTTCGGCTTGAAGTGAGCCAGTATTTGCCTGTAGCTGCCGGCAGCCGAATGATGAAACTCGTCGATGACGATGAAGTCGTAGAAATCCGGGGGGAGCGCTTCGCATAGCTGTTTCGAATTAATGCTCTGTATAGATGCGAAAAGATGATCGTAGGATGATAATTCAGCTTCCCCATAATAAAGCTCACCGAAGTTCTGGTCCAGCAGAACGTTTCTGTAGCAGCGAAGGCTTTGGTCAAGGATGTCTTTTCTGTGTGCGACGAAGAGAAAACGGCAACGAGAGCCCGGGTTCTTGGCAGTGAAGGCTTTGTAATCAAACGCGGAGATGACCGTCTTGCCGGTGCCTGTAGCAGCAACTAAGAGGTTGCTAGTCCTTCCGTGGATCACTCGTTCCGCCTCTAAGCGTTCGAGCACCTGTTTTTGAAACGGGAACGGTTGAATGACAAACAGGGGCTCATACACCATTCCGTCGCCTCTAGCCTCGGCTTTAAGGGCGGAGAGCAGCTTTCCTCTGTCAGATTCTGAGTAGCTTTGGAAGTCGGGATCGTTCCAGTATGTCTCGAAAGCGGCGTTAACCCCGGTGACGATATGTGGAAGGTCGTCGCTTGCTGCCTTCATGTTCCACTCGAGGCCGGATCCAAGGGCGGGGCCGCTAATGTTGGATGAGCCTATGTAAGCAGTGTCCATGCCGCTGGACCTGTGGAAGATGTAGGCTTTGGCATGAAGTCTGGTGGACCTTGTGTCGTAGTTCACCTTGAGCTGGGTATTACCGATTTTCATGAGCTCATCTATGCACTTTATCTCGGTGGCGCCCATATAGCAGGTTGTTATTACACGTATCTTCCCCCGCTCTGAAAGGCGCCTCAGCTCGTCGATTATTAGCCTTAAGCCGCTCCAGCGAATGAACGAGACGAGTAAGTCCACGGAATCTGACGTAGCTATCTCCTTGCGCAGCTGACTTGCAAGAGAAGGCTCGCTTCCGGACCCCGTGAAGAGTGCAGAGACGGAGAGAGGCGTATCGGGTCTGTGGACCTTGCCGTCTGGAAGGGCGTAACGGCGTACGGCCCTGTTGAGCACAGCAAGGAGCTTCTCCATCTTATCGTCTATGAGCATGTCTAAGAGGCCTTCGTCGCCGGAGGCCGCAGACAGGCGACTGATTATGTCGTTGCAGATTGCAAGCTGCGCCTTCTCCGCGTCTTTGAAAGGGGCCTTCTCCCCGATGATTATGAGGCCTTTTCTGATGGAATTGCGCATATACTGCGACAAGACATCTGCCGAGGAGGGTGCGGAGATCGCCTCTCTGACAATTTCGAACTCGCTGGCGTCGACTCTACTGAGGGACTCCTCAAGTGCCCTTGTTATCATCTCGTCATATATGCCTTCACAAATGGCCGGAACTTGGCAGCGATCCATGGAATCACTCCCGGAAAAGAATGGGCAGCACCATTATAACACCGTCAAGCAGGAATTATCATGTTAGGATTCTAGTCGCAGGATATCGCCGCATGGTGTCTACTCAGAATCCGCCTTGCTCCCCGAAAGTGAGCGCGCGGCTGCGAGCGACCACAGCATGGAAGACTTCGTCTCGTTCGCCGCCGCAAGCCCGATGAAGCGCAGGAATGCCAAGAAAAGCGACAGGCTCCGAAAAAGCGCAAGCACAGCGTAGGAGATGATAAAGCAGATAATCGAATAGGCGACGGAGAATGGCACCAGCGGCAACGCCCAAGGAGATATTCTTCCGTAACCCTTCTCTGCCTCGGGATCTTTTTCCTCTGCCTTCTCGGGTTTTGAGGCGGACAGGAGACCGATAAGGTCAAAGGCGATGTTCATCGCGAAGAATGCGACAACAAGGTTTAGAGAGTACCTGCTCATAAATGCCTCCTTTCTAAGGTGCCAAGGCGATTGTGCCGACTGCTATGCAGGCTGCCTGACAGGCTAAGCCGGGACTTTGCCATTATTTTTTTGGTTTTGGAGGATTTGTATTTGAACTGATATTTCAAATATACAGCATAAGTGAACATTTGTCAAGCAAAAACGCAGTTCAGGGCACTATTAATAATGATTAACCCCTGTCGAGGGGGATGTTGAAAACTATATTCGGCAAGTGGAAAATTATTCGCTTGTATGCAATAATTATTGTATATATCGTCTCGCGAGGTGCGGAATGGACAGAGAAGGCTTCCTGAAATATCTCAAGGGCAAAGGGCTTGATGATGAAGCGGCATCAAGGCAGATGTCCATAGCGGACCATCTGGATACTATGCTCTCCTCAAGGAACGGTCCTCCTGGAACAGGATGCGGAAGGAAGGCGGCATCAAGCCTCATCGAGTCGCTTCTTGAATCCGGGCAGGATTCATATGAGAACATGCTTGCCATACTTAGGTACGGCTATTTCACGAAGAACGATGAGATCTATAAGACCGCCTTCATGTACCTTGACGGCGCGGAGGCGCTGGACGGCATGTACTATAAGCTTGAGGAAGTGGCAGGATCCGAGGAGCGGGACCGCATATTCGGCATGATAGGGCCGATAACGCTGGGCACATCATTCAAGGACAAGGCAGCCGCGACAAGGACTGTCGTTGCCGAGGTGAAGTCATCGCTGAGCCCTCAGCAAAGGAAGAAACTGTATAACGCAAGCTTCAGGCATCTGGATGATTCCCATTACCTCCCCGACAGGCAAGCTTATGAGAAGATAGGGGACATCGACGCCTACATAGAGGCGAAGAGGCTGGATTTCGTAAAGGAGCTCGAAGGCCATATGGCCGAGGGCAAGCTTTTCTTCGGGCAGGAGGTCACCCCAGAGGTAATCGAGCACGTCAAGTCCGACCCCGAGATCGCCTTCGGCAGGAGGGCGGGAAGCGACCTGTTCGTGACTAAGATCCCCTTCAGGACAAAGCAGTGGCTCTCCGAGAAGGACCCTAAGAAGAAGAGGTATCTCTACTGCCATTGCCCGTGGGCCAGGGAATCCATCCTATCGGATTTGGGCCCGGTGGACCCGGAGTTCTGCAACTGCAGCGCAGGCTTCCATAAGAAATCATGGGAGGTCATTTTCGGAAGGAAGCTTGATTGCGAGGTCTTAGAATCAGTCCTTGCTGGAGATGACAGGTGCAGGTTCAGGATAAGCCTGCCGATATAGTGCGTCGGTCCAACGCCAGGTTCAACAGCATGAATAGACGATAAGCTGCCGGAACACCCGAAAGGTCCCGGCAGCTTCTTCTTTGCGTGCTAAACGATCAGACAGGAATCGAGGTGTCGTCTATCATGCCGTCCTCGTAAATCACCTTGACGCTTTCGATGAAAACGCCGAAGGTGCCATCATATGGGTAGAAGAGCTGGGATTCAAGGCAGGGGGCGAACCATTGCGAGGCATATTCCTCAAGTTCCAGCTCCCCGACCAATGTGCCGTTAACCTTCATGGTCACGCTGTCGCCCTTCTTCTTAAGCTCATATACGTTCCTGCCGTCTCTTATTAGGCCAGGCATGGGTTCCTCGACGGGCATGATCATGAACAACCCTGTCGCCTCATAGTAGGCATGGGCTTCGCCCTCAAGCCCGACTTCGATGCCCTCCAGGCAGAGGAAGCTTTCTGCCGAGGAGAGGAGCGGTCCGTCGGCCATGTCCAGCCCGAAGAAGGCCTCATGATCCTCGTCTGCGTAAACCCAGAAGCGCACTATGTAGGTGAAATCCCCGCTGAACCTGAAGGGGCATGTGACGGCCTTCCCTCTCATGGAAAGCCCCTTATCCGCGAAAGAGTAACTTCCGGTGACGGCAGGCGAGGCAGAGGAGACTGATAAGAACCAGTCCTCCATATACCAGGCCCCCTCGTCATTCTCCAGGTCTCCCTCCTCCCTGAAGCTGAAGAAATATGTAGTAGTGCATCCGGAAAGAAGAAGTGCCGCGAGGATGGATACTACCGCCAGCGCCGCAACCCTCCTGTTCATCAAAAACACCCCCAGATATTTCTGATCTGTAGCGGTGATGATATTCAACGCCCCGTAACTTATTTCCTTTATTGAATGATTTTATCTGGCGAAAGAGCCGGAAATACAGCTAAAAGCGCCTAAGGAAAACGGACGCGCCTCCGTGCTATAATATTCTGCGTTGCCCGGAAATGAAGGAATCCGCGCTGAAGGCATAGAAGTCGTTAAGTGCGGGTAAGAAGAGGCCCCGGCCTCTATATGGAGGAATGAAGTCATGCCATTCGCAGGGCTTATCCTGGCTGCTGGGATGTCAAAGCGCATGAAATCCTCGCTGCCCAAGGTTCTGCACAAGGTCAACGGCCTTACCGTAATCGACCACGTCATCGCGAACCTCCAAAAGGCCGGCTGCGATAGGATAGCGACAGTCGTAGGCCACATGGGGGAGGCCCTTACCGAGCATATCGAAGGAAGGTCCGAAATCTTCTGGCAGCATGAGAGGCTAGGCACCGCCCATGCGGTCATGCAGGCCAAGGAGCTTCTCGAAAGCTACAGGGGGACCATACTGGTATTCCCGGGCGATGTCCCCGCCACCAGGCCATCCACAATAAGAAGGCTCATAGACGCCCACGCGTCCGGAGGCTACGCCGCCACCGTGCTCAGCATGGAGCTTGACGACCCCGCCTCATACGGCAGGATTGTGCGCGACGCCTTCGGGGAGTTCACCGACATAATAGAATACAGGGACGCAAGCGATGCCGTAAGGCAGATCAGGGAAGTATCCACCGGCATAATCGCCTTCGAATCTGAGGCGCTATCGGATGCTCTCCGCTATATAGGAAACGACAACGCCCAGGGCGAGTACTACCTCACCGACGCGATAAAGGTTCTCTACCAGGCGGGACATCCCATCGGAGCGGTGGTCCTGGAGGACCCCGACGAGGGGATAGGCATAAACAGCAGGCAGGAGCTGGCCGAGGCGCAAAGGATCCTGGGCGCAAGGAAGCTCTCGGAGCTGATGGCCGCAGGCGTGACCGTGGTATCCCCGGCCAACACCTTCGTGGAGGAGGAAGTGGAGGTGGGGCAGGACACCGTGCTTCATCCCTTCACCATACTTTACGGAAGGACCGTAATCGGCCCCGGATGCGACATAGGCCCCGGCACTACGATAGAGTCGTCGGCAGTCGAGCAGGGCTCGGAGGTATGCCACTCATACTTGAGGGACTGCAAGGTGGGACCGTCCTGCAAAGTGGGCCCCTACGCTTACATAAGGCCCGGCACCGTGCTGGGAGAGGGAGCCAAGGCAGGCTCCTTCGTGGAGATAAAGAACTCCAACATAGGCGCGGGCTCCAAGGTGCCCCATCTCTCTTATGTGGGCGACACGGACATGGGTTCGGGCGTGAACATCGGCTGCGGTACGGTTGTTTGCAACTATGACGGTTTCAGGAAGCACAGGACAGTCATCGAAGATGGCGCTTTCGTCGGATCCAACACAAATCTCGTAGCCCCGGTGAAGGTGGGGCGCGGCTCCTACATCGCGACAGGCTCCACCGTGACAAGGGAAGTGCCCGAGGGCGCGCTTGCAGTGGCAAGGGCGAGGCAGGAGAACAAGGAAGGCTGGGTCGAAAGGAAGAAAACTCAGGTAAAAGCCGAGAAGGAAAGCCAGGGGGGAAGATAGGATGGTCGCATGCCACAGGAAGCTCAAACTCATAACGGGGACGTCCAATACGCCGCTGGCGCAGGAGATAGCTGACGCACTGGGGACTCCGCTCGTAAAGAGCGCAGTTACCCGCTTCTCGGACGGGGAGATCAGGGTGCAGATCTTCGAGACTGTAAGAGGGGCCGATGTCTTCATCATCCAGTCGCTCGGAAATCCCGTGCACGACAACCTGATGGAGATGCTCATCATGGCAGATGCGCTGAGGCGCGCCTCGGCAAGGTCCATCACCGCAGTTATACCCTATTACGGCTATGCAAGGCAGGACAGGAAGTCCTCCTCCAGGGAGCCCATCACGGCGAAGCTCGTGGCGAACCTCCTGGTCACAGCAGGCATTACCAGGGTGCTGACCCTCGATCTGCACGCCCCCCAGATACAGGGCTTCTTCGACATCCCAGTGGATCACATGCAGGCAGCGCCCCTTCTTGCCGACTACATGAAGGACATCGGCCTCACAGGCTGCTCGGTAGTCTCGCCTGACGTCGGTGGGGTGTCGCGTGCAAGGGCGCTTGGCGAAAGGATAGGCGGGACTCTTGCCATCATAGACAAGAGGCGCCCCAGGCCCAACGTATCCGAAGTCATGCACATAATCGGCGACGTAGAGGGGAAGCCCTGTGTACTGGTGGATGACATCATAGACACCGCGGGCACCATGTGCCAGGCCGCGGATGCGCTCATAGCCGCGGGCGCAAGCGAAGTGTACGCTCTCTGCTCCCATGGAGTGCTCTCGGGCCCTGCGATAGAGCGCATTAACGCATCGAAGATCCAGCAGCTCATCATAACCAACAGCCTTCCCAGGGACAACCCGGCCCCCTGCGACAAGATCAAGGTGCTATCGGTGGGCCGCATGATGGCAGAGGCCATAAGAAGGATCTACGAGGAGCTTTCGGTCTCCATCCTGTTCAACTAGGAGGCCCTGATGGGAAAATGGCTTGTGGCGGGCCTCGGCAACCCCGGAAGCGCATATGAGACCACGAGGCACAACATGGGCTTCCTTGCGGCAGACCTAATTGCCCGCCGCATGAAGGGGCGCTTCGTGCGCACGCGCTGGAACGCCTCTGCGGCCAAGTGCGAGTTCGCCGGGGAGCAGGTGGTCGTCCTTAAGCCCCATTCCTTCATGAACCTCTCCGGAGGCCCCGTCGCCGCCGCCATGCGCACGCTTGGCATAGACGCCACCAGGCTCATAGTGGTCTACGACGACATGGACCTAGACCCGGGGAGAATCAGGGTCAGGCCCTCAGGAAGCGCCGGGGGCCACAAGGGGATGAAGTCCATCATCGGCATAATAGGCACTGAGCAGTTCACGCGCGTAAGAATCGGGATAGGCAGGCCCCCGGCATATGCCGAGACCATCGATTTCGTGCTGCAAAGACCTGACAGGCAGGAGGCGAAGCTTCTGTCAGAGGGTATAGCCGCCGCCGCCGAGGCCATCGAGGAGATAATCCTGTCGGGGCCCGCGGAGGCCGCCTCAAAGTTCAACGGGGCAGGAAAGCCCAAGGCTGAAGGGGGCACTGAGTAAGCATCCCCGGCGCGGCCGGGCGCAAATCTACAGAATAAAGGGCCATACGTCAGGGGAGGTTCGGGCACCCCTGGCGCCTGCGGCGTTTCATTCGGCAGGTTTTCCAAGCTGGCGCGAATTCCATGCGGGTGGCGCCCATCATCCGGGCAAGGCGACAGGAGGCGGACATGTCCAGGCTGACAGAGCAGATAAGATCGACGAAGGAGTTCACTGACCTTCTCGCCGCGGCAGGACCCGCAAGAAAGGGCGCCAAGGTCCGCCTTACGGGCCTTTCCGGCTCCCAGAAGGCGTTTGCGCTATCCGCCCTGGCAGAGGCGGAAGGCGCCCTTGCCGTCATGACCTTCAACCAGACCGAGGCCGACAGGCTTCAATCCGACATGAGGGCCTTTCTGGGAAGCTCACTTCCGGTATTTGAGTTCCCGTTCAAGGACCTGCTTCCGTACGAGGAGGCTGCAGCGCCCATAGAGCTAACCGCAAAGAGGATCGCCGCCCTGTCCGCCCTTTCAAGAAGGCAGCCTGGCGTCTACATCTTCGCGGCCAGGTCAGCTTCCTACCGCCTTATGCCGCCAGAGGACTTCCTGCCCCTTCATGTGACGCTTAGGCCGGGCATGAGCATAGATCCGCTTGAGGTCATGGCTAAGCTCACATCCCTCGGGTATGAGAGGGTGGACAGGTGCGAATCCGAGGCCCAGGCCAGCTTCAAAGGCGGCGTCCTCGACATATTCCCTGCAGGCGCAGAGTTTGCCGTAAGGGCGGAGTTCTTCGGTGATGACATAGAATCCCTAAGAAGCTTCGACCCCGAGACGCAGCGCTCGACCGGAAGGCTCGAGGAGGCGGTGATCGCCCCGGCAAGGGAGATGTGCGTCGGCGGGCGGCGGCTTGATGACGGCTTGGGAAGAATCGCCGCGGCGCTTGAGAGGGCCAAGGCGGATGCCGAGGGGTTCGAGGATCCCGCATCAAGGCTCGCTGCGGTGGAGAGGCTAGCCGAAAGGGTCCAGAGGCATCTGGCAAAGCTGAGGGAGCATGGGAGCTTCGACAACGACGAGCAGTACATCGGCTACTTCTTCGAGAAGCCGGCATCAATACTCGACTACTTGGGAGACATGCTGCTCGTGGCAGATGAGCCCGAGCGGGCACACAACAGCCTGAGAGGATACGACCGTGACGCTTCCGAGACATATGCGTCGTTTGCGGGGCAGGGACTGGTTCTTCCCGGCAACTTGGGCGCGCACCTGGGCGCGGGGTACGTCGAGATGAGGGCCCAAGGGGCAAGGAGAATCGAGCTTACGGCAGCGCCTGCTCAAGAGGAGGGTCCGTTCGAGGCGGTCGAGGTCATGATGAGCATGCGGGAGCCGTCGTTTAAGTCCGGCGACTTCCAGGGCATGGTCAAGGAGGCCGATAAGTCCAGGAGGAAGGGCTTCGCGGTGGTGGTGGCCGCCTCTACGGCGGAGAGGGCCGAAAGGCTAAAAGCGGCGTTTCTGGACGAGGGGGCCCCGGTCCTAAGGCAGGACTGGGAGCACCTTGAGCCGGCCCGCGGCACGATAAGGGTCACGGTAGCCGACATCTCCTCCGGCTTCATTTCGAACCCGGCAAGGCTTGTGCTTCTCACCGATACGGAGTTCTTCGGCGCCGCGAAGAAGAGGAAGAGCTATAAGCAGTTCGCCGAAGGCTCGAAGATATCAAGCTACAAGGACCTTTCGCCTGGAGACTTCGTCGTGCACCGGGACCACGGCATAGGAAGGTATCTGGACATGAAGCCCATGGAGTCGCTTGGGGTGATACGCGACTACATGTCAGTGGAGTATGCCGGCGGAAGTATGGTCTACATCCCTGTGGAGCAGGTAAGCATCCTGCAGAAGTACATAGGAAGCGAGGAGACGGCGCCCAAGCTCAACAAGCTGGGCGGGATAGAATGGGCCAAGGCCAGAAGCCGCGCCGGCAAGGCCGTGATGGAGATAGCCGAGGAGCTGGTGCGCCTCTATGCCGCAAGGCTTTCGGCAAGCGCCAAGCCCTGCGGGCCGGACGGGCCCTGGCAGGCGGCTTTCGAGGACCGCTTCCCGTACGATGAGACCGAAGACCAGATGGAGGCCGTCAAGGCTGCGAAGCTCGACCTCGAGAAGGACCATCCGATGGACAGGCTCGTGTGCGGAGACGTAGGCTTCGGCAAGACCGAGGTGGCGCTGAGGGCCGCGTTCAAAGTCGCCGCTGAAGGCAGGCAGGTGGCGGTGCTTGCCCCCACGACGATACTCTCCTACCAGCACTTCAACACTTTCAAGGAGCGCTTCGACGGCTTTCCCGTAAAGGTGGCGCTGCTGTCGAGGCTGACGAAGCCCGAGGAGGAGAAGAGGATTCTCAAGGAGATGGAAAGCGGCCTTGTTGACATCGCGGTCGGAACCCACAGGCTGCTTTCAAAGGATGTGAAGTTCAGGGACCTCGGCCTTCTTGTAGTAGACGAGGAGCAGAGGTTCGGAGTCGAGCAGAAGGAGCGCCTTAAGATGATGCGCACCGACGTGCACGTCTTGACGCTTACAGCCACCCCCATACCCAGGACCATGCACATGTCGATGGTCGGGGCAAGGGACATGAGCCTCATCGGCACCCCTCCTGAAAACAGGTTTCCGATAAGGACCTACGTCACAGAGCACGACGACAAGATGATCAGGGAGGCCATACTAAGGGAGATCGACCGCGGCGGCCAGGTGTTCTACGTGCACAACAGGGTCAGGAACATCAACATGGTCGCAGAGGAGCTGGCAGCGCTCGTCCCCGAGGCGAGGATAGACGTAGCCCACGGGCAGATGAACGAGGAGCGGCTCGAGGGGCTCATCATGAGTTTCTTAAGGCACGAGTTCGACGTGCTCGTCTGCACGACGATAATCGAGGCGGGCATAGACATGCCCAACGTGAATACCCTTATCGTCAACGATTCGGAGAGATTCGGCCTTGCGCAGCTATATCAGCTCAGAGGAAGGGTCGGCCGCTCCAGCAGGGTGGCCTATGCATACCTCACATACAAGAGGGACAACATACTCTCGGAGGCTGCGGACAAGCGCCTTTCGGCCATCAGGGAGTTTTCGAACCTGGGGTCCGGCTATCGCATAGCCATGAGGGACCTGGAGATAAGAGGCGCTGGAAACCTGCTCGGCCACGAGCAATCCGGCCACATATCCTCAGTCGGCTTCGAGATGTACTCGGCGATGCTGGAAGATGCCGTAAGGGAGCTCAAGGGCATTGAGCCCGCCTACGTGCCGGCGCCCGTCTCCATCGAGCTTCCCTTCAGCGCATACATACCCTCAAGCTTCATCACGGACCAGGCGGAGAAGATCGAGGCATACAGGAAGGTCAACGCGGTTCTTCAAAGGCAGGATGCGCTGGATCTGGCAGAGGAGCTCCAAGACAGGTTCGGAAGGTTGCCTGAAGAGGTGGCGAACCTCATCGCCGTCGCCGAGATAAAGGCCATGGCAAGGGAAGTGGACGTCGCGAGCATAGGCATCGAGGCAGAGGACAGGTCGGGCGAGGCCATGATCGCGGTCAGGTTCGCCGAGGGCAGGCATTTCCAGAACCTGGCAGACGGCGAGAGGATGGCGAGGATGTTCCCCGGCCTGATGCCTATACCGATGTCGAGGACCGCACCGCTGCTTATGAGATACAGGGAGCTTAAGTCACCTGCCATAATAGACAACCTCAGAAAGCTCATGGAGGAGATTGCCCGCACTAAGCTTCGCGACCGGCTATTCTCCGAGAAGGTGGAACAGGGGGAAAGGCCTGAGGCGGCAGCCAAGAAGGCGATGCTGGAGTCGGGGATAATAATCCCAGAGGGGATGTCAGCGGAGAATACTGCAAAGAAGCAGAGGCAGGCTCCACCGCCCAGGCCTGCGCGCTACGACGAGGAGCCGCTTAAGCCTGTGGGGCAGATGAAGGCACCGGAGCTTTACAACAGGAAGCTTGCGATAGCCGGAAAGAAGGGGCCCGACGGGGCAGAGTCGGGCAAGAAGCAAGGCAAATAGCCGGATCTGCCGCAACATGTGGCGGCTGACGGCCATGGAACGGAGAGGCAAATGGCAAAGGGGAAGATAAGGATAGCGGGTATGGGGCCGGGGCCGGCTAACATGCTGCCGCCTGCGGTGATGGATGAGATCAATGAGTGTGACATAGTGTTCATAAGGACTTTGCGGCATCCGGCCGCGGCGCTTTTCTCAGGGCTTATGAACCTGGAGAGCTTCGACGCGGTCTATGACTGCTCTGAAAGCTTCGATGCCGCCTACGAGAAGATGGCGGCAAGGGTGGTGGAGGAGGCCGAGTCGGGCCTGGACGTGGCATACGTGGTCCCGGGAAGCCCGTCTGCAGGCGAGGTCTCGGTGGGGCTTGTGATGAGGAAGGCCGAGTCGCTAGGCATTCCCGTGAGGACGGTGCAGGGCATGAGCTTCATAGACGCCTGCTGCCTTGCGGCCGGCTGCGACAGCCTTGTGGACGGAATCGCCGTTATAGGGGCGTTCAGGCTGGATGCGCAGTGGCCCGAGTCCTCGACCGGGCTTAGGATGCCCTTTCCCATACCTCTTCTCATCGGGGAAGTATATGACAGGATGATGGCAGGGGAAGTGAAGCTAGCCATAGCGGAGGCCTACGGAGACGAGCACGAGGTGAAGGTCATCACAGCCGCGGGCGACATGGCATCCATGTCGGTAAGGAAGGTCCCCGCCTACATGCTGGACCGACTGGAGGGGCTGGACCATCTGACATCCGTCTTCGTCCCGGTCGCGGCAGAGCGCGAGAGGGCGCGTCCGAGCGGCTGGCCCGCAGACAGGCTAGTAGAGATAATGGCAAGGCTAAGAGGCGACGACGGCTGCCCCTGGGACAGAAAGCAGGACCTTCAGAGCCTAAGGCCCTATGTGCTTGAGGAAGCCTACGAGGTGGCCGAGGCGATTGATGAGAAGGACATGGACCACCTCTGCGAGGAGCTGGGAGACCTTCTCCTCCAGGTCGTGTTCCAATCCCGCATAGCCCAGGAGGACGGCTACTTCGACTTCCTGGACGTGGTGGACTCCATATCCGAGAAGCTCATAAGGCGACATCCGCACATATTTGCCGATGTCGAAGCGGACACGGCGGAGAAGGTGCTGAGAAACTGGGAATACATCAAGCAGCAGGAGAAGGCCGATAAGGCTGCGAAGAGGGGGGGCGCATCAGAGGGCGAGGAGCCTCCGTCGCTTCTGGACGGCATCGCAAACGCGCTTCCGGCGCTGTGGTACTCCGCCAAGATGCAGGACAAGGCGGCAAGGGTGGGCTTCGACTGGAAGAACCCCGAGCAGGCGATGATCAAAGTCTTCGAGGAGACCGAGGAGGTTAAAGAGGCGCTGTCCGGCCCGAAGGAGCTGCTTGAGGAGGAGATCGGAGACCTTCTGTTCGCCGTCGTGAATGTGGCAAGGCTTGCGAAGGTGGATGCGGAGGCCGCGATGAAGAGGACTGCCGGCAAGTTCAGGAGGCGCTTCATGTACATCGAGGCGAAGGTGGCCGGCATGGGAGAGCGCATGGAGGATATGGGGCTTGAGCGGCTGGACGCCCTGTGGAACGAGGCCAAGGCTGCGGGGATTTAAGAAGGGTTGATGGGCGAAGGGCAGTAAGCTGAGTGAATGATGGCGGGGAGGGCTGGTGATGCCCTCCCCGCATTGTTTTTTGGGCAGCTACTGTTATAGAGCCATATCCCGCCTGCTGAAGATTGCAATCCCGGCCGAATACGCCGCAATCGCTATCGCCAGAAGCACGAGCCCCTGCACTGCGACGGAAGAGCCTCCCATTATCGCATCTGCGTCATAAAGGGAGAATATCGTGAGATTCTTAAGCCAGCTGAGCTTCTCCCCGACGTTCGAGAGCATATGGATGACATAGAAGCCCAGAGGGATGCTTGTGATGAGGGCGGATGACACCTTCGCCTCGTCGAAGGAGCATGAGCACAGGAAGCAGATGCCGGAGATGGCCAGGAAGAGAAGGAGCGCGTTATAGTTGAGCTTGACGTATTTGTCCAGCTCCAGAAGGCCCGGGAAGCTCGCCTCGCAGAAGGCGAAGCCGCCTGCCGCCACGACGCCAAACAGCAGGAGCAGGCTTAGGACGGTGAATGCCGCCTGGGTGGATGCTATTCGCGACCTCTTCACGGGACAGGCCAGAAGATATGCCATGGAGCCCCTGTCGACGTATCTGGACACCAGCCTTCCGGAGATTATGATGCAGTAGATCATGGGGAACATGAAGATTATGAAGCCGTAGTAGTAGCTTGCCATGAACTCGGTGAGCGTGCTTCCGAGGTCGTCGAAGCCCATCGCGGACAGAAGCTGCTTCGGCATCGCCGACAGAAGGTCGTTCATAGCATCCATGCTTGTAGGGTCGTACATCATCGAGATGACTGACATGTACATCAGCATGATGGAGAGTATGACGACGAATAGGAACCAGTTCGACTTCAGATCGTGCTTGAGAAGGGCCTTAATCATTTGATGCGCCCTCCTTCCCGTAATATTTCAGGAAGGCGTCCTCAAGGCTCTTCGTCCCCGGGTACAGCCCCCTTATGTCGCACTGCGCAAGCGCCCTTAGAAGAGCGTTGTAGTCCTTGCCGACTATGATCTCCGCCTGGTTGTGCCTACCTGAAGTCACCTCGAAGCCCATCGAGGCGAGCTTACGGATGTCCGCCGGATCGTTAAACAGGACGATGTAGCTGCTCCTCTGCTCCGCCTTAAGCTTCGATATCTCCTCGATGGCAGCCAGCCGCCCCTCTTTCAGAATGGCCGCCCTGTCGCAGGTCCTGTCCACTTCCTCGAAGTTATGGGAGGACATGAGGAACGTCTTGCCCTTCTTTTTCTCCTCGAGGACCAGGTCTATGAACATGTTCTGCATCAGGGGGTCAAGCCCGCTTGTGGGCTCATCGAGGATGTATGCCTTAGGCTCGTGCATGAAGGCCGCGACAATGGCGATCTTCTGCTTAGTCCCCTTGGACATCCTCCTTATCCGCTGCTTCATGTCGAGGTTGAACATGGAGGCGAGCTCGGCGGCCTTTCCCATGTCCTTCCTGCCGCGCATCTCCATGAGAAACCTGAGGAAGGAGGCGCCGCTCATGTCGTCGAACAGCGATATCTCCCCAGGTAGGAAGCCCAGCGACTGCTTGATCCTTGCGGCATCCTTCCAGCAATCCATGCCGTCTATGCTGCAGGTGCCGGACTGCGCCCTCATGAAGCCCATGAGAAGCCGTATGGTCGTGGTCTTGCCCGAGCCGTTCGGGCCCAGGTAGCCGAACGCCTCGCCCTGCTTCACGGAGAAGTTAAGGCTGAAAACCCCTTTTCCGCCCTTGTAAGCCATAGAAAGGCCGCTAGCCTCTATCAAAAGCATCGCCTCCCGGTGGTCCAAGCATTCTACAAGCGTATTCTACATCCAAAGCATCGATTCAGGTTCGCTTTCGCAGAAACATTGATGCGGGTCGTGCAATATGTCAAAGTTGGCCCTTCGGGCGCTATAATAATAGGACAGGCGGTCTGGCGTGATACTGCAGAGGACGATGATGGCCGTTGCGGAGGCGGGATGATTTTCTCCAGGGGCAAGGATAGACGGGCTCAAAGGGCAAGGTACAGCGCGGTGGCCAAGGGCCGACCGGCGATGGCTGCAGTAGGCGCCATCGGGCACTTCCTTGCGGCCCCTTTCATAATGCTGGCAGCGATATTCGCCTCGGCAGTAGTGCCAGCAAGAAGGCATGTGGTATCGGTGATTCTGATGCTCATGCTTGCGGTGGGCTTCTCATGGGCGGGAAGCAGCGTGGTCGACGGCTGGATGGACAAGAACCTAGCCTCGCTCGGAAGATATGGCGAGGCCCTCATGGAGATAAGGGAGATACCGTTCTCAGATGTAATAAACCTTGAGGCGATAAGGGCAGGCGTAGATCCCGCGCTTGTTGCGGCGATGATATCCCAGCAGAGCGCCTGGCAGGCGGAGAACCTCTCCTGGAGGGGAGGAAGGGGCCTTATGAATGTGACGCCCTCCATATGGCGCCAGTTCAACCCCAATGCGGCCTGCACAGGGGAGCATGCTCCGCCCAAATGCAGCGCGGACTGCATCTTCGATGTGGAGGACAATATTAGGACGGGGGCATCCTATCTTCGCAACATCATCGACATGTACGGAGGAAGGGTCACTGTGGCACTTGCCGCATATGCCAGCGGTATAGACTACGTGGAGGCATATGAGGCGTCCGGCTCGGCGGGGGAGCCTCCCGCGCCGGCGTTCAGCGAATACTACGGCACCTTAAGGCAGGTGCTGACATTCTGGCGCGAGGCAAGGTCAAAGGGCGGCTCCGATGATGTGGCCGCGGCATTGAGGCTAATGAGCATAAGGCGGATCTCGGGCTATGTGGCGCTCGGCCTTGCGGCGCTGCTTCTGGTATGGTCGGCGGCAAGATACAGGCGGGAGGCGTAGGAATAAGGTGGCAGACCCGAAGGTGAGGGCCAAATGGGAGAAGGCGGGCTATGTCATAAGCATAGCCATAATAGTCATATGCCTGGCCGGTATAACTATATCGTCCATGTGGCGCCTTTCTCAGATCAAGAAGGAGACAGCGGCACTTGAGCTGGAGCTTTCCTACTGGCAGGACAAGCTTGCCGACATTGAGGAGCAGATAAGGCTGGCCACGGAGGATGAGACCATAGAGCGCATCGCAAGGGAGAAGCTCGGGCTTGTAATGCCGGGGGAGACGGTCTACCTGCCGAAATCGGAGGATGACCTCTAGTTGTTCGGAAGTTGATACAGCATCATAGTTTGACTGCTTGCATATTATAAAGTATAATTTTCTGAAACGCGTATAAATATTGAAGCTTCCTGGAGGACTCTCTGAATGGTGCCTGCCGTTGGTGAAGTGTTAAGTGGCAAGATAACGGGTATTACCAAATTCGGTGCCTTTGTGGACATCGGAAACGGCCGAACGGGCATGGTGCATATATCCGAGATCGCAGACGAATATATAAACGAGATTACCGACCACGTGCACATCGGCGACATAGTTAACGTCGCCGTGATCACCATAAACGGGGACAAGATAGGCCTTTCGATCAAGCAGACCCTGCCGAGCTTCGTGGCAAGGCAGGAGGCCAGGAACAGGGCGAGGGATGCGGCCTCGGCGGCGAACTTCGAGGATAAGCTCGCAAAGTTCATGAAGGACAGCGACGAGAGGCACTCGGACCTAAGAAAGAGCCAGGACTCGAAGAGGGGCGGCCGCGGCAGCCGAGGAAGCAGGATGTTCTAACAGCGGGGCGCCGAGTGGCGCCCCTTCTTTTTGGAGGTTTCATGCCAGTGGCTTTGGAGTGCGACAGCTTCATATGCGGCAAGGGCTCCGATTGCGAGGTCGTGGCAAGGCAGCTGGGAAGGACACCGGACGGCATGATTGGCGCATCCGCCAGGTGCTCGTTCGGAGCCCCCACTGCGGTGCTATGCTCGCCTGTTGTCGCAAGGGGGGCTAGGGGCGGAGATGGCAGGATGCCTGCCGAACCTTTCCCGACCCTATACTGGCTGACCTGCCCGTTTCTGAAGGAGAGGGTGGGAAGGCTTGAGGGCGGGCAGGCGTTTCTGGACATAAGGAAGATGATAGCAGAGGATGCGCAGTTCGAAGCCGGGCTTAGAAGGGCGGCGGACGAGTATAGAAGGATTAGAAGGAGGCTCTACGAGGAGCTTCCTGAAGGGCTAAAAGGGCTAATCGGCGAAAAGGCCGCGAAAGACCTGCTGGCCTCGGGCCCCGGTGGCGTCAAGGACTACAGGAATATCAAGTGCCTCCACATACACCTTGCCAACTTCATCTCCGGCATGAAGGATCCCGTTGGGGAGGAGGCTGCAAGGCTCATCTCCTGCATGGAGGGCAGATAGAAAGGGGGATGCCGATGAAAACATCCCCTGAATCCAGATAGTGCTATCAGAGGGGGCGCCCAGGCGGGATGCCCCTTTGCTATTACCTGTCCAAGACCTTCACGATCTCATAATCCAGGCTTCCGATGCCCATCTCCGCAGCCCTCGTAAGCTGCACCCTCCAGTCGGAACCGGGAGCCACGCGCGCGAACTTGTCGTCGCCGCAGCACATACCGTGCGCGACGCTGCCATGCTCGCCGGCCGCCTCGTTTACCATGTCGGCGGCGGCCATATCTATGGCTACGGGGTCGATAGAGGCCATGATCCCCAGGTCGGGCACTATGGGGACGTCGTTGTTGCCGAAGCAGTCGCACTGCGGGCTCACATTGAGTATGACGTTGAAGAAGGCTGCCTTGCCCGCCTTCCCAGTCAGGGCGCCCGCGGCGTACTCAGCCATCTTTCGCTGAAGGGCTGAGGCGCTGTCATCCCAAGCGAACTTGATCGTCCTTACCGGGCACATGGCGAGGCAGTCTCCGCAGCCTATGCACTTATCCCTGTCTATCCACGCCTTGTTTCCCTCGGTGAAGAAGATTGCGTCCGCCGGGCAGTGCCTTGCGCACCTTGCGCAGCCCGTGCAGCCCTCCTGCCTGACCATGGGTTTGACGTGCGAATGCTGCATGAGCTTGCCTGCCCTGGAGGCGCAGCCCATGCCCAGGTTCTTTATAGTGCCCCCGACTCCGGTCGAGGTATGCCCCTTGAAGTGGGAGATGACCACCAATGCAGTTGAATGGTAGATCGATGAAGCGATCTTCGCCTCTTTGACCTCGGTCCCCTTGACGGGCACTGAGACGTAGTCGCCGCCCATTAGGCCGTCTCCGACTATGAAGGGCGCGCCTGCTGTCTCAAGGGTGAAGCCGTTTAGGCTTGCGTTTATATGATGGCCCACGGCATTGTTCCTATGGCCGCTATAGAGCGTGCTGGTGTCAGTAAGAAACGGGTGAGCGCCAGCAGCCTTTATCTTGTCCACGACACGCCTTACAAGCTGTGGCGAGACGAAGCTGAGGTTCCCGTATTCGCCGACATGGAGCTTGATTGCCGTGAAATCGCCCTTTACAAGCAACTTCTTGAGGCCCACTGCCTCGCAGAGGGCGTCCATCTTATCCAGGAGGTTCACATCGGGATTGGTCCTTGCGCTTGAGAAATAGACTTTGCTAGACATCCATTTACCCCCGATAGTCAAAATATCGTGCACGATAGGAAGGTTATAAGCAGATTATAGCAAATATTAGACTTGATAAAGGCAACGTGCGGCCCTGCCGGACCATTCGTAAAGGCAGCCGGCTGCGGGGAGGGTAAAATGAGAAAGGCATTAATAATCGCAGCTATAGTGGCACTTGGGGCGATGATGCTGGCCGTGCCGGCTGAGGCGGCGCTTCCGGGGCAATTCTCGCTCAGCGCAAACGGCGGCTATATGTTCACCTACGGGGAGCTTGAGCTCGAATATAAGGAGGGCGTAGGGGCAATCGGGCTTAATGTCGGCTCCAACGGCCTTCTTCTCGAGGTGGGCGTGCCCATCAAGTACTTCATACCCATGAGCGATACGCTAAGCTTCTATATCGGAGTCAATCCCGCCGCGCTCATCTACTTCGCAGGTCCGACCGTGGAGTTCGGCATAAAGGCGGGCCCGGGCATCGAGTTCAGGTCCGGCATGCTCAAGCTGGCAGCGGAGATAGGCTACAGCTATTCGGTGAGCACAAGCCACGGCTTCTACGCGAAGGGCGGCGTCGGCATCGCATTCTAAGAACAACCGGCTAAAACAAAACCAATTATGTGGGAGGTATAAGCAATGAGAAGGTCAGTCCTAACGGCAATCCTTGCAGTCATGATCGTACTTATGGCAGCGTCCGCCTCGCTTGCGCAGCATCAGATCACGCTGGGCGCAAACGGAGGCTACACTTTCTCATGGGCGGAGCTCGAGCTTGAGTACAAGACGAACGACCTCGGTTTCGGCGCCCAGTTCGGCTTCGGATACGGCAGGGTTGAGATCGCCGGCTTCGGCAGGTATTACTTCCCGTTAAACGAGCTTGTGAACCTTGCGCCTGAGTATGAACTGAACCTTTACGCTGGCGTCACCCCGTCGGTGCTTCTTGACTTCATACCCAGCTTTGCGGCGGGCTTCGGCTTGAAGGTGGGCCCTGGCATTGACTTCAGGTGGGATCATCTTAGAATCGGAGCCGAGCTCGGCTACAGATTCGATACGATCTGGGGCATCAGCCATGGCTTCTACACCAAGGCGGGCATCGGCTACAGGTTCTAGCATAGGCTATCGGGAGGGCGCGGGGCCGCAGGGTCTCCGCGCCTTACCATTATAGTGGAGGTACGGCATGAGAAAGACGCTTGTCCTGCTAATTGCAATCATGGCAGTCGCTTTGGCCTCTATAAGTGCATCCGCGGCTGTGCCCGGGGAGTTCACGCTGAGCCTGGGCGGAGGCTATCCCATAACCCTCGGAGAACTTGAACTTGAGTACAAGAACGGCCCTTGGGCTGGAGGCATCCACACCACTTTCGTGGGATCGGGCATAGAGATGGGTATGTTCGGCAGGTATTACGTGCCCCTTGGGAAAGGTTTCAGTTTCTATGCCGCGCTCAACCCATCGATGGTGATCACATTCAACCAGGGCGTCAGAGGGATAATAAAGGCAGGGCCCGGCTTCGATTTCAGATGGCAGCATCTCAGGGTAGGAATCGAAGGCGGCATATTCTACATCTTCGGCGCGAGCACCCCGATGGGATACGGAAAGGTTAGCATAGGATATATATTCTAGGTAATGGTCCGTACTGGATTGTTACACGGAAGTGAATGAGAAGTCCCGCCTCAGAAAGGGGCGGGACTTTGTTATCTAACAGGTCTTGCCTGTTCTATGCCCTCCTCCAGAACGTAGCGCAACCCTTCTTGTCTTCGATGTTGAACCGGATGATGCGCTCAAGAAGATCATAATCCACAGGCTTGGTCCATGGGATGCGGAACGTCATGGATCCGTGATCATAGCCGGATTTGACTATCTCCTCAGAGAAGCGGTCGATTCCCGCTTTCTCGGGCGTGACGGATAAGTGCTTCTTCGAAGTGCTGAAGCCGACGATGAATGTCCCGTGGTCAGTGAACATGGGCTGACTCCAGGCAATCTTCGGCGACAAGCCGGGGAAGCTGCGCTGAACCCATTCGAGGATCTCCTCTATTCGGGTTCTGTTGCCCCCATCTTCGATTTCGGCTAGTGGTTTAGCGAAGCTCTCCACA
>CAZHKX010000003.1:0-52505 GCA_964532805.1 uncultured Clostridia bacterium
GGAGCTGTTCATCTCGATGTATGTTCGTAAAGAGGCCCTGATAACATCCCAAATTGAGGGTACACAATGTACTCTCGACGATGTACTCGACCCTAAGGTTGATACGAATGCAAATGTCGATGTGTCTGAGGTTATCAATTACATCAAAGCTGCACAGTATGCCTTAGATAAGCTTCCCGTGTTGCCTATCTGCAACCGACTTCTCAAAGAGACCCATGCAGTTCTAATGGAAGGGGTTCGCAGTCAGGAGAAGGATCCGGGTGAGTTCCGGCGTTCACAGAACTGGATAGGTCCGGCAAATTGCACTTTGAGAGAAGCGCGATACATCCCGCCGAATGTAAAGGACATGAATGATGCGATGTCGACTCTGGAGAAGTATATTAACGAGAACACCCTATATGATCCACTGATCAGAACGGCACTGATTCATTACCAGTTTGAGACGATACACCCGTTTCTTGACGGCAACGGAAGAATCGGCAGGTTACTGATACTTCTATATCTAATGAAACAGAAGCTTCTTAGCAAGCCAGTTATTTATGTTTCTTACTTCCTGAAGAAGAACCAAGTCGAGTATTACGACCGAATCAGCGAGGTGCGAAACAGCGGTGATTATGAGCAGTGGGTTTACTTCTTTCTTGAAGCAGTAAGCGCTGCTGATGGTGATGCCATCGACTCCATCGCAGAACTGTCCGCTCTCCATGATGAGAACGTCGCTCTTCTACCTAAAACAAGCCGCAGCAAAGATAATGTCAGAGCATTGTTTGGTTATCTAGAGCAGCACCCGATTATTGACATCGGGCACACTTCTGCAGCGCTTGATATCAGCTACAACACGGTTGCTTCCGCAGTGAACAAGCTAATCCAACTGGGCATCCTCAAAGAGACTACAAATGCGGCAAGAAACCGTGTGTTTGCTTACGAGAGATACCTAGAGCTACTAAGAAGAGACACTTAGAGTTGTCAACGTTGTCGTCATATAACAATCGAGGATGCGGACGTTCACTAAGAAAACCTATGTAACAATCCTTGGCTCGCCTTATACGTAATAAACCGCCGTCTAGCGGCGGTTTATTGATGAAGAAATGGGCGCTGTCCAAGAGGTAAACAGACACGCTTTGCTCTGCTACGATAAACAAAATGTTGACTCCATGGTCCTCACATCTGAGGCAGAGCTTTCAGCTTCATATCGATCTCGAACGTAAAGAGGAACTGAACATTGCGGTAATAGGATACCAACCAGCCAGTCTCCAGAGAATACCTGGCTGTAATCGTTGAAGTCCCGTGTGAGAACTCAATCGTGATGACCCTCCCATACCTTGGATCAAGAGAGATCTTACCTACCCTGACTATTGACGGGAAGGTATCGTCGAAGAAAAGGAAGGCATCAGGCTCGAATCTCTCCAGGTTCTCCTTTGGGATATAGTATGGCATGGTGTCAGGGGCTCCGGAGTACTGGTAACTGACATAGGGTTCCTGATCAAGTTCAGTCCTTGATTCCAGCTTTATAAAAAGGCCGTCAGAGGAGGCAACCTTGATGCTTTCGTTATAAGGCTCAGTCATATCGAACCCTTTGATCAGAGTGAACACCATGTTTCCCTCATATTCGATCTCCAGGCCTTCCTTAAGGGGTTCTGTACAACCGATTGACCAGGAAGAGGGCTCCATTTCTACCATGGAGGAGAGAGTAAGCTCGAAAGACGGCAGATCGACTTTCTTAGTAGTCTCATCCCCTGGTGCAATATAGACCAGCTTCAGCAGGATTCCAGTTGTTTTATCGAATGAGGCCTCAATCCTGCCCCCGTCGTCTCCTACGAAGAAGAATGTTTGGGCGGGTACCTTCTCCTCTTTGTAATCGATGATCTTCTGCGCTGAGCTAGGGTATGAGGGGTCCTTTGGCGTCAAGGCCTCGGCCATCAGCTCTGGGCTTGCCCAGAACGGGCCTGCAGCTTTCCATCCAGAGGAAGTGTCGATTCCTACGTCAGCCGCGCTTGTTCCAAGTATGGACTGCAGCCATGACTCATAAATGGAGACTCCTGCACTTCCTATTGCCACGACGTCGAAGATCAACTTGACGCCGTTCTCCGTCTCAACATCGAACAGCGGATTAGGCTCCTGCTTCATGCTTTCGTCCTGATAATCGTAGCAAAACCGCATTCCAGGTCTTATGGCTTCAGGGATGCCCGTTATGCCTGGGTAATGATCGGTGAGTTCCATAGCGACTGTATAAGCCACATCGAGCTTGTCATTGAAGGCGCATGCTGTTAAGGGCAGTACTGCAAGCACAACTGCGATTACAAGCACTACGAGAGCATGCCGCTTACTTATCCTCATGCTGCACCTCCGAAAGCTCCTGGATAATGGAGAGGCCTGCATCCAAAATCACGACAGTCGACCTTATCAGAAAACCGGTCTCGATGTCGTACTCATCGACCGTCTCTGTCTGACCTTCCCTGCCCATGATCGCCAGGATCTTCCCTTGAGGGGTATCCTTCATGCCTATGACTGAGATGGTGGAGCCTATAAGGTCGTCTTCGCTGAGCAGGGCTCCCGGGGCAAGGCCCTTAAGCCACTCAGGAGGGTAGTAGGAGCACGAGTTGTCTAGGAAGCGGTACGACTCGGCTATATACACCATGTCAGTTAGCTCTCCGCCATCATAGCTTTCCACCTTGTAGAGCACCCAGTCGCTTCCGACTTCCTCAGCAGACAGAATCAGATTCATGATCGGCACATCATCGAGCTGGTTGCCATTGTACTCGGCCATGATCTTGTACTGAAGCTTCGTGCCCTTTCTTATTGCTGTCTGGGCATAATCCTCAAGCCCCGTGAAACCCTGTCTGTACCCTTTGTACTCCAGGCTGCTATGCATCAATGCCTTCCCGGACTCATCCACGGCCACATACTCGTCGCTAAGCAGAATGCCCGTCTCGGCGCTGTAGGAGGTCTCGCTGACATATCCGCTCGGGCCGATTCCCTGCAGCGTATACGCGCTCTGCCACGAGCCGGCAATAAGCTTCTTGCCAGCGCTTGCCACTTTATTGCCCGGAAGGGAGGATATGGCGGATAGGATGTCCGGATTGAACCAGAGAATGCTCGCTGACTGGCGCTCGAAAATCGAGCCGCCCCCTTCCCTCATAAACGGTTCCCCATTCTCCAGTAGCGAATTGGTTATGGTAAGCCCGACCAAACCATCGTCTGTGACGGTGAAGATGTCACAGACCATCCAATAATCATAGCTTTCGTCCGAATCAGCTAGTGAGGAAAGGGTTGCATCGAAGACGATGCGCGCTCCGGGTATCATCCAGCTCAGCTCACGAACCTTCAGGTCCTCTCCGGCTAGTTTGAGCAATTCGTCAATTCTCGGATTCTCGCTTACTGGAAGCTGGGCGGCTGCAGAGGATGACAGAAGAAGTGTGCACAGTGCCGCTGTG
Organism: uncultured Clostridia bacterium; assembly: GCA_964532805.1. GTDB lineage: Bacteria > Bacillota > DTU025 > DTU025 > MWDF01 > MWDF01. The sequence goes on from CAZHKX010000003.1 coordinate 3,432, forward strand.
AGAAGAGCTTTGATAAGCTTCATAGCGCCCTCCATTGGCAAATTCCTGCCATATTTGATTAATTGGTGCATCTAACTGCTGCTATTCAATTCCGTTAAAAGTATATCAGAGTTGGATATGGTGGCAATATACATTTGTGTGAAAGATATGCAACCCGAACCGGCCAGATCGGCTGAAGGTTCGATTTCTGACCACAGAATAACCGGACATGCTTAAGTCGGAAAACAAGTCATTGCGGAAGGCAGTTAAGTAGGAAAAAAGGCTACGTGCGCGAAAACTTCAGCTGGATGCCTAGTCAGGAATCGGCGGTATCAATCACCAGTCCAGAAGGCCCAATTGAAGGCAACAATATCGCCAGCATCGGAAGGAAGAGGAGGACTGCCAAAGAAGATGTAGGTAGAGCCCCCTCTGCTCGGCCAGGGCTTCTAGGCCAAATACTGGCTAGGTGGCATGCTTGGAGCAAGTAGTTCGGAAGGAATGTAAACGAGCCTTGAATTAGGGAAAAAGTAGGATATGAAACCGCAGGTTATTACCGGAAGCCGCCCTGCCGTTTCGGAGGTGGAAGCTTGCCCAGGAGTGCGCTAGCTGGGCTTCTAAACAGGAAAGCCTTGAAGATATGCGTGATAGCCTCGTGCGCTTCCGGTATTGCCACTCACAGCGCATCAGGCGGCACTGGCTTCATGAGCTCCATCTTCAAGGCATTCACGATCCAAAGCAATGTATGGATTGCGCTCATCTGCATGGCAGTATTGCTTAACGAGAGCTCAAGCGGGGATAAGGAGCCATCATCCACCCTTGCTTCTCTGAGATTCATGGCGACTACATCGATAATGCTGACGTGGATTGTCTTCGCCGTGATGCTGGCGCCGGCCATGAATCCCAGCTATCTGGCATCGGCCTCCAATATCCTGCTGCATACAGTGACGCCTGTGCTTGCTGTAATGGATTACCTGGTCGATGCGGATGCATCGAGGAATGAATGGTCAGATGTGCTATCCCCGATAATCCTGCCGCTCGCCTACTCCGTCTACTTCTTCATCTCATATTGGCTGACCGGGAAGATGCCGGTGCCTTACTTCTTCCTTGATTACAGAAGGTTCGGGTGGTTCCGCATAGACAGCGCAGGAATTGGCGTAGCATATTGGGCTCTAATCCTCACGGCTGTTCTTATCTTGATGGGCAGGGCCCTAATCCGCCTTAAGCGCTCAGCAAGGGGCAAGCTGCCCATCGCTTTGGCGGTGGCCGCTGCCATGATGGTGCTTTCACTTGCTACCAGCTGGCCGCGTTGATCTTATGACCACTCAGATGGATTGGAATGAACACTAGGAACACCCCTGAAATCAGATAGGTTGGATGGCGGCGATCCATGCAGACAGAGCGCACAGATTGCTTTGGGGCAGGCGCTAATTGCTGATTTGATTGAATAATCGGAATATTGTACTTTCGGTGAAGGTCGTAATGCCATGCTGGCAGTATCTATTGCTTGTGATAACGATTGATCCATTGATTACCGAAAACATGTGTGAGTTGAAGACTCCACATCAGAAAGAAGCATTCATGCCCGCTAAAGAGGTCATTGTTGGAGTCTCCGGCTAAGAACGTGAAAACTGCCTTTGTCCTGAAGCTGCATGAGTTGACGAAACTTAGAAGCTTAATGAAGCAAATGCAGCCGAGAATTCTACAAGAATCGAATATGATATTACTTGAAAGTATATGCCTTGTGGAGCTCTTCTGTGTTGGGCAGCACTCGTTAGCAGGGTGCAGTACGCCAAATCTATTCGACAACACACTGGAACTTGAGGAGCCGGTGGACAGCCACCATGAGATATGTGACGGCAAGGGTTACCCAGATGATTTATTGGGGAGCAGATCCCGCTTCCTCTAGGATGATTTTAATCGTCGGAAAATTCGATAGGAGTACCGGAAGGAAGCCCAGGAGGAGATCCGCAAAGGGCGGGAACCCAACTCGATCAGGTCATATCTGCTCTTATCGCCGTGATCATGGAGGATAGAAGTATGCCATGCCTGGGCCTGGCTCCAGTGATGACTGCCCCGATAGCGGTGCTCTCGGGGCTTTTGCTTATGCAAAATGATGTAATGGACAGAAATCGGCCATGCTCTGAGGTGGGCCTTGATTCCGACATGATTGGACAGCAGATGTCCGCACATCCATGAACAACAGGCGAACAGGTGCAAGTACATTACATACATAAGTGAGAGACGCCCGTGCCGCTTAAAGCCAGCGCTACCCGTTCATCCCCGATATCCCCAATGTAGAGGTGGTTTCCACCTCTTTTTGCGATAACCTTTGCGTTGATTCTGAGACAGGTGCAGACGCGCCGGAGCATAGAAGGAATTACGAAACACAGGGCGAATATTGATACATTTAGATATGCTCGCGCGTGGCGAGACTCTGAAAGAAGGTGATGAATACGGCCTGAAATGAAACGCTTTGCCTCTGAGGCGTCATCGAAGCCTGACAGGCAACAAGCGGTTCACCAGTGCTCAGTATAAACAATGGGGAAAGGATCGAAGGGAGCATCAAAGGCGAACACTACTAAGGGTATTGGAGGAACTCATGGTTAATCTGTATATCGTGATAAACGTCGTCGTCCTTGCGATACTGCTCGGCTTAGTCTACTGGATGCAGGTGAAGAAGGCGTCTTTCACTAAGCGTGTGCTGATTGCGCTCGGGTTAGGCATTGTGCTCGGCCTTGCCCTCCAGTTCGCTTTCAAGGGGCAACAGGAGGTAATCGACGGCACGCTCCCGTGGTTCGGCCTAGTCGGCAACGGGTATGTAGGCCTTCTCCGCATGATCGTCATACCGCTGGTGATGGTCTCCATCATCTCGGCGATACTAAAACTAAAAGACTCCAAGAACCTGGGCAAGATGAGCCTCAGCGTGATCCTGACTCTTGTGTTGACTGCGGGCGTGGCAGCAATGGTAGGAGAAGTCTCCGCCCTGGCATTCGGCCTCGACGCAAGAGAGCTGACTGTAGGCGCGGCTGAATCTCAAAGAGCTGCGGCGCTGCAGCAATCATCCGCCCAGGCGACGACATCGTTGCCTGATAAGATCCTCGAGATAATACCCACCAATCCGTTCAAGGACATGACCGGGGCGAGGAACACGTCTACGCTGGCAGTGGTCGTTTTCTCCGGTTTCATAGGCCTTGCGACGCTGGGGGCAAGGAAGAAATACCCGGCTGAGACGGATCTGGTGCAGAAGCTGGTCGATGCGGCTTACGCAGTGACCATGAGGATGACGACGATGATTTTGAAGCTGACGCCATACGGCGTTATGGCCCTGATGGCCTCGATGGTCGCGGGGACGGATTTCAATGCGATAATGAACCTCGCGAAATTCGTGATCGCCTCCTATGCAGCCATAATAATCATGTTCATCATCCATCTGTTCATACTTGCCTTATTCAAGTACAATCCCTGGACATACCTGAAGAAGGCGTTTCCAACGCTGGCCTTCGCATTCACCTCGCGCACCAGCCTCGGGACGCTGCCTATGACTGTGGCCACCCAGACCAAGAAGCTGGGCATATCGGAGGGTGTGGCGAACTTCGCCGCCACCTTCGGCATTGCGATAGGGCAGAACGGCTGCGCAGGGCTTTATCCTGCGATGCTGGCCGTGATGATTGCCCCCACTGTCGGAATTGACCCCTTTAGAATCGGCTTCCTGTTGACTGTCGCCCTGGTGACGGCGATAAGCTCGTTCGGAGTTGCAGGAGTCGGAGGAGGGGCGACATTCGCCGCCCTCATAGTGCTCTCGGCGCTCAACCTGCCGATCGCACTTGCCGGACTTCTCATCTCCATCGAGCCTCTTATCGACATGGGGCGCACCGCGCTTAACGTATCGGACGCATTCGTTGCAGGGGCGGTCTCCGCCAGGATCCTCAAGGAAGTCGACCAGTCGGTTTACGACAATCCGAAGGCTGACGTTGAGACAGTTGAGGCATCTTAAAAGTACCGGTTGAGCACCCTTCCAGCCTCAGCGAGTCACCGTAGCATCTGAACCTGGAGGGGCGCTTAAACGATGAAACAGGAAACGTTCCTCGTGAAAGGAGGCAGCTAATTGATAAACAGGCATTCGGTAGTTCTGTTCATAGTGCTCGTTGCCATAGGCTTTGGGCTTTTCACTATGGTCAATTTCCAAAAGCAGAACGCGTTCGCGCCCGCCGCGCCAAGCTCGGGTGGAGGGCTGGTAATAAATGTCCTGCCGGGAGGGCTCCTTCCTGCAGCCGGCACTGCGCCTTCGACTGACGCCGCACCGGTCCCTCAGGCGGATCCGTCCTCCTCGGATGGGGCTGTATGTCCATAAGCATGGCTGTCAAGCTATAGCATACAACGAAAGGGGAGCAAGATGATGTCAAGGAAGCTGATTAGGGCGGCTATGCTGCTGCTCTGCATGGTAGTAATCGGAGCTGGCCTATGGGTCGGGACAGGCGCGGAAGCCGCGGCCAAGACCGGAATCAACGCGACTTACCAGTTCTTCAACAGCACGAACTTCCCTCACCTGACTGATCCGGATCCTGTCTTCAGGACTGTGTCCTACGACCAGCTGATCAAGCTGTTCGAGAGCGAAGGCACCTATATGATCCTGTTCGGGGGCTCATGGTGCGGCAACACCCAGGCTGTAATAGGTCAGATCAACGACGTCGCCAAGGAATACGGCGTTGAGGCGATATATAACTTCGACTTCAAGCTTGACGGGGCCTCGATGCACATCCGCGACACCAAGAACCCCTATGCCAACCTCTATGTTGACCTTGTAAATAAGTACCTGCCGAACATCGTCACGCTGTACGACAAGAACGTGAACAACGTCAGCTACGTGAACGCCCAGGGCCAGACCGTAGTGGCAAACAAGCTGCAGGTGCCCTTCCTGTTCCTCTACAACAAGAACGGAGTGACCGCCGACGGCAAGCCCGCTCCCATACTGGCCTCCTTTGAGAAGATGCTGAGGTGGGAGGCGGACTTCCAGACGAACGGCGTGGACGACCCCGCAAAGATCGAGGCCTACAAGAAGGAGATCCGCCCGCTCTTCGACCTGGTGTCGACGAAGTCCATACTGGGCAAGAAGACTGCGAAACTGGATACCTTCACCGACTTCGAGTACTTCAGCACCGCATACAACACCAGGGCGAAGACCACGATACTCGATTCGAAGGATGAGCCCTGGGTGATGCAGACAACATCGTACTTCGAGCTTAAGAAGATACTCGAGAGCCCCGGCAACTTCGTGCTCATGCTCGGGGGGCCATGGTGCCCCAACACCCAGGCCGTGGTAAAGCTCGTCAACCAGTACGCGAAGAAGTACAACATCGACAAGATCTACACTTGGGACACGAGGCTCGATTCGAACGTCCTTCAGGTCCGCGATACCAAGAACGCATATGCAAGCATGTATGCAGACCTGGTGCTCAAGTACTTCCCCGGCATCGAGACGGTGTATGCGGTGGACAAGAACAACGTCCAGTACACCGACACCGCCGGAAAAGTGATCACGGCGAACAAGCTCCAGGTGCCGTACGTGTTCGTCTACAACAAGGACCGCAAGGATGCCCAGGGCAATCCTGACCCCATACTCGGCCAGATCGAGCTCATGTTCACATGGGAGAACATCCAGCCCGGCTACGTAGACAAGAACGGCGGAGTAGGTGTCAACTATAAGGCCTACACAGAAGCTCTCGACGCCCTGTTCGGACAGCTGGCAGCGATAGCCAAGTAACAACTGTGGCAGATGCGGCACTTCCCTTGGCGGAGGTGCCGCATACACCTCGGCGTTTCATCACTGAAATCTGCGGATACTACGAAAGAAGCGGCGGAAAGGGCGCACAGGAGCCATATCTTCGATATCGGCTTATGAGGGCTCCGTTCGTGGGGGTAAAGAAAGAATGGGGTATGGAACAAGGACCAGCACTGTCATAGAGAACCTTTCAGCTTATATAGGCAACACCCCTCTTCTGGCAATCGAATGCGTCTATAAGGGGGAGAAGAGGACAGTATACGCGAAATCAGAGAACCTGAACATGACAGGAAGCATAAAGGACCGCATGGCGCTTCATGTCATCTCCAAGGCTTATAGGTCGGGCAGCTTGAAGCCCGGCGACACGATAATCGAGGCGACCAGCGGCAACACCGGCATCTCCTTCTCGGCCATAGGCAGGGCACTGGGCCATCCGGTCACAATATTCATGCCCGACTGGATGAGCTCTGAGAGGAAGAACCTGATAGCAAGCCTTGGGGCCGAGATAGTGCTTATAAGCAAGGAGCAGGGCGGATTCCTGGGAAGCATAGCGGGGGCGGATGAGCTGGCCAAGAAGCTCGGTTCAGCCTTCCTTCCGCACCAGTTCTCGAACGTCGACAATCCGGAGGCCCATTACCTGCACACGGGGCCTGAGATATGGTTCCAGATGCAGTCGAGGGGACTCATGCCTGATGCTTTCATCGCAGGAGTCGGCACGGGCGGGACGATAATGGGCACAGGCATGTACTTGAAGAGCATGAACCCTGGAATCAAGCTCTATCCGCTGGAGCCCTCCAACTCGCCGACCATATCTACCGGCTACAAGGTGGGCAAGCATCGCATCCAGGGCATCTCGGACGAGTTCATACCTCCGATTCTGAAGGTTGACCAGCTCGACAAGGTCGTCGCCGTAGATGACGGGGACTCGATAATCATGGCACAGAAGCTGTCAAGGGAGCTGGGGCTCGCTGTGGGCATATCCTCAGGCGCGAACTTCCTTGGCGCCCTTGCCGTACAGGATATGATAGGAAAAGGCGCCAAGGTCGTTACCATCTTCTCTGACGACAACAAGAAATACCTGAGCACCGACCTCATGCGGCCTGAACCGGTCAAGGACGGCTTCATGGCACCCGAGGTGAGCCTTGTCGGGGTAGATGTCATCAAGAGGACCTGCGAGACCTGCGAGATGTAATCGGACAGAATGGAGAAGGAGCCGTCCATTGCCTGAAGAGCAAGGGACGGCTTTCTCTTTGAATGCGAGCAGCCGGGGCCTGGATGGTTATCGCTGATACATGAAAAGGATGTAAGCTTATTAGCGGGAATTTCATACCCAGCCACCTAAGATCCCGGAGAAGCTCCGAGGTTTGATGAGCATCGATTTCTTTAAATCCTGTGCCATTGGAAGGGAACCAGCCTGGCTTTCGTTGCAGGGATGCCTGCGGGAGCAATGAATATCGGACCTTTCAAGCGATTCATGAGCTTAAAGCTTCGGTTAACTTACGGAAGTTTACGAGATGAAGGTGTGCAGATAGGAGTTTATGAAGTAGGAACCGAATACCCGAAAGAGAATCAGCGCAGATGTTTGAAGTACCCGGCCTTTTGGAGGTGGACCAAGATGAATCGAAGATTAGCGTGCATGATCTCAGCATTCCTGCTCCTCATCGCAATTGCCTCCGGAGCACCAGCAGCATTAGCCGGGCAGGTAGGCTACGAGATCGCGGGAAGCAACAACGCATTCGCCTTCGACCTATACAAACAGATAGCGGCCGGCCAGGGCAACCTTTTCCTCTCCCCTTACAGCATATCCTCCGCCCTTGCCATGGCATATGCCGGCGCCAGGGGAAACACCGAGGCGCAGATGGCGAAGGTCATGCGTTATGAGCTTCCGCAAGAAGTCCTGCACAGGGCCTTCGGCCAGATAAACGAGGTGCTCAACAAGCCAAGCAAGGATTACAAGCTCTCTGTGGCCAACGCCCTGTGGAGCCAGATAGGCTTGGACTTCGCCAAAGGATACCTTGAGACGGTGCAAACCGGATACGGCCCGGGGCTAAGGCTGGTGGACTTCGCAGGCAAGACGGAGCAGGCAAGGCTTACGATAAACAAGTGGGTAGAGGAACAGACCGAGAACAAGATCAAGGAGCTCATCAAGCCCGAAGTCCTGGACCCGCTGACAAGGCTCGTGCTGACTAACGCCATATATTTCAAAGGACAGTGGGAGCAGCAGTTCAAGAAGGAGCTCACAAAGGATGCGGATTTCACCCTGCTAAGCAGGAAGACCGCAAGGGTCCCATTCATGAACCAGCAGGGAAGCTTCAACTTTGCGGAAGTCGATGGCCTGAAGGCAATCGAGCTCGCATATGCCGGCGGAGACCTGTCCATGCTGGTGCTACTGCCGAAAAGCGCCGCAGACTACCAGGAGTTCGAGAAGAACCTCAGTTATGCGATGTTCTCTGAGCTTATTAGCAGATTGCGCAAAGAGACCGTCAGCATTAGCATGCCGAAGTTCACGTTCGAAGCGGAACTGGGATTGGGCGGCACTTTGCAGCGCATGGGAATGACCGATGCATTCAGCGACTATCTGGCGAACTTCTCCGGCATATCAGACACCTTCCTTTATATCACGGCAGTAATTCATAAGGCCTTCATCGAGGTCAATGAGGAGGGCAGCGAGGCGGCGGCAGCCACTGCGGTCGTAATGGGGACGAAATCGATAGCCCCGGAGCCCAGGCAGTTCATAGCCGACAGGCCGTTCTTCTTCGCTATAAGAGACCTCAGGACAGGTTCCATCCTCTTCATGGGAAGGGTGCAGGATCCAAGGGTATAGTGCCCCCGACCGCCACTGGGGCAAGGGATAGGATTAAGGCGATTAGCCTGGCTGTCAGCAGCCAGGCTAATATTATATGCTCGGTTGCCACTGCCAGAAGGCGCATCCTGTTAACCTGCATCCTTTGATGAAAGTGGCACCGATCCGAAAATATCACTGGTAAAAGAAGGATTGCGCGGGCTAAGGAAGAATTATTAGCCGCGGCAGGCAAGTTCTCTTCCTTAAGGGAGAGGACATATTTGTGTTTGCCCGGTACCGCAAGGAGGGGCCGAAGAGCCTCGCTGAGGAGATGGAGCATCAGTGCCGCGACAGGGGAAGAAGACGGCATCATATCTGGATCTGATGTCGAAGTATCTAGTTCAGCAGAGGGGAAGGGTCGTGGCGCTAGGCGCTTTAATCCTTGCCGGAATCGCTTTGCAGCTGGCAGGACCCCAGATCCTGCGCTTTTTCATAGACTCGGCCTTATCCGGAAAGCCCTTGGCGGCGCTTACTGTAGCCTCAGGCGTTTACATCGCAATCGCCCTGGCTGGCCAGCTGATAGGCGTGCTGACCACGTTCATCAGCGAGAAGGTAGGATGGACCGCTACTAACGCGCTTAGGGGGGACCTCCTGTCGCACTGCCTCAAGCTGGACATGGCGTTTCACAAGGAGCACCTTCCGGGTGAGATGATCGAAAGGATAGACGGGGATACGACAGCCCTGTCCAACCTGTTCACGAAGTTCATAGTGACCGTGCTTGCCAACCTCCTTCTTATCGCAGGCATGATTGTGCTTCTTCTAAGTGAGGATATCAGAATAGGGGCCGGTATGGGCCTGTTTGCTCTGGCTGCGCTCGTGATACTGCTCAAAGTCCAGGCGAGGGCAGTTCCCCACTGGGTAAGAGTGCGGAAGGCGAGGGCGGAGTTCTACGGCCTTCTGGGCGAGCAGGTGGCAAGCGTTGATGACATCGGCGCAAACGGCGCAGTGCCCTACGCTATGAACCGCTTCCATACGATGCTGAGGAACATGCTGCCGATGGTCGTTCGCGCGAACCTGATGTCATATGCAATGTGGATCACCACGATAATCGTGTTTACGTCCGGCTACGCCCTCACCTGCGGCATAAGCTGGTATCTATGGTCCCAGGGGAAGATAACCATAGGCACCGCGTATCTGATCTATACATACACTAACCTCCTGAACATGCCCATCGAGCAGGTTAGAGTCCAGCTGGAAGACTTGCAGAAGGCCGGTGCCAGCATAAAGAGGATAAACGGGCTTCTGGAGCTCAGAAGCGGGATAAAGGATGGGGAAGCGACCAGCCTTCCGGCAGGGGCGCTTTCACTTGAGATAAGGGGTTTGAGCTTCTCATATGAGGCGGAGCAGAATGTGCTCGATGACGTAAGCATCCGCATTGAGCCGGGGCGCATCCTGGGGGTGCTGGGAAGGACCGGAGGCGGCAAGACCACGCTCTCCAGGCTCTTGAACCGCTTCTATGACCCAGACACGGGGGAGATCATCCTTGGCGGGTCGGACCTTCGCGCAATCAGAATCGAGGAGCTCAGGAGCAGGGTAGCTTATGTTACTCAGGATGTCCAGCTACTTAAGGCCAGCATAAGGGACAATCTTACCTTCTTCGACGCCTCGATTCCTGACTTAGATGTCCTAGAGGCGATTGATGACGTAGGCCTAAGCGGCTGGCTTGCCGAGCTTCCGGACGGGCTTGATACTGTGCTCGGAAGCGACGGAGGGGGCCTTTCTGCTGGCCAAGGGCAGCTTCTTGCCCTTGCCAGGGCTTTTTTGAGGGTCCCGGGCTTCGTCATACTGGACGAGGCGTCATCAAGGCTCGATCCCATAACCGAGGGCATAATGGAAGGCGCCATGGACCGCCTGCTATCGGGAAGGACGGCGCTTATCATCGCCCATAGGCTGAAGACGCTGGACAGGGCGGACGACATCCTGATATTGGGCCACGGGAAGGTATTGGAATACGGGGAGAGGGCAGCTCTTGCCGCAGACCCCGATTCCCAGTACGCGAAGCTTCTTAAGGGCGGGATGGAGGAGATGCTGGCATGAAGACGTATCTTCTCATCTGGCGCCTGATACTTAGCAGGCCTTGGCTGTACGTGGCGAACGCAGCCTCATGGATCATCATCCACATATCGCCTGTCCTGCCGGGGCTTATCATCCGGGAGTTCTTCGACATGCTCAACGGGCAGTCGAGGCTAGGCTTTGGCATCTGGGGGCTGATTGGGCTCTTGGCAGCCACCGCCACGGCAAGGATCGTCAACATACTGCTTGGCGCCTTGGCGGACACCAATCACAGGTTCAGCATGAGCGCGCTTCTTCGCAGGAACGCGCTTGAGAGCATGCTATTGACGCCGAAACCGGCCAGGGACCAGTCCCCCGGGGAGACGGTGAACATACTGGAGGAGGACGGCAAGCAGGTAGAAGATGCCATCAGCTGGTCAGTTGACACGATGGGCATGACCGGCTTCGCCATCGTGTCTGCGATAATCCTGGTGGGCATAAGCCCCAAGCTCACCCTTCTGGTGTTCTTGCCCCTTATCGCCGTCATGGTAATATCTCAGGCGGCAAGTGACAGACTCGAGAGGTACAGGCGCGCAAGCCGCGAGGCCACATCGCTGTTCACCGAGGCGATAGGCGAGGCCTTCGGCACCGTACAGGCTATAAAGGTGGCAGGGGCGGAGGACAGGGTCACCGCCCATTTAAGAAGGCTCGGCGACAAGCGGCGCGATGCCATGCTTAAGGACAAGCTGCTTACTAGGGTGCTTGATTCGGTATTTGAGAATGCTGCCAAGGTGGGCACGGGGATAATCCTGCTTCTTGCGGCGGGCATGCTCCAGAGCGGGGAGATTTCCGTGGGAGATTTCGCGCTTTTCGTGTACTACATAGAGTTCGTGACCGACTTTGCGGCATTCATCGGCTACTTCACGGTGCATTACAAGCAGGCGGGGGTAGCCTTGGGCAGGTTGGCAGGGCTTATGTCCAAACCCGAGGGGCTTGTGGATCATAACCCCCTTTACCTGCACAGCAGCCCGCCGGATGCGCCCGATGATGACATAAGCGATGAAGAGAGGCTGGTCAACCTCTCTGTATCAGGACTTACAGCGAGATACCCCGACTCCGAGAATGGCATAAGCGATTGCTCCTTCGAACTGCAAAGGGGCACTTTCACAGTCATTGCCGGGAGAATCGGATCGGGGAAGACAACCCTGGTAAGGGCCCTTTTAGGCTTCCTGCCAGCCGAATCGGGCAGCGTCTTGTGGAACGGGCGTGCCGTCGGAGACCTACGCTCATTCTTCTCTCCTCCCAGAAGCGCTTATGCCCCCCAGGTGCCGCACCTTTTCAGCGACACCTTGAGGAACAATATCATGCTGGGCATCAAGGAGGGCGATGCTGATCTGATGGGGGCCGTGAGGGCTGCCGCCCTTGAGGAGGACCTTCAAGACCTCGATAAGGGCCTAGACACAGTGATAGGCCCTAAGGGAGCCAAGCTTTCTGGCGGACAGCAGCAGCGCGTCGCGGTGGCAAGGATGCTTGTCCGCAGGGCGGAGCTTATGGTCTTCGATGACGTATCAAGCGCCCTGGATGTAGAGACTGAAAGGCAGCTCTGGATGGCGCTTGCAAACAAGCCTCAGTTTACGTTCCTGGTGATAAGCAACAGGAAGGGCGTCATACTCGGGGCGGACAAGGTGCTTGTCATGGACGGCGGCAGGATCATCGCGCAAGGCGAGCCTTGCGAGCTTTCCGAGACATGCGAGGAGCTCCGAGCGATACTCGAGGAGGCAAGAGGGTCATAACGCATTTAGGAAGCCCAATAAGGCTGTCACGGGTTGTCCAGCCTGTAGATTATCTCATCTTCGAACTCCCTGTCATCCTTCACGAAGCCGAGGCTCTGGTAGAGCTTGCGGGCCCATTCGTTCTGCGGGTCGAAGCTTATGTAGATCGGCTTCTGGCCGTACTTCTCACGCAGCAAGGCGATAAGCTGCTCTGTAGCGGTGCGGCCCCGCCCGCCGGACTGGTAATCGGCAGCGATCATGAGCCTTAGGATCCATGTCTCGCCCTTCGGGCTTATCGAGTACATGCAGAAGCCGACTGGCATCTCATCATCATAAATGCCGAGTGGGAAGTTGCCCTCCACATAATGCGCACGTGCCATGGAGTCCCCGTTGCTCGCCACAAAAGGGGCCTGCCAGTCCTTGACCTTGAGCTTCGTCAGCTCCCTCCAGTTGCTTGCATCGATATCCCGAAGCCTAATCATAGAAGCCCTCCTTACCATGAAAGCCTGACGGCTTACGGGCCTTAGAACCGCTGTCCGGGTCCATAGATTCCGATTACCCGTCAGAACCATTTTATACCTTACAGAAGCAAGGCGGCTTCCCGATCGGATGCGTGTGAAGCAAATGAGTGCCCCTTGCAATATACCCAACGGGGGTATAGTATATAGCAGGAGGTGGATGACGATGCATGAAGATATCGAGCTTGAAGGGTTGGATCACCCCTCATGCTGCGACAGGACCACGGAAAGGAACAATACGCTGAAGACAAGCCTGATATCCAGGCTCAATAGGATAGAAGGACAGATACGCGGCATCAAGGGCATGGTCGAATCGGATATCTACTGCGACGATGTGCTTATTCAGATATCTGCAGCTCAGGCTGCGCTTAACGCTGTGAGTAAGATGGTCTTGAAGGACCATGTCAAGGGCTGTGTTGTCAACAGGATAGCAAGCGGTGACAAGGAGATAGCAGACGAGCTAATCGTGACTATTGGGCGCCTTTACAAGTAGGCTGAGAGGAAAACTGAGGCGCTTTTGAATAATCGGAGGGAAGTGAATCCAGATGGAGAAGGAGAACATTAAGATCGGCGGCATGACCTGCGCCGCGTGCGCAGTAAGGATAGAGAAGGCCGTAGGCAGGCAGGAGGGCGTGAAGAACGCCTCTGTCAACTTCGCTACGGAGAGCCTTATGGTCGAATACGAAGGAGATGCCGGCGAGAAGGAGAGAATCAAGCAGGCGGTCAGGGAAGCCGGCTACGAAGTGATCGAGGATGCTAAGGAGCGTGAGGTGACAATACCCATCGAGGGCATGACTTGCGCAGCTTGCTCTCAGAGGGTGGAGAAGGCGCTATCCAAGCTTGAGGGGGTAAGCAAGGCTTCCGTGAACTTGGCGACGGAGAAGGCGACGCTAACATACAATCCTGCGGCCATCAAGCTCTCGGCCATTAAGCAGGCGATAGAGAAGGCCGGCTATAAGCCCCTTAGCATAGAGAAGAAGGAAGAGGTGGATGCTGACAGGCAGAGAAAGGAGCTTGAGATCAAGACGCTTTGGAGCAAGTTCATACTTGCGGCGATCTTCGGGTTCTCGCTTCTATACCTGGCTATGGGCTCGATGATTTGGTGGCTGCCCTTCCCGATACCAGATTTCCTCGATCCGATGCGCTACCCCCTGACGTTCGCGCTTGTCCAGTTCTCATTGACAGTACCTGTCATCATAGCCGGTAACAGGTTCTACACGGTAGGATTCAAGGCTCTCACCAAGCGCAGCCCCAACATGGACTCGCTAATCGCGATGGGGACGACAGCTGCGGTGGTTTTCAGCCTTTATTCAACATATAGGATAATTACAGGGCACTTCGAGGCTGTAGAGGGCCTCTACTTCGAGACTGCCGGAGTCATCATCGCGCTTATCCTTCTGGGCAAATACCTAGAATCCGTATCGAAGGGGAAGACATCGGAGGCGATAAAGAAGCTGATGGGCCTTGCCCCCAAGACAGCAGTAGTCATTCATGACGGAGCAGAGGTGGTCATGCCCATCGAGGAAGTAGAGATTGGCGATGTGATACTTGTGAGACCGGGCGAGAAGATGCCGGTGGATGGCACTGTCCTTGAAGGGTTCACCGCCGTTGACGAGTCCATGCTTACAGGCGAGAGCATGCCGGTGGACAAGAAGCCGGGAGATCCGGTCTTCGCCGCGAGCATCAACAAGAACGGCCTGATAAGATTCAAGGCCACGAAAGTCGGCAAGGAGACGGCGCTGGCGCAGATCATCAAGCTTGTGGAAGATGCACAGGGTTCCAAGGCGCCCATCGCGAAGATGGCGGACATCGTATCAGGCTACTTCGTGCCCGCAGTCACCCTTATTGCGGTAATCGCCTTCATCGCATGGATGATAGGCGGCAAGTCGCTTGAGTTCTCGCTTACCATCTTCATATCGGTGCTGGTCATAGCCTGCCCCTGTGCGCTGGGCCTTGCGACGCCTACTGCGATAATGGTCGGGACGGGGAAAGGCGCCGAGTACGGGATCCTGATAAAAAGCGGCGAAGCCCTTGAGGTGACGCACAAGGTTAATACCGTGGTCTTCGACAAGACCGGGACCATAACGAAGGGCAAGCCGGAAGTCACGGACTTGGTGCCTGCAGAGGGGTTCACCGCCGAGAAGCTTCTCATGATGGCCGCATCCGCCGAGAAGGGCTCGGAGCATCCCCTGGGAGAGTCGATAGTCAGGAGGGCTGAAGCCGAAGGATTGAAGCTCACAGAACTTCAAGGCTTCGAAGCAATCCCCGGATATGGCATATCAGTAAGGATCGATGGCAGCGATGTCCTCATAGGAAACAGGAAGCTCATGGACATGAGGGGAGTTGGGCTCGACGGGCTTCAGAAGAGGTCCGATGAGCTGGCAGAAGAGGGCAAGACCCCGATGTATGTGGCATCAGGCGGCCTTATCGCCGGCATAATCGCCGTTGCCGACGTTGTGAAGGAAAACAGCGAAAGGGCGATAAGGAAGCTTCAGGACATGGGCATAGAGACAGTAATGATAACGGGAGACAACTCTAGGACGGCAGCCGCGATTGCATCCAAGGTCGGAGTGAGCAGGGTGCTGGCGGAAGTCCTTCCTCAGGATAAGGCCGAGATGGTGAAGAAGCTGCAGTCCGAAGGCAAGGTGGTGGCCATGGTCGGAGACGGCATAAATGACGCGCCCGCCCTTGCCCAGGCCGAGGTCGGCATAGCTATCGGATCCGGCACGGATGTTGCAATGGAGTCGGCGGACATAGTGCTTATGAAAAACGACCTCATGGGAGTGCCGTCGGCAATCAAGCTAAGCAAGGCCACGATTAGCAACATCAAGCAGAACCTGTTCTGGGCATTCGGATACAACTCAGCGGGCATACCACTTGCCGCAGGGCTGTTCTACCTGTTCGGCGGGCCGTTGCTTAACCCGATGTTCGCCGCCGCGGCCATGTCGATGAGCTCGGTATCAGTGCTTACGAACGCACTGAGGCTCAAGAGGTTCAGGGCATATGAGTAAAGAGATGGTGAAAGGCGAGGGGGCTGGTCATATGAGAACGAATCGGACATTCATCGCAATAGGGTTGGCAGCCCTGCTGGCTGTAGCAGCGCTGTCAGCTTTAACAACCACAGGGGCTTTGGACATCATCGGAAGATGGTCAGTACCGGCTTTCGAGGTCATTTTGGAGGCAATGCCGGACAGAGTAAGCGAGGAGCCGTCTTATGGTGGCTGGGCTGTACAATCGCCGGATTCGTCAGCGAAGTTCATTTTCAGGTCGACGACTTCCGTCAAGGACGGCTACGATCTGACATTCGTCCTTGATGCCGCCCCATTCATTGCAGCCGGGGCTGACATCGCAAGGTTGCCGGGCGCATCAAGCAGCGACGGGAAGATCTATTTGGGCAAGGACCTTGCTGATGCCATAGATGGTAACGAAGCCGCAAGCCCAGTAGATGCCTACAGGGCGATACTCGATGCAAACAGGTCAGGAATCAAGTATCACGCGGAGATGGGGCACTTCGGCATAAGCCTCGGTGGAGGGAACATGTTCGAATGGGCGAAGGAGCCCGGCTCGAACGGACTGGATATAGTCTTCGTGCTCAATCCTGAACCGTTCAAGGAGGCGGGCGCCGACATCAACTCGATAGATGGGTGGGGGCTTGCCAAGATAAAGGTCATGGACGAGTCCGGCAGGATGGTGCCCGTGGACAAGCTAGTTAAAGCTGTAGACTTAATCTAAATGGCATAGGAGGGAAAAATCATGGAGAAGCTGGTCTTAGACGTCAAGGGGATGTCATGCATGCACTGCGTGAACGCAGTCAAGAGGGCATTGGGCGCACTTGATGGGGTCAAGCAGGCGGATGTAGTGCTCGCGACGGGCAAGGTAACAGTGGAGTACGACCCTGCCAAGGTCTCAACCGAGAATATGAAGAAGGCGATCACGGATGAAGGGTATATAGTAGCATAACTGCAGCTAAAGGAAAGAACCGGGAGGTGCATCATACACCTCCCGGTTCTTTCCTTTAATGAATGCAACACTCCAGTCCTTCTACTTGGAGTAGTTTCCGTCACTCAAACCGCTCGTGATTCCTGAGCCGAGCGCTGTTGCAGCCGGGGTCATGTTGCTGCTGTCCGCTTCGATCTTCACGCTCTTGTAGACGATTTGGTTCTCTGTAAGCCAGGAGGCGTTCAAAGTCAGGTAGAAGATGTCGGATTCGTACCTGGTATTGAACCAGCTCCAGATAAGTTCCCCGTTCAACCTTGTTTCAAAGCTGTCGCCCGTCTTCACTATCGTGTATGTGTTGATAGCGTTGTTATCCATGCCAGGTATCTCTATGCTTGAAGTCCTCATCAGATCGATATCGGTTGTTGGCCCGTCTGTCCACATCTCGAAGTAGGGATTGCTGGCACCACCATGCTCATAGTAGAAGGAGATGATGCTTTCGGAGAAGGGATAATTGGGGATGCTTCCCAGCCAAATAGCTCCGAGGACTCTCTGCTCAGAAGTTGTCTCCAGCTTGAACTTCACGGTAATCGAGAAGTCGCCGCTGAGGACAAACGGAGCGGTTACGTTCTTACTGTCGTCAATAACCAGGCCGACACCAGGGATAATCACGTAATCCGAATGCAGGAGCCAATTATCTATGTTGCTGACTCGTGTGAAATCCACAAACCATGTCTTAGCACAACCCTGCATTCCCAGCATCGCCAGAAGGATAGCTGCAATCAATAATATCTTACAGGTCTTCATTCAATCGCCTCCCGTTGTTCAGTTCGACGGGAACATAGCTAGTCCTTTTAGAGACGGATCATTAAAAAAGCACTGGGAACAAGAACACAACTGCGGCAGCCCATGCCCCATATACCGGAAGGTAGCGCGTGATGGCCTTCTGTACAGGGAAAATGCCGCCTCTGCCTCCAAGGAAGCTTACATATGAGACCAGCACCAGGAACAGGTTCGCCAGCACGGCAATGTTCATTCCAAGCACAGCGACCCTGTTTGGGGTGATGCCGTACGAGGCAAGTCGGAAGAGTATGGAGAAGAGGGCTATGCCGTCTACTGCAATCGATAGGGCAATTAGAGCGGCGTTCACATAATCTCCGATGTCCCTGCGGGTCCCATCGGCTCGCTCTGCTATCGAGAACATGGTAACCGCAAGGGCCGCGATTAGCAGGAAGTTGAACGACAGGAGGAAATCCCTGTCTGATAGAGGGTTCTTTCCCAACCATGCCGAGATGCCGAGGAAAACTACGAGCGTGACAAGGATAAGAGGGCTGAATATCCTCGCAAGGTAGGGCGCTATCGCCTTAGCGAGCTTCATATTGCCCGATACCAGGTAAGCGGCGACGACTGCAAGCGATGCCGCGCCGAACAGGACAACATTCTCAAAATAGAACTCTGAGATCTCAAGGCCGATGACATTGAAGAGGGTGTTCGTAAGCACTGCAAGCAGAATGCCAGTTCCAGCCATGCTGAGGTATATTATGGCGAACTGGCCGTTAAATCTTATGAATGAGAGCCTTGCCTCATCGTCCTTGTAAGAATCGCCTGCGAACGCAAGTCCCATGGCGAGCCAGAGCAGTATGGGCAGGTGCAGATAGGCAAGAACAGTACTGTCAGAAGAAAAATCCGGAAGGATGTTGATGAAGGCAAGCGGTACGGCGAAGGCTGCCGCCAGTGCCAGCCGGATTACGGGCTTAACCGGTCTGCTGAAAGAGAGAAATGCGGTGATGCAAGCCAGGACTGAGGATGCCATATTCAATGGAAGGACCGGCTTGCCCTCGAAAACAAGCGGCAGAAGCCTTGTGATAATACCTGATACTGCCGCGAGCATCAGCATAATCACGAAATCCCTGCTGGTTGCAGTACTCCTGGACGTGCTGTCCGGATCCGAATAATCCAGCCTTTCCTTCCAGGCCATCAGGGTCTCAGAATCTGGCTTCAAAGCCATTGCTCCGGCAAGCCATGCCCTAAAGGCCTCAGGCTGCTGCCTGAACAGCCTCTCAAGCATGCGAAGGTCGTGTATGTTCTCCATTATGGGGTTCTTGTCAGCCATGATTGTTCCCTCCGAACCTGATTTCGCTGTCATTTGCCTCACCCTGACCGAGCGCTAATCGCGGTATTCGAGGATGTCCCCGGGCTGGCATTCCAGCGCCTTGCATATGGATTCAAGCGTCGCAAGCCGGACAGCCTTGGCTTTACCGTTTTTAAGTATCGAGAGGTTGGCCATTGTGATTCCCACCCTTTCGGAGAGCTCCGTAACACTCATCTTCCTTTTAGCCAGCATAACGTCAATGTTTATGATTATCGGCATGTCATCACCTCATACCGTAAGGTCGTTTTCAGCCTTGATATCGATGGCCCTTCTCAGGAGCTTCTCGAGTATGGCTGCGAAAACGGCTATGACGAATGCGGCGGATGCCAGTATGAGGCCTCCCGCCAGAAGGCCCGGGGCGTCGTCCATCTCGGCGGCCATGTATAGAAATGGCGAGCTGATAGCATAGATCACGCTCACTGCAGCCGCACACCACTTGATCTTCCCCAGGGCACCTACGGAAGCCTCTGAGAAGGCCTTGTCGGCATCGATGAGGCCAAGCAGCTTCAGGGCTTGGAGCAACGCCAAGAAGAACGGGACGGCGGAGGCGTAGATGCAAGCCACCACAGGATAGAGCATGTATTCCGGGAAGTACCCTGAAGCCTTCACCGCGATGTATGGAAGCGGGTAGGAGACAAGGGCAAGCGCTGCAAGCCCTATTGCGATTACAACGGCTTTGAGGAAGGTCGTCTCACGTCTCATGCAATGCACCTCTCAAGCAAGATGTCTAGATTATAACGCTACATATATCGTAAAACAATAAAATTATATCATAAAGCATACACAATATATCGAGAACTTAATATGGAATCGAAATCTTGCCTGTGTTCGGGTAGCGGTGAGGAAGGATGAAAGATGCGCCTGATGAAGTATAATGTTATCCAGTACGCAGCTTTTATGGGCTTACGAGAGCCCTGTAAGCGCGCTTAGTCCAGGTGATGCTATGAACGCGAGGTAAGCACATGATTGAGAATGCCAGCAAGGCCGAAGGCGGCCTTCCTGAGGGGCTTAAGCTCGATGCGGAGACTATCCGCCTTTATTGGTCGAAGACATATAACTCGGAGGGGAAACCAGATTGGTCCCATATACTGCCCTTCTACCATCCTGACGTGGTCTTCCAGGATTCCATTCAGAGGATAGAGGGAATAAGGGACTTCGCCGATATGTGCATGAGGCTGGCCAGCCGCTGCAAATCGCTGAGGATGGACATAGAATCAGTCTCGGCCGACGGCAACGTCATATTCATGGACTGGAAGATGACCATGTCCTTCAAGAAGTTCCCTGACACGCCGATGTACGGCTCGACAAAGCTGACGCTACACGAAGACGGCAGGATCATAGCTCAGCGCGACTATTTCGACCTCTGGGGTGACATATTCAACGGAATACCGCGCTTCGGGAAGATGTACAGGAGATTCATGAGGCGCTACTTCGGATAGATATTATTGCATGCATGGAAGGCGGGGGATGGGTTGGAGTTTCCGGATGAGCTGAAGTTCCTGGTAAACAGGAACCTGCCGCAGAGGAAGTGTTCTGAGTCACTTGAGGGGAAGACATGCGTTATTACGGGTGCGACATCGGGGGTGGGAATGGAGGCGGTCCAATGCCTTGCCGAGCATGGTGCGAAGCTTGTCGTAATCGCCCGTAATGAGGATAAGGCGCTCAGGCTGAAAGAGAAGCTGATGAAAGACCACGGGGCAGAAGTGGAGCTCGTGATTGCTGACATGAGCGTACTTTCGCAGGTGAGGAGGGCTGCCGCAGAGGTCATTGCCAAGTGCCCCAGGATAGATATCCTAGTCAACAGCGCCGGCATCTACTGTACCTCCAGGACTTATACCGAGGAGGGCTTCGAGACCACATTCTGTGTGAATCACCTTGCGCCGTTTTTACTGACGAACCTCCTGCTGGAAAGGGCAAAAGAGAGCGCCCCGGCGAGGATTATCCAGGTTAACTCCGAGGGCCACCGTTTCAACGGGCTGAACCTTAACGACCTGGACTGGAGAAGGAGGATATACACGGGGTTAAGAGGGTACGGCGCGTCCAAGACGGCGCAGCTTCTTACCGTATGGGAGATGAGCGACAAGCTGGCAGGCACCGGGGTGACGATAAACGCAATGCATCCCGGGGACGTCAGGACGAATATCGGCAACAACAACGGGCCTTTATACAGGTTCTTCCTGCATAACTTCACGTGGCACTTCCTGAGAGAACCGAAGATGTCCGGCGAGGCCATATACTACCTGGCCGCATCGCCGGAGCTTGACAATGTGACCGGTAGATTCTTCCATATGACTAATGAGGAGAAGCCGGCAAAGCACGCCCTTGACCGTGCAGTGGGGAAGCGTGTACAGGAGTTGAGCCTACAAATGACCGGGCTGAAGGCTTCCCTGCCTTAAGAATCAGCGACCGCCCTTAAGCTTCTTGACAGCCCTGTCCGCAGCAAGCTTCCCGGTCAGTATGGAGGTGGGAAGGCCTGACGGGCTGAAAACCCACTGCCCTGCCTGGATTACGTCAGGTATGGGCGTATCTATCGACCTAGCTATCCTAGGAAGGCTGTTTACCGCAGGCACCGGCCTGTTGGTGAAGGCCCAGCCGGTTATCGCCCCTTCGGTGTTTCCGGTCATCTTGGCAAGAGTAAGGGGAGTCGAGGTCATCGTCCCGATCACGTTGTCCCTTAGCCCCGGATAGACGGCCTTTGTGAGCACATCGAGGATGGTCTCCTCGCATAGCTTCTTGAACTCATCGTACCAGCCCTCATCCCTGATGCGCTCGACCAGCCCGTAGTCCATGAGCGAGCTTATGATGAGCCCTGTCTTGCCCTCCGGCGCCATGGACTTGTCCCTCATTGCCGGTATGGAGATCTCATACGTCGTCAGCTCGAGGTATCTGCGGACCCAACGGGACAGCTCCTGCTTTCCGGATAGCCGCCTCCACCCATACCCTTCCTCGCAGGATTGGCCATATTCCTCGCATAGGGCATTCATGCCAAGCTTGTCGGGTGTATAGAAGAAATGGGGGCTTGAGACCCGGGCGAAGTATTCCGTGCCAAGCGCTGCCGAAAGATAAAGCGTGAGTATCGAATCGCCACCGACTTTGCCGACAAGCGACTTCCTCTTCGCATCTATCGCCGAACGCGCCGCTGCGTCCTTAAGAGGGCCTTCATCAGTCAGTTCGTACAGCTTCTTCATGTCGGCGGCCCATATGAGCTTCCTGTAGCCGTACTCGACGCCCGCCTCGTCGCGCACTAGCCTCTTTGCAGGGTCTACAAGGACTGCCTCGGACCCGGTCCTTATCTCCCCTCCGTGGTTTAGTATGAACTCCCGCATCTTGCCCGAGAGGCTTCCAGTGCCGCCAAGGGGATACCGGTAGTCAAGGTAGAGGCTGAAATAGCTCAGGGCGAAGAAGGTGGGTGTCGCCTTGAAGAAATGCTGGGCGATCATGTCTATGAGAGCCTGGTTCTTCGTAAGCTTGCTCAGGTAGTCTGAGACAGGCTTATTTAGCTTGCCAACCTTGGGCATAGTGAGCGCATACTTCACCATCCAGGGAAGTATCGTCTTGTATAAGTACTGTTTGTCCTCCTTGAGGTTAAGGAAGAGGGGGTTATCGATGCCGTACAGCACGTCCATGTACTGCATGACTTTCGCGATCTCGCTGCATATGCGGCGCACATCCTGCTCGTAGCCCGGGAAGGCCCTGGAAAGCAGCGCCTCATATTCCCCGAGGCTGCCCTTGGAAGTAAGCCTTACCGAATCCGAGCCGATGCCGATGGTGACGTCGTTTCTTACCATATCAAGCTCGATGCCCAGCTGCCTGAGCATAGGGATGATGATCCCCGAGTTCTCAAGGGCGCGTATTCCTCCGTCGAATCTGAATCCATCCTTCTCGAAGGAATTGACCAGACCGCCTACCTTCTGCTCTTTCTCCAGGACAAGGACCTTAAGGCCTTCCTTGCTTGCATAAGCCGCGGCCGTTAGGCCTGCCATGCCCGCGCCGACCACCAAGCAATCGTAAACCATCACTAACCCCTGTAATGTATCAGAATATGGATATTACCGAAGATTATATCAGAAGGAAGGAAACATTGCCCTGCCCGCAACTACAGGCCGAGCTTTCCAGCCGTCGTCAATGGGACTCGACCAGTATCCTCTGCACCTGCTCAAGGCCCACGCTCCCGCCGGAGATCACGAAGCACACCTTGTCGCCCGGCTTGACGGGAAGGGCTTTCATGAGTGCAGCGCCCACGCCCACCGCCGAAGAGGGCTCGGAGAGGATCCTTCCCTCAAGAAGCAGCAGCTTCATGCCCATGGACATGAACTCGTCCTCAGTCGTCACTATCTCATCCACGTTGCTGCGGACGATGGGGAAGTTCCTATCACCGGGCTTCAATGTAAGAAGCGCGTCGGCTATGCACTTGTTCTCCTCTATGGTTACAGGGATCCCTGCCTCGATGCTCCTGGTATACCTGGGCATCCGGGCCGGTTCAGCACCTATCACCTTGACAGAAGGCTTCAATGCCTTCACAGCAGTGGATATGCCGCCTATAAGCCCGCCTCCGCCTATCGGCACTACAACGGAATCGACATCTGGGAGCTGCTCAAGGATCTCAACTCCGACGGTGCCCTGACCTGCCATTATGTCGTAGTCGTCATAAGGCGGGATCAGGGTGAGGCCTTTCTCTTCGCTCAACCTCCTAGCTATCTCATGCCTCTCGGCAAGCTTGCAGATGATCACATCGGCACCGTATGCCTGGATGCCTTCCACTTTGATGCGAGGGGCGGTCTCAGGGACCACTATGGTGGCCTTGACTCCGAGAAGCTTCGCTGCGAAGGCAACGCCCTTGCCGTGGTTTCCGGAGGATGCGGCGACAACCCCGCCCTTGAGCTTCTCCGCGCCCAGATAGAGCATCTTATTCAGCGCGCCGCGGATTTTAAAGGAGTTGGTCCTCTGCAGGCACTCGGCCTTGGCATATGCCTCGCATCCTAGTAATCCGTCCAGGCTTTCCATGCGAAGCACCGGGGTCTTGTAGACATAAGGAGCTATCCTGGCCTTTGCCTCCAGGATTCTTTCCAAGTTAACCATGCGTGCCCTCCGAATCTGTTCTTTGCTCTATTCTATGGGGTTACAGGGAACCTGTTGCCGTCCTCATACGTGACTACTACTTTCTCTATGTACACGCCCTTGCCGATCGTATTGCTGTCATCATAGGCGACAATGATGAAGTTGTAATGGTCTAACAGGTTGCCCGGGTCTATGGTTATTGGAGGATAGGCATGAGTACCCAATGTCAAACTCACGATATCCCCGATCTTGGAGATCTTCAACTTGTTGAGGCCTTCAGTTACGAAGCCTGCAAACGGTACAGCCGGGTATTCAGCGGAGTTGTCCCTCTGCCCCACCCAGTACTCTCCATGTGAGGGGGAGAGCATCTGCATGCCCAGCCCTATCCATTTATCATAACTCCAATCGTCGGTGTCGATCAGATAGAACTCCAGCCACTGCAAGTAGTTGGTATCGCCGACGTTCGCAAAGAAGTCGATCTCCACCGCGAAATCCCCGCCGAAACGGAATGGGCTTACCAGGGCACCAGCCTCGATGTAGGCACCAAGCTCAGTAAAATCAAAATCTCCGTTCTGGTACCATGCACCTTCCCTGTTCTCTGCATCCCTTTCTGTCTTGAAGTTGAATGTATACTTCTTCGTGCAGCCCGAAAGAATCAGCAATGCCACGGAGAGCGCAATAAGGGCCGTAATCCTGTAAGGCATGGGGCTCACTCTGGGTTTGCTTGCCATGTCTGATACCCGCCTTTCTCATTTGCTTGCATGCATAGGTACGGATGGAACAAGGGCGCTTATTTGAATACCTTCGACACCTGTTATCTTCGCCCATGTGGGCCGATTTCCTGCGTGCAGGCCTGACCTGCATCAAAGCTTCGGTAAAGGCAATGCTTACTAAGCTTCAGCAAAACCCCATATGGCCTATAAGTCTCCGCTACCTGGCTACCGTTATAGTCCCGCCATAAGGAAGCGATAGGAGGTTCGCCGGCTTGAACTTGGAGACGTCGGCGTTGAAGTAGTGGAAAGGTATGTTATGCTTGGCGCCTACCATCGCCGCGCACTCCGCTGCCTCCGCGGGGCCCATATTGTACTGGCCGTCTATAGGGAAGAATGCATAGTCAATCTCCTTCGCCTTGAGATCGGCCATCTGAGGAAGCTTGGAGGTGTCGGAAGCGTGGTATACCTTAAGCCCGCTAAACGAAATTATGAACCCGTTCGTGGTCTCCAGAGTGTGGTTGCGGTTTGCCGCCGGTACAGGCTCTATCAGTACGCCTTTGATGTTGAAGCTGTTGTAGGTCCCGTTCTTGTTGTTGGTGTCCTTCACCGTGAGGATCCGGCAGCCCTCATTCTGGGTTACTAGGCTCATCTTGTTGTGGTCTGAATGATCGTGGCTGATAAGGATGATGTCGGCCTTCTCCGAGTAATCGCCCGGATGGTAGGGGTCGACATAGATGACCACGCCCTCGGTTGTCTTGATCTTAAGGGATGCATGCCCGATGAGAGTTATGTAAGCCGTTCCGGCGTCATCGGCCTTTGCCGCAGTGACGCCCATAGAAAGAAGAACGATAGTGATTATGCTAAGGAGCCATAGCGCCTTCATGGATCATCCCTCCCTGTTGGAAATCGATGCAGCCGCTTGTATTCGGCCTACTGATGCCATTCTACAATTAATCGGCTTCTGAATACATCACCTTCATGACCCAAGATCGCCCGGATCACTGGGCTCCTTCCTCAAAGGCTTTTTCCGCATACATCGGGAATCAGCGCCTGTGATACATTACAATGGAATCGGTTGACGCGCATAAATGACGGGGAGGTCGGAAAATGGGATATCGCTATGCCAACAGGGTGCAGTATGTAAAGCCTTCGGCGATAAGAGAGCTTCTTAAGCTCGGCAACGACCCGGAGATCATATCCTTCGGCGGGGGTTTCCCCGACCCTGACGTATTCCCGATAGAGAAGCTGAGGAAGGTCTTCGACGAGGTGCTTTCCAAGGACGGAAGGCGCGCACTGCAGTATACGACCTCGGAAGGTTTGCCGTCTTTGAGGCAGAAGCTAGCCGACAGGATGAAGAGGACCGGAGTGCCATGCGAGCTGAAGAACATCTTTATGATACAGGGCGCGCAGCAGGGGCTGGACATCACGGCGAAGATGTTCATAGACAGGGGCGACGTGATCATCACGGAGAATCCCACATTCGTGGGAGGGCTCATCGCATTCAACCCCTATGAACCGAGATATGCGCCTGTGGCGATGGACGGCGAGGGGATTAGGACCGACCTGGTGGAGAAGGCTCTCAAGCAGAACCCGAACGCGAAGCTTATTTACACCATACCGGACTTCCAGAACCCGACCGGCATCACCATGAGCCTGGCAAGAAGGAAGAGGCTCGTGGAGCTGGCAAACGAGTACGATGCGATAATCATCGAGGATAGCCCATACAGGGAGATAAGGTTCGAGGGGGAGGCGCTTCCTCCAATTAAGAGCTTCGACACCCAGGGAAGGGTGATCCAGTTAGGAAGCTTCTCAAAGATACTAAGCCCCGGCATGCGCCTCGGGTGGCTTGTCGCCGAGCAGGAGCTGGCCGAGAAGCTCTGCCTGCTTAAGATGGCCGCCGACACGCAGAACTCGACTCTGAACATGTTCGCTGCGGACAAGTTCATGGAGATGTATGACATGGACGAGCATATCGAGGGCATAAGGAAGGTCTACAAGAGGAAGAAGGACCTTATGCTGGATATCATCGGCTCCTCATTCCCCAAGAGCGTCAGCTACACGAACCCTGAGGGAGGCCTTTTCACCTGGCTCACCTTCCCCAAGGAAGTGGACGCGACGAGGCTCATGAAGGAGCGGACGCTTCCTGAAGTGAAGGTCGCATACGTGCCTGGCGCATCCTTCTACCCGGTGGACGAGGAGAAGAACCACTGCAGAGTGAACTACTCCTGCATGTCGGAGGAGAAGATCATCGAGGGCATGGAGAAGCTTGGCAGGATACTCAGGGATTGCTGCTAGGAGTAAGCTTAGCGGATGAGAATATGCCGCACCGTATCTTCTGGTGCGGCATCGGGATTTTGGCACGATTGTCAGATGTCGATGCCGAGAAGCGCCATTGCAGCAAGCGAAGCCGCAGTCAGCAGGAAAGAGAAGAAATAGAGCCAGTGGGGCCTCTTCCTCAGCATTACTGCAAAAGCCGCCAGAAACTCGATGACGCATGCAGAGATGGCAAGCGTGTTCCGCGGGTACAGCGTTATGTAGGTAATCAGAAGTACGGTCGCAGTCGGGACGGCGAGGAACGCGGCCTTGATCACCACATGGAAGCCCGACTTGAGCACCAGATATGCTGCCAGCAGCATCAGGGCCATGAAGGAAAGGTTCATTATGGTGCGCAGCCACTCCAGGCTGTTGAATTCCCACGGTTCCATGAAGAGCACTACGATGCTCTTGATTGCCGACTGGTATAGGAAATCAAGAATGAAAGCCGCGTTTAGGAGCGCGAAACCCAGAAGTGCGACCAATGCCGCCTGAATGATCCTTGCCACCGTGCCGTGGCCCGAAAGAAGGGGAACTGGACTTTCAGTGCCGCCCATGTTATTGCCTCCTCTCCTGATTCGATTATAGTGCTTTGCCAAGCAAAAGAGAGGGCTGACGGCGCAAATCGCGGCAGGTTAAGCCGCTGGGAGGCATACAGCAGAAACGGAGATGTTCTTATGAAGTACGGATGGCTAGACGAGTACTGCCTGTCGAAGAGGGGCGCCGAAAAGGACTACAAGGTGGAGTGGGAAGCCACAAGGTACATGATCAGGGGGAAGATGTTCGCCATGAAGGGAGGAGACGGCAAGGGAAGGCCGATAATCTCCCTCAAACTTGAGCCCTCCCACGGCGAGATACTAAGAGGGGAGTACCCCGATATCTTCCCGGGCTACTACATGAACAAGGTCCACTGGAACTCGGTCTACCTTGAAGGCGCAGTCCCGGACGATGTGCTGAGGGCGATGATCGACGAGTCCCATGCGCTAATATTGGCCTCATTTAGTAGGAGAGCCCAAGCCGAGATAACAGCCTGAGGCTTATCGGGTTGTTCGAATCCGGGTGCACCGCCCTTCTTCTTTGACGCGGGCGATGCGGTCAATTACTATTAAGAAAAGGAGCCATCATCAGACGGCTCCTTGTGAACCCCCTTATCATTAACCGAGGAGGGCATCCCATGTTCAGGAACCTTGACGAGGCGCAGCTGAAAGACAAGGCGAGGCAGCTGCGCACGAAGATGCTGAAGATGCTTTGCGAAGCAGGTTCGGGTCATACTGGAGGGTCGCTTTCGTCCATAGACATCATTACTTATCTGTACAACAACATCATGCGCCACGATCCCAAGAATCCGTCCGATCCGGCACGCGACAGGTTCGTGCTGTCAAAGGGCCATGTCTGCCCTGCAGTCTATGTAGTGCTTGCAGATTGCGGTTACTTCGATGAGAAGCATCTGATGACCCTAAGGAAGTACGGCAGCATACTCCAGGGGCACCCGTTCATGCACAAGACACCCGGATTCGACGTCTCATCAGGTTCGCTGGGCCAGGGCCTCTCTGTTGCGGTGGGAATGGCCAAGGCAGCCAAGATGGACGCCACAGACCACAGGATATTCTGCCTCATGGGAGACGGAGAGCAGCAGGAGGGGCAGATATGGGAAGCTGCAATGGCAGGCGGCAACTACAAGCTTGACAACCTCTGCGGCATTGTGGACCAGAACAGGCTTCAGATAGACGGCCTGGTGGAAGAGGTAATGAACATAGAGCCTCTTGCCGACAAGTGGAGGGCGTTCAACTGGAACGTCATTAGCTGCGACGGGCACGACTTCGCCGACATAAAGAGGGCATTCGCGGAGGCCGCTCATTGCAAGGGGAAGCCCAGCGTGATTATTGCGGCGACTGTGAAGGGCAAGGGCATATCCTTCATGGAGAACAAGTGCAACTGGCACGGGACCACGCCGAACCGCGAGCAGCTTGAAGGCTGCCTCTGCGAGCTCGATTGTAATTAGGCGGGAAGGGGGAAAAGATAATGGAATTCGTTAAGCTTAACGTTAACCTGGCAGCACCGGAGAAGCTCCCCTCCCGTGACGGATACGGGCACGGCCTGGTCGAGGCGGGGAAGTCAGATAAGAACGTAGTCGCCCTCGGCGGCGACATTACGGCATCGGTCAGGGTCGACTGGTTCCAGAAGGAGTTTCCTGACCGCTTCATAAGCGTCGGTGTGGCTGAACAGAACCAGATGTGCATAGCAGCCGGCCTCTCTCTTATGGGAAAGGTGCCGTTCGTTACCAATTACGGGGTGTTCCTCGCAGGTCGCGCATGGGACCAGATAAGGACGACCGTATGCTACAGCAACCTCAACGTGAAGCTAGCAGGGGCTCACGGAGGTATATCCGTAGGGCCGGACGGGGCGACCCATCAGGCGCTGGAGGAGATATCTGTGATGCGCTGCCTTCCCAACATGAGGGTAATCGTGCCGGCGGACGCCGAGGAGACTAGGAAGGCCACTCTTGCCGTGGCAAGGGACTTCGGGCCGGCTTACGTGCGCTTCGGCCGCGAGAAGGTGCCCGTGATAACGGATAAGGATACCCCGTTTGAGATCGGCAAGGCCTACTGCTGCCACGACGGGTCTGACGTAGCCATCGTCGCATGCGGCGCTATGGTGTACGAAGCCCTCGTCGCGGCCGAGAAGCTGGCCGCCGAGGGGATTTCCGCAATGGTCATCAACAACCACTCCATCAAGCCGATAGACCGTAAGACGCTGGTCGAGGCCGCCAGGAAGACCGGCGCCATGGTCACAGTGGAGGAGCATCAGCTGATGGGCGGGATGGGAAGCGCAGTCCTTGAGGTGATAGCCCAGGAATGCCCGGTTCCGGTCAGGATGGTCGGAATCAACGACCGCTTCGGCGAGTCGGGAGATCCCGATACGCTTATGAGGGAGTTCGGGCTCACATCGGACCACGTGGCAGCGGCAGCAAGGGAAGTGCTCAAGCTTAAGAAGTAACCAAGCCAGGATAAGCGCAGTAAAACAAGCCCTCCGGCCTTTTGGCGGGAGGGCTTGCCTTCTGCCTGCCTACAGCACCGAATAGGATCTGATGCCGAACGATGAGCATATCTCGGCTATGCAGGAAGATCTGATTGCGATGTAGATGTCCTTTCCGCTCAGTACATTTAGCTGCATGATCCTCCTAAGGGCGGGGGCGAATGCCAGCCCGGAAAGCTCCATCGGGCCGACCTCGTCGATGAAGATGGCTTGGCATACATCATCTTGGGCGGCTTCCAGAAGCCCTTCGCAACCGTAATCGAAGGCTGACTGGTCGAATGTGAACCTGTCGAAAACGAAGGGCTTCGCAAACTGCCGCCTGTACAAGGACGTAAGCCTTGCAAGCGGCCTTGTGGCCCCGGTCCCGAGCTCAAACAGGTCATAACCGGTGAATAGCCCATCAGAATAAGACTTTACGCTGAGAAATCCCCTGCACGTCCCAGAAGGAAGTGAGGCATAGGCCGACTTGAGCCTCGCCGTCTTCCCGCTGTCGATTCCGCCTGCGATGATGAAGACCATGGGATCCACTAAAGCATCGCCTGAAATGCCGCAGCCGCGACGAAAACCAGGACTGCTGACAGAAGCCCTGGCTTATAGGACAGAGGCTTGATCTCAAGCATCCTCCCCATCGAAGAGAACACCCATATTACGCCCGCATTTACCGCGCTCTCCAGGACCAGGAAGCGAAGGGCCGTCAATACCGGCCCTGTGGCGAGCTCGGCTGGGAGGCCGAACAGGGATGTCACCCTAAGGTGGATAAGGAAGGCCATCCTCCAGGCGAACCCCATTATGAAGGAGGAGGCTAGCTTCAGCCTGCCCAAGTTCTTCACAAATCCTGAGGCCTTTATGACAACCGCAACGGAAAGTCCCTCCATGAGAAGAGATATAGCCGGGTTGATTATCCTGATCGGATCATGTCCGGGAACAAGAAAGCCGGTGAGCTTCACCGCTGCTGCCACGCATGCTGCAATGAAGGCGGAGTCCGCCCTGCCGGTGGAGTCAAAAGCCCTCATCATGAAGAAGACCCCGACTGGAAACATCAGAAAGCCGGGCAGGCCTGGAAGGGCCACTGCCGCCCTGTGTAGCATGAATCCTACCGTAGCTTCAGCAAAACCCCAGCAGGCTCCCCAGAACAATGCCGCTGCCGCTGCCCTTCTCATACTGATGACACCTCCTCAAGGAAACTGCCGGCCAGATTAAGCGCGACCTTCTTCCTGTAGTCCCGGGTGGACCTAAGGTCATCTATCGGGCGTATGGCGTCATCCAGCAGGTCAAGCGCTTTGCCTGCGTGTCCCCCCGCCAGAAGCTGCGCCTTCCCCTCAAGCACCGCCTCAGCTGCCCTGCTTCTCACCACGGTGGGGCCCACCGCGCCGAATGCCATCCTCAGCGCCTCGATTTTACCATGCCCGATGCGGAAGATGCCGTACAAGGAGACTTTGGCGATCGCGTTCGCCCTGCGCTGTCCGGCCTTCCTGAACATGAATCCGCTTGGCCTCCACATGGGTATGGCTATGTCTGTGAGAAGCTCATCCGAACCTATGATAGTCCTTCCGGGCCCGGTAATGAACTCTGAGATCAGGCATCTTCGGGTTCCCCTTGCCGACCTCAGCGTAAGTTCTGCGTCAAGCGCATACAGCATGGGAAGGGAATCGCCTGCAGGTGAGGCGTTTACTATGTTTCCTCCCAAGGTGCCTGCGTTTCTTATCGAAGGAGACCCGATTTGGGCTAGGGGCGCCTTCACATGCTCGGGCACAAGGCTGCTTTCCATCACCGATGCGATGCTGGCCGCAGCGCCTATCACCAGATGATCGCCCTCGATCCGGATGCGCCTCAAGTCCTCCAGGTGCCCCACCGTCACAACATTCCCCGTTATCGACGGCAGGGAACCGGGCGCCCCCTTCCGCTTGACCATGAGGTCGGTGCCGCCGGCAAGCACGGTCGCCCCGCCCTCCATGGCCTTCAGTGCGCCTTCCAAGTCCTTCGGCCTGTATGCGTTCACCATAGCCCTTCACCAAGCCTTGACGCTGCCAATATGGCATCCACTATCATGCTGTAGCCTGTGCAGCGGCACAGGTTGCCGCTTATAGCCTCCCTGACCTGAGCTTCGTCGGGGTGGGGATTCCTGGAGAGGAGCGCTTCAGCCGCCATCATCATGCCTGGTGTGCAGAAGCCGCACTGGACTGCCCCTGCCTCGGCGAAGCACTCCTTCAGCAGCTGGAACCTGTTGGTCGAGCTGAAACCCTCTATTGTCGTTATGAAGCAGCCTTCGGCGCTGATGAGCGGCATGATGCATGAGTTCATGAGCCTACCGTTCACGATGACCGAGCAGGCGCCGCATTCCCCCTCGCCGCAGCCCTCCTTCGTGCCGGTAAGGCCGAAATCGTCCCTGAGCGCGTCGATGAGCCTTCTCATAGGCTCGGAATCAAGCGCCACAGGGCTTCCGTTAAGGGTGAAAGCTATCCTCATATGCTTCATCGGCCCCCTTCCATCAGGCTCATTATGTACTCGGGCGTGAGCGGGAGCTTGTGGACCTTCCTTCCGATGGCCTGCTCCACTGCGATGGCGAAGGCGGGAGCCGCGCCGACTAGAGGAAGCTCTCCCAGCCCCTTCGCGCCGAACGGGCCCTCGGGGTACGGATTGTCGATCAAGCGCTTGACGACCTTCGGATAGTCCATGGAAGTGGGGATCGCATAGTTCGTCAGGTTGTCCTGCAGGAGCTTTCCTAAGGATGGCTCCAGCACCTCCATGCCCGCATAGCCCAACCCCTGGATGAGCCCTCCGTCAATCTGTCCTGCGACTATAAGCTCATCTATGGGGGTGCCGATGTCATAAGCCCCCCATATCCCAAGAACCTTGGCCTCGTATGTAAGAGGGTCCACTTCCACTTCCACGACGTTCGCTCCCCAGGAGTACTCAGGGTAAGCGTTTCCAGACAGCTTTGCGTTATCCCAGCTTAGATAAGCCGGGTACTCATATTCCATCTCCACTTCGAATGCCCTTTCGCTCCAGCGGCGCCGCATCTCAAGCGCACAGCGCTCGATCAACCTCCCTACTATCATCGTGGTCCTGGATGCCACTGTGGGGCCTGAGTCAGGGCATGTCGCAGTGTCTGCCAGCCCCTGCACCACCGATTCAAGGGGTATTCCAAGCGTTTCAGCAGCAATCTTGCGAAGCGTGGTCTGGCATCCCTGGCCCATCTCCGAGCTTGAGACGAGCACCTCGACTGTGCGGTCAGGCCGCTTGGCGAGCTTCGCCTTCGCCTTGAGCACATCCCTCTCTCCGTTTCCGGTGAAGCCGCATCCATGGAAGAAGGCGGAAAGGCCTATGCCCTTTCTGTGGGCATGCCTCTGGGAGGCGGAGGAGTAGGACGCCCTCTTCGCCCGATAGCCGGAGGATTCGACCGCGGCGGTTATAACCTCGTCCAACTTCACAGGATTGATGAACCTGCCACCGGTCGAGGAGTAATCGCCCTGCTTGATGAGGTTGCGCCTTCTGAGCTCAAGCGAGTCCAGGCCCATGCTCTGGGCGATATGCTCCATGTGAAGCTCTGCTGCGAAGAATGCCTGCGGCCCTCCGAAGCCGCGAAACGCGCCGCTTACGATATTGTTGGTGGGTATGGCACGGGCATCGACCCTGAGGTTGGGCACATCATATGCACCGCAGGCGGCAAAGCTGAGGCGCTGCAGCACAACGCCGGACAGCCCGGAGTAAGCCCCGGCATCTATGCGGGCGCCGATGTCGCGTGATGTTATGCGCCCATCGCCGTTCATCCAGCTTTTGATCCTTATCGAGGACGGGTGGCGCTTCGTCGTGCAGGCTATGTCCTCCTTGCGGTCGAAGACCAGCCTGACGGGCTTTCCGCTTATGTATGCACAGAGGGCGGCGTGCGCCCCTGGAAGCGAAGGGTACTCCTCCTTGCCCCCGAACGCGCCGCCTGTCGGCAGCTGCACCACCCGCACCTTATCGGCCGGAAGCCCCAGAGCCTGTTCGACTGCCTCCTTCACCATGTAGGGGCACTGCATGGAACCGGATACGGTTACGATCCCGTCCTCCACGTAGGCTAGCATCGCCTGAGTCTCGAGGTAGGCATGCTCCTGATAGCCGGTCCTGAACTCCTCCTCTAGAAATGCCTTCGCCGATAAGGCTGCGCCATCCGGGTCGCCCTTCATGAAGCGGAAGGCTGCGAAGTCCGGCGCAGGGTTCGGTGTGGCACCCGCGCCCACCGGTTCATCCGGGGATGCGCCAAAAGCGTCAAGGAATGGGGGAAGTGGCCTGTAGTTGACCTTAATCGCACTTAAGAGCCCGTCAAGGACCCCCCTGTCGGGCCCCGCAAGAAGCAATATGGGCTCTCCTACATAGCGCACCTTGCCGTCAGCCAGGAATGGCTGGTCCGCTATGCCGACGGGCACTATGTTCCTGCCGGGGATGTCATCTCCAGTTATCGCGAGATAACCTTCGGGAAGCTCCGGCATCTGGATCGATTCGATGATGCCGAAGGGGACCTCCGATCTCTTCGTCCTAGCGTGGATCATACCTTCCATGCTCATGTCGCAGCAATACCTTATGCTGCCGTCCGCCTTGGGGTCGAAGTCAGCCTTCCTTACCGGCCTGCTTATGCCTTTGCCGGGTATCATAGCTTGCCCCCTTCCTTCAGGGCCTTATAGAGGCCGAGGCTTGCGGCGTAATCCTCCGGGGTGTCTATGTCTGACAGCACCCCCGGGCATTCGGTCTGCATATAGGCCGGGTTCATGGTCAGAAGGAAATCGCGCAATGTGGCATACGCTGCGCCGGATGTAAGCAGGCCTATGGCCCTGCTCCCTATAAGCACGGGATGGCCTGGCCTTCCGCCATGCTCCGGGATCACCGCCTCTGCATCCACTTCGAGCATGCGCTGCGGAACATCGCGGCATACGAGAGGGCAGTCTGCCGGCAGTATGAAGCAGCGTTCCTCCGTCACGGCCCTCAATCCTGCGACCACTGAGGAGAGCATGCCCTTATCAAAGTCTGGGTTGCGTATGACGGATGCTTTCGCGACACCGGCAAGAAGGGCCTCGACATAGGAGGGCCGGTATCCGGCCACGACGTGCACATGCGTGCATGCATGCGCGAGGCTCGACACGCTGAGCTTAAGCATGCTCATTCCGCCGTAGAGGTAGCCAAGCTTACTCGCCTCTCCGGACCTGGATGAGCGCCCTGCGGCAAGTACGATACCTTCAGCCACGGCATCCGCCTTCCTGGAGAATGCCTCCGGCCTAAGTGCGGGGCATGCTCCGCAGCATCCTGCCAGTAGTGTCCGCGTGGAAGGTCCTTTTGTATACTCTTCTATCAGCCGTCCCGGAATCCTTCAAGGGTGTGATAGTCATGACCCCAGCAGTTCACCTGGAGGAAGGAATGGCACCTTCGATGACGAAGGAGACAACATGGGAGGGGAGATGGGATGCATCAGGAGAAGACCAAGATAGGGATAATCATATGCGACAGATATCACAGCTGCGGAGGCGGCAAATGCTTCAGGGCTGCCTCCAAGGCAGGGCGCATTCTCGGAGTATGAGGGGGAGGAAATAGAGATAGCCGCGTTCGCCCACTGCGGGGGATGTCCCGGAGGCAACATAGAGAATGTCCCCGAGGAGATGAAGAAAAACGGCGTGAGCGTGGTTCACCTGGCCACGGGCATGCTTGTGGGCTACCCTCCCTGCACCAGGGTGGGATATTTCAGGCGGTTCATAGAGGAGAGATATGGCTTGAAGGTCGTAGTGGGGACCCATCCGATACCGGAGAAGTATTACAAGGTGCACTCGAAGCTGGGCTCCTGGGAGACTCCTGAGTGGCAGGAGCTGATCGGCCCAACGCTCACGAGCCAGGATGTCAGGCTGTCATACGATTAGGGACATCCCGGGGCGGCTTACTAATAGGCCGCCCCGGAGCACTCTCAGCCCCTGCAGCCTTTCCCTGCCCCGTCACAGCAGGCATCCGCGCCTTTTGCAAGCTCTCCTCTGATGAAGGCAGCCAAAGCCGCGTGAGCCTCCTTATGAGCGCTGGAGTAGACCTCGATTCCGAGCTCTGACAGCAGCTTCACTGCCCTATCGCCTATCCCTCCGACTATGACCGCATCCACTCCCAGCCCCTTCAGGAAGCCGGGAAGCCCGCAGCTGTCGTGAGGGGGGCATAGCACGGACTCCCTCATGTCAAGCACGTTGCCAGATATACGGAAGACCTCGAAACATTCGCTGTGCCCGAAGTGCCTGCTTACCTTCCCTCCTGATGTGGCAATCGCAATCTTCAACAGCATCCTCCCGAAGAAGGCCGAGTGCCTTTCGATCAGGCTGACAGGATCATGTCAGCTATCGCCGGCAGCTCGACAGGGTCTGCCTCTTCGATTCCGCCCGAGTCGGCAAGCTCGGTAAGCTTGGGGTCGATGGGCAGCCTCACCAAAGGCTGGGGCAGCGCCGAGGCCTCCCCGCCGTCGCCGAACGGCATGATCACCGTATCGCAGCTCGGGCATTTGATATAGCTCATGTTCTGCACCGTCCCCAATATGGGCACATTCATGGTCTCGGCCATCCTCACCGACTTGCCGACTATGAGCTTGGCCAAGCCCTGCGGGGTGGTGACCATGACAAGCCCGGCTAAGGGCACGGACTGCATAAGCGAGAGGGGGATGTCGCCCGTTCCGGGGGGCATGTCAATCAGCAGGTAATCGAGCTTCCCCCAGTTGGTGTCGTTCCAGAACTGCATGACGACCCCGGAAAGGATGGGGCCCCTCCAGATGACAGGGTCGCTCTCCTCGTCCATCAGCAGGTTTAGAGACACGAGCTCGATGCCGAGCTTCCTTGTCGCAGCCGGTATTATCTTTTCGTCGTCGGTTCCGAGCCTTCCTTTTAGGCCGAACATCCTTGGCATCGAAGGGCCGGTTATATCTGCGTCGAGTATCCCGACTTTCAGGCCCCTTCTTGCAAGCGCAACAGCCGCCAGCGCAGTCACCGAGGACTTGCCTACTCCGCCCTTCCCGCTCATTATCCCCACGACTTTTCCGATGTTCTCTTTCCTTACGGGTGGTTCAAGCATCCGCCTTGCTCCTTTCGGTCAGTACCAGTGAGAATTATCCTCCTTCCGCGGCCATTCTTCAACGAGGCGATGGCCTTTCGGCTTTCGCTGCATATACGCCTGGTGCAAGCGCTCATGCCCGCCATCCGGCTTTTGGCAGGGATGCTTCATCACGTTGCATGTACATGGTTCAATCCGCCGGCATCGCCTGGCGGAGGCGGTTATCAAGCTGGAAGGATGCCAAAGTGGAGAGCGGCCATGCCGGAGGCTCCCCCCTTGATTATCAGTAGGATCAGCGCAGGAGCGCTTCGATGTCCTCAGGGGTCTCTGCGTTTGCGACTTTGACCTCGCGCGATATCCTCTTAATCATGCCGGAAAGGGTCCTTGAGGGCCCAAGCTCGATGAACTCGTCATAACCGGCCTCTATCATGCTTTCCACGAGCCCCTGCCATCTTACGGGGCTCAGCATCTGGAGGGGGAAGTACTCAGCGGGCGCCTTGGAGAAGTCCATCAGGTCGCCCGTGAGGTTGGAGTAGAGCTCGACATCGGGGCGCATCCAGCCCATGCCGTCAAGCTTTCTGGCGAAGCCCTCCGCGGCTGGGGCCATCAGCCTGCTGTGGAATGCGGCATTCACGTTCAGCCTGTTAGCCTTGAAGCCCTTTGCAGAAAGCACCGCCGACACCTCGACGCATGCTTGAGCCTCTCCTGCGATTACCACCTGGCCCGGGCAGTTGAAGTTGACCATCTCGCAGTAGCCGCCGGTTCCGCTTATGGCTTCGGATATCGCCGCCTCATCGGCGCCTAGGATAGCATACATGGCGCCCGAGCTGGTCTCCGCCTCCCGCTGCATCGTCATCGCCCTGGCCGCTATCATCCTGGCGGCGTCTTCTATGCCGAGTGCCCCTGACGCGCATACTGCAGTGCACTCCCCTAAGGAGAATCCTGCGCAGGCCCCGGCCTTGCCTCCCATCATCCTGTACGCCTCGTGGCAGGCCAGGCTGTGGGCGAATATCGCCGGCTGCGCCGTTCCTGTACTTCCTAGCGCCCCGGTCGATGAGCCGAAGCTTGCATCAGCCACATCGAAACCGACCGAGTCCGAGATCTTCGAGTAAAGCTCCCTGATCTCCTCGAACCTATCGTAAAGGCCCTTGCCCATGCCTTCCTTCTGAGCACCCTGCCCGGGGAAAATAATCGCCCTTTTTGCCAAGCTAAACGCCCCTTTCAATGAGAAACTTCCTACATTTGCCTTGACACCCGTCTGTCGTCTGAATATAGTTTGAATATCGTACTTTTTGACATTCAAATGATAAAGCCGGCAAGGCGGATAGGCAAGGGGTGATATGTTGAGAGCCTCGATAGCGGGCACGGGAAGCTCAGTACCGAAGAGGGTCGTGGACAATGCCGAGATGGCGTCCCTGGTGGACACCACGGACGAATGGATAAGGACCAGGACAGGGATTAAGGAGAGAAGGGTCAGCGACGGGCAGAGCACTTGGCAGATGGCTGAGGAGGCGGCGAGGGCGGCGCTTCAGGATGCCGGTATGAATGCCTCGGAGCTGGATTTGATCATAGTCAGCACTGTTACGCCGGATTACTACACGCCGTCCATGTCCTGCCTCCTTCAGGGAAGGCTTGGGGCCCAAAGGGCGGCAGCATTCGACATTAACGCAGCATGCAGCGGGTTTGCTTACGGGCTGGACATCTGTGTCAGGTATATCGAATCAGGCAGGGTAAAGAAGGCGCTTCTTGTCTGCGCGGAGTCGCTAACGAAGATCACCGACTATACTGACAGGAACACGTGCGTCCTGTTCGGCGACGGCGCCGGTGCCGTCGCCATCAAGGCGTCAGAGAAGGGCGGCATCCTCGACACTTTCATCGCCGCGGACGGAAACGGGGCGGCGATGCTCACCGCAAAGGCCCTTCCGGCGGCCAACCCATTCTCCCCTGAGCCGGGCCCCGACATCCTGGACTCGAGGGAGGGCCGCTTCATAGCCATGGACGGCAAGGAAGTCTACAAGTTCGCCGTCAAGGCAATGCCTGAGGCGATAGACAGGGTCCTGGCACAAGCGGGAAGGAGCATAGGCGAGGTAGCCTACATCATCCCGCATCAGGCCAACATCAGGATAATCGAATCCGTTATCGAGAAGTACGGGCTGGACCCGGACAAGGTGCTCATCACGCTCGACAGGTACGGCAACACGTCGAGCGCAAGCATACCCACGGGGCTTGACGAGCTCAACAGGGCCGGAAAGCTCAAGCACGGGGACCTGGTCCTTGCGGTCGGCTTCGGCGCGGGGCTGACATACGGGTCGGCCCTCATCGAATGGTAGGAGGGATGAGTTTGGTCACAAGGGTGACGGAGCTTCTCGGGATCAGATACCCGGTGCTTCAGGGGGGCATGGCCTGGGTCGCGGACGCGAACCTCGCCGCGGCGGTCTCCGAAGCTGGCGGGCTCGGGATAATTGCTGGGGGCGCGGCGCCGGCCGACGTCATCAGGGCCGAGATAGCGAAGCTGAGGGAGAGGACATCTAAGCCTTTCGGGCTCAACATCATGCTCATGAGCCCGTTTGCTGAGGATATCGCAAGGCTTGCCGAGGAGGAGCGCGTGCCTGTCATAACGACGGGTGCGGGAAGCCCCGGGAAGTTCATAGAGAGGTGGAAGGCTCAAGGCTCAAAGGTGATTCCGGTTGTGCCGTCTGTCGCGCTCGCATTGAGGATGCAGCGGATGGGCTCGGACGCGGTCATCGCAGAGGGGACGGAATCGGGCGGGCATATCGGGGAGAGCACCACCATGGCACTCGTGCCCCAGGTCGCAGACGCATTGGATATACCTGTCATAGCTGCCGGAGGCATCGCCGACGGCAGGGGGATGGCGGCGGCGCTCTGCCTGGGCGCCGAGGGCGTGCAGTGCGGGACAGCGTTTTTGGTGGCTTCCGAATGTGGCATACACCCTCTCTACAAGCAGAAGGTCCTGTCAGCAAACGATACTGACACTGTTGTGACGGGAAGAAGCGTAGGAAGGCCTGTAAGGTCTCTAAGGACTCCGTTTTCAAGGCACTTCTCCGAGCTGGAGAAGGCCGGTGCGACCGCAGACCAGCTGGAAGCCGAGGCCGCAGGATCGCTTAGAAGGGCTGTGAAGGACGGCGACACGAGCCTCGGCACCTTCATGGCAGGGCAGGTAGCAGGCCTGGTTAAATCCGAGTGCACATGCGAGGAGATCATCTGCCGCATGGTTTGCGGTGCAGAAGAGGTGCTGGCGTCGAGGTGCCGCAGGTTTGCTTCAGGTGCGTAGGCTGTAAGGCAAGCAAGAAGCTTTCAGGCATTCGGGAGGGTAACATGGCAGCAACAGCGATAGTCACGGGTTCATCCAGGGGGATAGGCCTTGCCGTAGCAAAAAGGCTTGCCTCCGGCGGGATGAATGTGGCGATGAACTACAGATCGGACGGCGACGCCGCCGAAAGGGCCCTTGATGAGGTCCTGGCTGCCGCATCGGAAGGCGTAAAGGCAATACTTGTCAAGGCGGATGTGTCAGTGCCGGAGGAGTGCCAAAGGCTGGCCGAAGAGGCCGCCTCTGAGCTGGGGCAGGTGGGAGTGCTGGTAAACAACGCCGGCATAACCAGGGACGGGCTTCTGATAAGGATGGGGGCGGAGTCGTTCGACGAAGTCATGAGAAACAACCTTTACTCGGCATTCCATATGACGAAAGCTGTGGCCGCATCGATGCTCAGGGCGAGGAGGGGCAGCATAATAAACATGTCGTCTGTGGCGGGGACTAAAGGAAACCCCGGCCAGGCGAACTACAGCGCGTCGAAGGCGGGCCTTATCGGCCTTACATTATCGACAGCCAAGGAGCTTGGCTCAAGGGGCATAAGGGTGAACGCCGTGGCACCCGGCTTCATAGGGACGGACATGACGGCAAAGCTCGGGGAGGATCACATGAAAGAGGCCCTGGGGGCGATAACCCTGGGAAGGGTCGGAACCCCGGAGGAGGTCGCCGAGCTTGTGTTCTTCCTTGCAGGGGATGGTTCATCCTACATTACCGGCCAGGTCATAGGCATTGACGGCGGCCTCAGGATATAGGAGGAGGCAATGAGAAGAGTAGCGATAACGGGCATAGGGGCGATATCCCCGATAGGTAACGGCGCAGAGGAGATATTCGAATCAATTAGGACCGGAAGAAGCGGTATAGGAAGGCTTGAGGGCATGAGGACCGACGACCTGGGTACAGACATAGCAGCCCAGGTGAAGCGCTTCGAGCCCGGAGACTGGTTCGACAGGCGTGAGGCAAGGCGCATGGACAGGTTCACCCAGTTCGCCCTCGCGGCGTCCATCGACGCCTATAAGGATGCGGGATTGGCTGAGGGGACCTATGAGCTGCAGAGGTGCGGCGTATACATAGGAAGCGGAATCGGCGGGATAACTACTCTGGAGGAAGAGCACCAGAAGCTTCTCGAAAAGAGCCCGTCCAGGGTATCCGCACTGTTTATTCCCATGCTCATCGGGAACATGGCGGCAGGCAACGTGTCGGCTAGGTT
This sequence comes from uncultured Clostridia bacterium, assembly GCA_964532805.1. GTDB lineage: Bacteria > Bacillota > DTU025 > DTU025 > MWDF01 > MWDF01. The sequence continues at coordinate 45,101 of CAZHKX010000003.1, forward strand.
CGGATTCAGGGGGGCCAGCATGAGCGTGGTCACGGCCTGCGCGTCCGGGGCGAACTCCATAGGCGAGGCTATGAGGGCGATTAGGCACGGCTACCTGGACATGGCACTTGCAGGCGGCACCGAGGCGCCGCTTACCAGGACCTCCATAGCCGGCTTCAAGAACATGACCGCGCTGTCGCAGGCGACGGACCCGGCCTCCGCCAGCACCCCGTTCGACAGGAGGAGAAGCGGCTTCGTGATTGGAGAGGGGGCCGCAGTGCTGGTCCTTGAGGACATGCAGGCGGCTTTAGGGCGGGGAGCCAGGATCTATGCGGAGGTCGCGGGTTATTCCGCGACAGACGACGCCTACCACATAACAAGCCCCGACCCTGAGGGAAGGGGAGCGTCCGAGGCGATGACGCTTGCCGTCAAGGATGCGGGGCTTGCCCTTTCGGACATCGGATACATCAACGCGCACGGCACCAGCACCCCCCTAAACGACAAATATGAGACTGCCGCCATCAAAAAGGCTTTCGGGGATATGGCTTACTCCATCCCCGTCAGCTCGACGAAGTCGGTTACGGGGCACCTTCTTGGCGCAGCAGGCGCGATAGAGGCTGCCATAACGGCCCTCACACTGCAAAGGAGCCTTCTGCCTCCCACCATGAACTACGAGGAGAAGGACCCGGACTGCGACCTCGACTATGTGCCCAACAAGGCGAGGCCGGCTGCGATTGCGGCTGCGATCAGCAACTCGCTGGGCTTCGGCGGGCACAATGCCTGCCTGGCATTGAAGAAGGTGACGGCATGATGCTTTCAGCGCTGGTGACAGATGACAGGGACGGAGCAGCAACCGCTGAAGAGGTCAGGAAGGTGCTTCCCCACAGGGAGCCGTTCCTTCTAATCGACAGGGTCATCTCCTGCAAGCCCGGAAGCTTCGCGGTCTGCGAGATGGATGTGACGGGAGAACAGGACTTCTTCAGGGGGCACTTCCCCGGCGAGCCGGTCATGCCCGGAGTGCTGTTGGTGGAAGCCATGGCTCAGGCGGGCGGGTATGCGATACTTTGCAAAGAGGAATTCAAAGGAAGGATAGGCTTCCTTGCGGCGGTCGAGAATGCGAGGTTCAGAAGGAAGGTGGTCCCGGAGGGCACATTAAGGCTGGAGACGATGATAACCAGGATGACTGGACCCTTCGCCAAGGCGAGCGGCAAGGCCTATTACCAGGGCGAGCTGGCAGCCGAGGCTGATATGACATTTGCCATAGGAAAGTAAGGAGGAATGAAAGATGATGGATGAACTCAAGAAGATGATAGCTGACAAGCTGGGCATGGACGAGAGCGAGGTAAAGGACGATTCGAGCATAGTCGAGGACCTGAAGGCAGATTCCCTGGACATGGTCGAGATATCGATGGCCCTGGAGGACCAGTACGGCGTGAAGATCCCCGACGAGGCGATGTCCGACTTCAAGACCGTAGGCGACATAGCATCATACATCGCGGTCAGGAAAGCCGCCTGATTTAGGCTCAGATAGGAAAAGGAAGGCTCCGGTCTCCCGGGGCCTTCCTTTTCGTTCATGCTGCTTATCTTGCCTTTAGTATCTTCTCCACCATGGGTGCCCTCAATGTTGACGCGGAGGGCATGTTGGAGCCGAGAAGCGGCGCAAGGTAGTACTTGAAGGCATCTGTCACATTGTTGCCTTCGGCGTTTATGAAATCGTCGGGCATGAGCTTGGTCTTGCCGGCTATGTCCTGGAGCCTCCTCAGCTTATAGTCGACCGAGTAGAAGCCCGTGCGCTCGATGGCGATGGATCCGTCGACGTTGTGCCAGATTGCAAACTGCGCAGCCTTCTCGCCGACCTCCCTTGCCTCCCTCTGGTCCACGTCGGATACGCAGCCGACGAAGGACCTCTGCAGGTAGCCAAGGGTATCTGAGCGTACGCGCGATATGTTGAGCTTCTCCTTGATAAGGCCGCACAGCAGGTCCCCGAGCGCCCCGGTGCCGGAAAGCTGCATGTTGCCGTGGGCATCCTTCTCCCGCTTTACGAGCTTAGCCACTATAGGATTGCCGTCGGCATCCTGTATGCCTTCGGAGACAGCGATGACGCACCTTCCGAACCTGTCGTATACCCTCTTGACGTCCTTCAGGAATGAATCCGTGTCGAACGACCTTTCGGGCAGGTAGATGAGATGCGGCCCGTCCTCGGGATACTTCTGGGCGACGGAGGAGGATGCCGTGAGGAATCCAGCGTGCCTTCCCATTACAACTCCTATGTGCACGCCGGGAAGGGCCTTGTTGTCTAGGTTGATGCCGATGAACGACTGGGCGACGAACTTGGCCGCCGAAGGATAGCCGGGCGTATGGTCGTTTAGGACCAGGTCGTTGTCAATCGTCTTCGGTATGTGTATGGCCCTGAACTCGTAATCGTACAGCTCCGCCTGCTCGTTCACGATCCTTACGGTGTCGGCCGAGTCGTTTCCGCCGATGTAGAAGAAGTACCTTACGTCATAGGCCCTGAAGACCTTCATTATCTCCTTGCAGTAGGCCTCGTCCGGCTTGTCCCTGGTGGAAAACAGCGCCGACGAAGGGGTGTTGGCCACCCTCTCGAGGTTGTTGGTCGTCTCCTGGGTAAGATCCAGGAAATCCTCGTTTATTATCCCGTGGACCCCGTTCACAGCACCATATACCTTGCTTACTTGCCTGAACTTCCTTGCCTCCAGGACAACGCCGACTAAAGACTGGTTTATCACCGCCGTCGGCCCTCCGCCCTGGGCTACTACTACCTTTCCCTCCAACTCCATGTTGCGCACACTGCTTTCCTTGAAGATTCATTCGTATTATAGAGCTTCGCGCCGTGTTTGCGCCACATCGGAAGCTCCATCGCCTCCGGGAAATGAAAAGGCATGGGACCATCCCCATGCCGGAATGCCTGGATTACATCAGTCTCAGGACCTGAGCCTTCTGTCCAGGTCCTCGTTTAGAAGCCTGTACAGGACTGTCATCGTCGGCACCCCCAGAACCATGCCGAGCACCCCGAAGAGCCCGCCGCCTACGATGATCACCATCAAAAGCCACAGAGGCGGAAGCCCTATTGTGCTTCCGACCACCCTGGGATAGATGACATTGCCCTCTATCTGCTGTAGCACCACCACGAAAAGCACGAACCAAAGAGCCTTCACAGGGTCGACGAGAAGGATGATCAGGACGCTGGGTATGGTGCCGATTATGGGGCCAGCTATGGGCACAAGGTTGCTGACCCCTATCATCATGCTTATAGGAAGCGCATATGGAAACCCCAGCGCCAGCATGCCGGCAAAGCAGGCGGTGCCCAGTATCAGGGCCTCGGTAAGCTGCCCATACACGAATTTCTTGAAGGTGCTTGCGGTAAGCTCCGCCACCTGCTCCATCCTTTTCGCCTTCTTGGGCATGTAGGCGCGGATTGACCTTAGGAGGATGCTCTCGAGGTTTCTTTTGTCCGCAAGGATGTATATGGAGAGGATGAAGCCCAGAAGCACATTGATTATGCTGCGGACGACCCCCGTTGTTATGGTGAACAGCCTTGGCACGAAGCCTGTTAGGAAGGTGCTCAGCCTGTCCGGCAGCTGCCTTATAAAATCGTCGAACCTTGACAGGTCCAGAGACTGGATATCTAGGTAATCGGCCACGGCCTTGATGTAGGCGCTCACCTGGTCGCGGTAGGCCGGATAGCTTGCGGAGAACTGCTTAACACTGTCGATGAACTGGGGGACTATGTAATAGAACAGCGCGGCGATGATTGCGATGAAGGCAAGGTGAGATAAGAGCACGGCGATAGTCCTTCGACCCTTGTCCATTCCTGACAGCCCAGGTATCCTCGCCAGGATCCTGTTGGTCCACTCGAACGGGCCGTTAAGTATGAATGCCAGCGCGATGCCTATGAACAGGGGCGACAGGATGTCGAGGAGCCTTGAGGCAAGTGAGATTAGCAGGTCGACTTTGACCACTGCCGCCGTAAGAAGGATGGCTATGACGATCAGCCTTAGTATGCTCCTGAAAAGACCCCTGTCCATGTTCTACCCCCAGAGCGGGCTGATTCGCCCAAAGCGCTCACATTGATGATTATATCAGCTTAGGCTATAGTCCAGGGCGGCCTTCACATGCAGGTGCAGCGTATCCAGAAGCGGTTTGCCTAGGACGTCTCCTCCCACAAGCAGTGGAAGCTCTGTGCAGCCGAGCACCACCCCGTCAGCCTCGTATCTTGATGCCATGCCTATGAACCATCTCCTGCTCTGCGGCAGGAACTTCTCAAGGGCCAGCTCCTCGAAGATTATACTGTTGATCTCCTCCTGGTCGGCAAGGTTGGGGACGGTCACCTCTATGGACCTTGCATTCATCCCCTTATGGTAGAAGTCGGACTTCATGGTGTACTTAATGCCGGTCAGGAGCACCTTCTTGAGGCCAAGCCTCGATGCCTCCTGCGCGGCTGCGTCGACTATGCTGAGCATGGGGATCCGCGATTGGGCGGAGATCTCGTCGTATGCAGCATGGGCCGAGTTGGCAGCCATGATCGCGAAATCGGCCCCGGCTGAGGCGAGCTTGCCTATCCCGTCAGAGATGTAGGCTGCCAGCTCCTTCTTGCGCCCCTCGTTCTCAAGGCGCGTGAACCTGCCGAAATCCAGGCTGTAGATGATTATCTCCGGGTAGTCCGAGTCATGCATCCTCTCGTGGTAGAGGTAGATGAGCGACCTATAGTATTCGAGAGTGGAGGCGGGGCTTATCCCGCCGAGTATACCTATCCTCTTCTTCATAAAAGCATACCCCCTGCTCTTACTCCGGTTTCTTGGCAATTGCGAATGACTTGGCATCGATAGCCCTCATCGTGGCGAGGATTCCGTCCAGGTGGTCGTACTCGTGCTGTATGAGCTCCGCAAGGTCGCCCTCAAGCATCATGCTGTGCGGCTGCATATCCTTATCAAGGTATTGCACCTGCACTTTCGTATACCGCCGCACCTTTACGTAAAGGCCGGGAAAGGACATGCAATCATCCCAAATCTCCATGGTCTCAGTCCCGGTGAACTGAATCTCGGGGTTTATCAGCAGGGTCGGCTTTCCGGCATCCATGTAGATCACCCTTCTGAACTCGCCTATCTGAGGTGCTGCGATTGCCCTGCCGAACCCGTGCCTCGCCCTGAACGCCTCCATGGTGTCCTTAAGGTCTTCGCCTATCCTTGACGCCTCCGGCCATTCATTGGGGCCGATCTTAAAGCTTGTCCCATACAGGCGGCTGTCCCCCAGCCTCAGGATATCCCTTACCATTGATGCTCCTCCGAACAGATATGATTAGGTATTCTACGGCGGCTGCCGATGACCTTCAGGAATGAGGGGCCCTTGCCGGGATTCTGAACCGGTTTTTCTTGCCGGATGAATAGACAATGTTGAATAAGGGCAGGTAAAGTGATAACATTCACAATAGAATGCCTATCAAACAAAATGGAGGAGGAAACCCATGAGGAAGACACTAGCAGCAGTAGTAGCGGTTTTACTTGCAGTAGCGCTCGGAGCCTCAGTCCTTGCTTACACAAACGGCGTGTTCGAAGGCGAAGCCGACGGCTACCTCGGAAAGATCAAGCTCGCTGTGACGATCGAAGGCGGGGCAGTCAAGGCGATTAAGGTCCTGGAGAGGCACGACACTGACGGGATCTTCGACGCAGCGTACGAGGAGATCTCCGGCAAGGTTATCAAGACGAACAGCGTCGCCGGCATCGATGCAGTCTCCGGCGCGACATACTCGTCGAAGGGCATACTCGCCGCATTGACGGCAGCTCTGAACAAGGCCGGCGCGAACATCGCGGTCGCTTCAGAGAAGCCGAAGGTAGTGGCGAAGTCCGAGATACCGGTAGCCGCCAAGGCAGTCTACGAGGGGCTCGGCAAGTCCGTCATCTTCAGGCTCGGCCCCGGCTCCGACTCCGAGAAGGTGCCCGTATACAGCTTCAACATCGTCATGGCCAGGGTCATGTTCGATGCTGACGGCAAGATACTCGACAGCTTCGTCGACATGTACGAAGTAAGCACCCCCAACTACGACGGGGCCAGCATGCCGCACTTCTCCGGTTGGCCCGGAACCCCCGGCTACAACTATACCGACCATGAGGCCGAGAAGGTCACGAAGAAGACCGACAACACCGTCGAGTACATAACCGCAGAGGTCAACGGCTGGCTCACCAAGAGGCAGCGCGGCGACAGCTACGGCATGAACGCAGCCAACGAGTGGTACAAGCAGATGGACGCCTACCAGTCATTCTTCAGGGGAAAGACAGTAGACGAGATAGTATCCTGGTTCAAGAAGTTCTGCTCGGACCGCAATGGCAGGCCCATAAAGGCCAACACCACCAACGCGCAGGACCTCGCCAAGTTCAACCTTCTCACTGATGCTGAGAAGGCGCAGCTTGCCGAAGTAGTGGCGACCGCCACGATGAGCCTGAACGACCCGCACGGCAACATCATCGCCGCGCTTCAGGATGCATTCGTCAACCGCGTGGAGATCAAAGTCGGAAGGTAATCCTTTACTAAGCTCAGAGGGATCTGTAACCCGGCGCCTTTCGCGCCGGGTTTTCTTTGCATCCGGATGACCTCATGGAACAGTCGAGACGTGCCTTCGTCATATTTGATAAAGAATTCACAAATAGTGCAGAAGATGAATGATTGTGAATGATATCATAAAGTATCGAAACAAGTACAATAAAGCCGCTGTCAAGTTATGTATCGACTGAATAGTATGTGATAAAATGAACAACGTAGAAACCCAAACCAAATCAAGGGAGGAAGCAATTATGAAGAAGACCATGTTGGTAGCCCTCGCTATCATGCTGGTAGCCGCCGTGGCAGTATCGGCAGCGGACGCGCCGATAACCAAGATCGGCCTCGGCCACGTGATCAGCATAAAGAGCTCCAAGGATGCGACCGCCACCGCGACAGCGGTAGGCCAGGTAGACACAGTGATGGCGGCAGTGGCGTTCGACGCCGCGGGCAAGGTCGTCAAGGTCAGCATCGACAACGCGCAGACCAAGGTCAATTTCGACAAGGACATGAAGGTAGCCTCCGACGTGACCGTTGCCCCCCAGACCAAGGTAGAGATCAAGGAAGGGTACGGAATGGCCAAGGTGTCCACAATAAAGCTCGAGTGGTATCAGCAGATGGCCAACTTCGAGAAGTGGATGATCGGCAAGACCGTCGCCGAGATCAAGGCCCTCAAGGTCAAGACCCGCGACGCCTCGCACACCAACGTCCCGGACATCCCGGAACTCACATCCCTCGTAACCATAACCGTGCAGGACTACATCGCAGCTGTTGAGGACGCATGGAACAACGCCGTGGCAGTCAAGGCCGGCGGAGTGAAGCTCGGACTCGGACAGAACGTATCGATAAAGAGCTCGAAGAGCGCGACCGACAC
>CAZHKX010000004.1:0-13460 GCA_964532805.1 uncultured Clostridia bacterium
TAGCCCCGAACGACGATATGGAAAGCGAGCTGTTCTTCAAGTACCTCAACTACCTCAACAGCACTTTCAACGCGGGCATCAAGCGCGTCGCCGTGGTCTACATCGACAACGAGTACGGCGTGCATGCGGCTGAGATGGCCGCCAAGTGGGCGAAGGAATATGCAAAGGACGGCTATGAGCTGGTAGCCCAGGTCAAGTACCCCGCCTCGGTCTCCAATGTGGACACAGAGGTCCAGAGAGTGAAGGCCGCCCGCCCCGACGCGATATTCCATGCCTCATACATTGCAGACACCACCCTGTTCGTGAAGAAGTACAAGGAGTTCAACGTGCTGCCCAAGGTATCCCTCGCATACTGCGGCGGCTTCCAGGATCCCCAGTTCGTCGTCAACCTCGGCAAGGACGCTGAGTACTTCTCGGGCCCTAACGCCATCACCTCGACGCTGTTCTCCAAGATGCCGGCGGCCAAGTTCATTAACGACCTGTACTTCCCGAAGTCCAAGGTCGACATTGACGGCCCGACCATAGAGGACTTCGCATCGGCGCTTGTCATTGCGGACGCGATCAACCAGGCGAAGTCGACCGACCCCGCAGCCATACAGAAGGTCCTCAAGGAGGCAACCTTCTCGGCACCGTACTTCGTCCTCGGCAAGATAAAGTTCAACGAGAGCGGTCAGAACGCCCTGTCCGCATCAGTTGTCACCCAGGTCCAGAACGGAAAATACGAATCCGTGTGGCCGCTTGACGCCTCCACAGCCAAGGCCATCCCGGCCTTCGCCCCTTGGAACGGAAGGTAACACTGCCTGCTATATGCCCGCCTCCGGCTGATTCGCGGCCGGAGGCGGGCATAGCCATTCTTCGATGGAGGTGTTCTGCTTGCTCTACATGCTCCCGCAGATAATCGCAAGCGGACTTATGCTCGGCTTCGTCTACTCGCTCGTCGCAGTGGGCCTAAGCCTTATCTGGGGCGTAATGGACATAATCAACTTCGCTTACGGCGAGTTTCTCATGCTGGGGATGTACTCTACCTTCTGGTTCTGGACGCTTTTCAGCATGGATCCCCTGCTTTCGCTTCCCCTTCAGGCGGTGATTATATTCCTGCTCGGTTTCGTGGTCTACAAGCTCGTAATCAAGCGGGTTCTGAGCTTCCCGGGCCTTTCGGCGCTGCTTGCGACCTTCGGCCTTAGGATACTGCTCAGAAACCTCGCCCAGTTCCTCTGGACCCCGAACTACCGCTTCATAAACGAAGCCCTGGTCGCAGACAAGAAGATAGTGCTCTTCGACTACAGGGTGATCCTGGGGCTGCCGCAGCTTGTCGCAGCCGTGGGAAGCATACTGATGACGCTTCTGGTGTTCTACTTCATACAGCGCACCAAGATGGGGCGCGCGATACAGGCGACCTCCATGGACAAGGATGCAGCAAGGCTTCAGGGCATAAATACCGAGGTGGTATATGCATTCACATTCGGCCTCGCAGGCGCATGCGTAGGCGTGGCCGCAGCTCTGCTGTCTTCCTTCTACCCCATCTACCCGGAATCAGGCTCCATCTTCGGCCTTATCGCGCTGGTCATCGTCGCGCTGGGAGGCTTCGGCAACATCCGGGGCGCCCTCTACTCGGGAATAATAATCGGCCTCACGGAATCCATCGGAGGCTACTTCCTCGGGGCCGAGTTCAAATACGCCCTGATATTCCTGATATATCTCGTGGTCATGCAGGTCAGGCCCAAGGGCCTGTTCGGCTGGTAAGGGGGTGAAGGATATGGATTCGAAGAGAAGAAACAGCTTCATCCCCCTGTTGATAGTTGTCGCCGCGATAGGCCTGGCCCCGCTTGCGACAGGAAACGTCAACATCCAGCATGTGCTTATACTGTTCGTTATGTACGCAGGCCTCGGCGAGGCATGGAACATAGTGACCGGCCTTGCCGGCCAGACCTCCTTCGGGCATGCAGCGTTCTTCGGCATCGGCGCGTACGCAGCCGCTGTGGCCTCGTGGAAGTATGCGGCGAGCCCATGGATAGGGATGGTGCTGGGATCTCTCATCGCGGCAGGAGTGGCACTACTAATCAGCTATCCGGTCTTCAGGCTCGAGGGCAAGTACTTCTCGATAGCGACGCTCGCCTTCGGGGAGATCGTAATGCAGGTCTTCAAGAGCTGGAACTACGTGGACGGCGCGACGGGGATAATCATACCGGTGCTCCAGCCGTCTTTCCTGCACTTCCAGTTCGGAAGGAGCAAGCTTCCTTACTTCTATGTCGTCTTTGTATTCTTCGTCCTGGCGCTTGCGGTCTTCATATTCGTCGAACGCTCCAGGTTCGGTCTATACCTTAAGGCGATCAAGAACAACCAGGACGCGGCGATGTCGCTAGGCATCAACCCGGCGAAGTACAAGCTTCTCGCCATGGTGCTCTCGGCGGCCGTAACGTCGCTTTTCGGCTCCTTCTACACCCAGTACATAATGTACATCGACCCGTTCATGGTGTTCTCGCTGGACCTTTCCATAAAGATAGTGCTTCTTACCGTGCTTGGCGGCCTCGGGTCCATGTGGGGGCCGATACTGGGCGCGGCGCTTCTGATACCTCTCTCCGAATATACGAGAATCGCGCTCGGCGGGACCGGAAAGGGCATAGACCTCATGGTCTTCGGCCTTCTGATAATCATCGTAACCACATTCCAGCCAAAGGGGATAATCGGGATGATCAGAAGGACAGCGCCTTCAAGGAAAGGAGGCCTCGCCTGATGCCAACTCCTCTTCTTAAAGTAGAGGGCCTCACGATGAAGTTCGGAAGCCTGATGGCGAACGATAACGTGAGCTTCGATGTGGATAAGAATCAGATAATCGCCCTGATAGGACCGAACGGGGCCGGCAAGACCACCTGCTTCAGCTGCCTTTCCGGCTTCTATACGCCTACTTCGGGCAAGATCGCCTTCGACGGGCACATCACGACGAGGATGAGGCCATACAGCATCTGCAAGCTCGGAATCACGAGGACCTTCCAGGTTGTGAAGACCATGGGCGACATGACGGTGGAGGAGAATGTGCTTGTAGGCGCCTACCTTAGGCATCCCGACCTCCAGGCGGCGAAAAGGAAGGCGGCAGAGGCCATGGAGCTTACGGGCATGACAGGGGATGCCGGCAAGCTGGGCAAAAGCCTCACGATAGCGGACAGGAAGAGGCTTGAGATAACAAGGGCGGTGGCTACGGAGCCAAAGCTTCTGATGCTAGACGAGACGATGGCGGGGCTTAACCCGACAGAGACGAAATCGGCCATGGAGCTTTGCCTGAAGCTCCGGGACCGCGGCATCACGCTTCTCATAGTCGAGCATGTTATGGAGGCCATAATGCCGATATCGGACAAGGTCATTGTGCTTGATTCCGGACGCAAGATAGCCGAGGGCACCCCATCTGAAATCGTGAAGGACGAGGCGGTCATCAAGGCCTATCTGGGGGAGAACTACAATGCTAAATGTTGAGAAGCTGAGCGCCGGCTATGAGGGCGTCACAGTCATAAGGGAGATAAGCTTCTACGTCGGAAAAGGAGAGCTGGTGGCCATAGTCGGCTCAAACGGGGCGGGCAAATCCACGACGTTGAAGGCGGTATCCGGGCTGATAAGGCCCTACTCCGGCAAGGTAGCGTTCGACGGGAAGGACATCACCAAGGTGCCCGCTCACGAGATAACAGCCCAAGGCCTCGCCCATGTCCCGGAGGGAAGGCGCCTATTCCCAAAGATGAGCGTGCTTAACAACCTCCTGACGGGGGCCCATACTCTGAAGGACCAAAAGCAGGTGGCCGCAAACCTCGAGCAGGTCATGGAACTGTTCCCCATCCTCAAGCAGAGGGCGGCGCAGAAGGCCGAGACGCTCTCCGGCGGGGAGCAGCAGATGGTGGCCATAGCAAGAGGGCTGATGTGTTCGCCGAAGATGCTGGTTGTGGACGAGACGTCGCTGGGCCTTATGCCAACAATGGTGGACAAGGTCCTGGGCACGCTGAAGGACGTCTGCTCGATGGGCATAACAGTGCTTGCCGTAGAACAGAAGGTCGAGAAGGCATTGAAGCTCGCAGACAGGGCCTACGTAATGCAGACAGGCAGGATCGTGATGGAAGGTACCGGGTGCGAGCTACTAAACAGCGAGCAGATCAGGGCGGCTTATATGGGTTTTTAACAGGCTTGAAGCCCAAACATCAAGAAAGGCCCGGCCGCATGGCCGAGCCTTTCGCTTTGATATCTCGCTGAAGCATTAGAACGACTTGATTACCTTCACGGTGTCCTGAGTCGCGAGGGTGGGTCCGCCTGCGTACTTGGCGCTGAACCACAGGTTCATAAGGCAGGGGTTGATCGACCTGATGTCCTTGGTAAGCACTGTCATGGTAAGGTCGGCCATCCCGTCGCCGTTTACGTCGCCGATGACGCTCTCCCTTGCCCTAGCCCATGACGACGGATTGCTGTAGTCTGCGCCTATTGCGGCGGTCTGCACGTCGACCTTGGTGACATCGACGGTGGCGGAGCCGAACAGGACGAACTTCACCGGCTCCTCGCCCTTGCTGAGGTCTATCGTCTCGTTGACTATGTCGAACGTCGCGCGCAGGATCTCGCTGTAGAGCTGCCTGGCTTCAGTCATGGCCCTCATGGCTGCATTCCAGCTGAATGCCGTCAGCATCTCGCGCGCCTTGGCCCTGTCGCTCTTGATTATGCTGCTCACGCTAGCCTCGAATGCCTTCTGCTTGGCGAACCACTCGTTCTGCAGGCGCGCCTTCCACTCCTTGACCTTGGGGGCGTCGGTGCCGTAGTTGAAGTTCACAAGGGTCTGAAGGTCGATGAAAGCCCACCATGCCCTCGACGGGTCATAGCTGTAGTCATCGGAGAGCGCCGCGAAGTGCGTGGCCTTGCCGAGCTCGGGGTCTATGAACTGGTATTCCTCGGGTATGGAGGTGATGCCGCCGTACCAGGGGGTGTAGGGGCTGGTGCAGGGATGTCCGCTTGCGCGCCACAGCACCGTCATGTCCGGATCCTGCCTCAGCTGTATCGCATAGCTCTCCTGGGTGCTGGAGGCACAGAGTATCCTCATCGTGGTGAAGTGCAGGTAGCCATCCTTGTAGCCGTTGGTAAGGTCGTCGGGCGTCCCCTCATAGTGATAGCTGAGGGCGTTCATGATGTCCTGAAGCCCCACTTTCCTTGCAGGCTTCACAGAGAACGGAAGCTCGGCGTCTGCGGGTATGTCGAGCCCGTGCAGGATCTTGTGGGCGTATCTGTGCCTGAAGGTGTTGCTGGCGGCTCTGAAGCTCGACTCCTTCTGATAGACCTTCGCGAAGTCGAAGTCGCTGTAGTCGCCCTCCTTAGCCGGCTTGTACCAGCCCTTGGACACTGCGTAGGAAATGAGGTTCTTGGAGGTTACGAAGTTGGCCTTGTCGTTGAAGTCCACCTTCCTGGTGACGTAGTGGTTGGGAATGACCATGACCTCATCGTCCGGGACCCTCTGAGCGCAGAAGGTCTTGCCCATGACGACCTGTACCACCCAGCCTTCGTTCTTGTCGCAGATCTGATAGGACCTGCCGGATGCGAAGTAGCCATAAGTCTCGATGAGCCAAGCCGCAAGCTCCACGCCTTCGCGTGCCGTCTTCGCGCGCTCGCCCACGATCTTCCTTATGGCATAGCCCATCCCGTTGTCGACCAGCTCAGCTATGGTCGCGTCGACCTTGGACGATGCGCAGCTGTCGCTGGCGACTACCACGCCATACTCGTTGTACATGAAGTCGGAGAAGGATGCCCCCGGCAGAGGCGCCCTTGTCTCGGTCCAGAAGTAGCGCGCCGTCTCGGCCGCCTGCGGTATGCGGGCCGTGTTGTTCTCCAGCTGGATCATCTCACCCAGGGAGTTGACCTTGTGATCTACCAGATAGACGGGCATTACGAGCCTTCCGCCGTTGTCCTCGTTGTGGCCTAAGAGGACCTCACCCGTTGTGGAAGCCTTCTTGCCTACTATTATGCTTGTGCATGCGGATGCGCCCATCGCGAGTGCGAGTATCAGGATGACGGTAGCGCAGGTTAAAACTATGCCCCTAGTCTTCATGAACTCCTACCTCCTCGATTTTCCTTCTGGTCACTTCTTCTTGACGAGCCCTTCCCTTCGCGCGGCCTCGGCCTCGAGGTCGGCTATGAACCAGTATTTCAGCGGTTGTGCGCCCGGGTAAGTGAGATTGGCGACCCACCAATCATAGAAGTTGCATGCTCACAGGTCGCCGGGTATGACGGGAGGGGAGTATATCTCTGTCTCCATCCTCGCCTCTCCTGCCTGGAAAGTGTAGATGTCGACGACTTTCCCCTTCGTCTCGAACAGTTTTACGAACTCGTAATCCAGGAATGTGATCGGCTCTTTCGCCGACCAGAGGACCAACCCCATCACAAGCTGCCTGAAGCTCTCCCTGTACGGCTTATCCGGCAGCTTGGACAGCCATTTCTCCGCGATCTGCTTTTCCGGCGTGGACAGTTTCGCATACTCACCCAGCGCTGTAGCCTTTAGCTTCCATGCCTGCTCTGCAGCCGAGGCGCCTGCCCCGATTGCAAGGATGAGCGCGATAGTGAGCGCGGCGGCTGTTGCCGTCTTCAACATGATGCTTTTCCCTCACCCCTTTCTTGACTCGCCGGAGGAATAATTCAATGGCGCAGGCGCCATCCCTATCGCCTCCTAATGTTTATTTTTCGGCACATTACATTACTTTACATTATTCTCAAAGCCAACCATTCGCCCTTATCAGAGGGGGATATCGCAAAAGGCGCGGCGGGTAATATAATCTTCGTATCGTATGACTTGAAAGTGCGGCCAGCCCCTCAGGCAGGGCATGGCAGATGCGGAGGAAGAATGCTCGACAGCCTGTCCTCGGCGCTGGCAGGCGCCGTCTCCCATCCTATAGCAGGGCCCCTTGCCACTTTCCTGGCGGGGCTTATATCGTCGATTGCCCCATGCACCCTTACGGCGATCGCCCTCATAGTGGGTTTCGTAGGCGGGCAGAAGTCCGGCGGCAGGGGAAGGGCCGCTGCTGTGACCATATCCTTCTTCCTTGGCTTGACCATAGCTTTCGTCATCCTGGGGGCCGTGGCGCAGGGGCTCGGCTTCCTTCTGAGAGGCCCGGCCTACAGCGGCGCGCTGGGGCTCATAGTCCTTGCGATGGGGCTACATGTAGCTGGAATCATAAGGCTTCCCATCCCTTCCGTCTCCCCGGACGCTGAAAGGCTCACTGGCATAGCCGGAGCATTCCTGCTCGGCCTTGTCACGGCCACAGTTTCGGCTCCCTGCGCGACTCCCGTGCTAATCGCAGTGCTGGCCCTGGCATCCGCATCGACGGAAGGGGCCAGGGGGCTTCTTCTCATCACGGCGTACGGCCTCGGCCACTGGGCTCCAGTACTGGTCGCCGGCTTCACGGCTGGTCTTCTCCCATCACTTCTTAAGCGAAAGGGGCTCAAAGACGCGGCAAGGGTCCTGACGCTGTGCATGGGGATAGGCCTTGCGCTCATTGGCGCATGGCTTGCATTCACTAATCTGATGAAACTGATATAAGGAGCTGAAGCATGAAAAGGACGACGCTGGTGATTATCGTCATATTCCTTGTAATCGCAGGGGCCGTAGTGGCCGCAAACTTCCTAATAAAGCCGAAGGACGCAGGGCTGGCGCTTCCCGAAGGAAGCATGGAGGACATCGAGAAGGCGGCATCGGCAGGCATCCCGTATGTCATCAAGCTTGGATCCGACGACTGCGACGCCTGCAAGAAGATCGACCCGGTGCTCGTGCGCCTGGCTGACGAGCTTGAAGGGGAGGTCAACTTCATAAGGATAGATGTCTACAAATTCCCCAAGCTCGCCTCGGAGCACAGGATCTTCGTGATACCTTCGCTCATCTTCTTCGACTCCGCCGGCGAGAAGAAGGGAATCAAGGAGGGCTTCATGGACGAGGCCCAGATAAAAGCCGAGCTTACCGCCTTCGGGCTTCTGTAAGCATCTCATCAGGCAGGAATGAGGGGTCGCGGCTGATGCCGCGGCCTTCTCATCTTACCCTTGCGGAAAATCTGAAGGCAAGGGCGCCTTTCCTGCACGATCCCACGCATTCTCCGCAGTTTATGCACTCATATGGGGCTTGCTCCGACTTTGCGGATTCTACGGGGTCCAGGCTCATGGGGCATGCCTTTGAGCAGGCGCCGCAGTGCACGCACACCGCCTCGTCGTGCGCTATGTGAAGGGATGGGACATGAAGAGCGTGGCCTGCCGCCATGCCGCAGGTCATGAAGGGCGCCATCCAGCATATCGCATGGCACGACCCTCTCTTGCCTACCGCCAGGGCAACTGCCAGGAGGATGAAAATCACACCGAAATAGATGATGTACTTGAACGGCTCGTCCACAGAGATTCCGCTTTCCGTCATGTAGAGGGGATCGACCCTCCTGATGCCGTTTATGACCAGGAACGTGGCTATCGCTCCGAACCAGCCCGCCCAGATGGCGAACCTGACCTTCCCCGCATGCCTTCCCGGCTTCCGTCCGTTAATCGGTGCAGCCAGGTCCTGAAGCGCGCCGCCGGGGCAGGCCCATCCGCACCAGAGCCTTCCAAGAAGCGGCGCCGCAATGAACATCGCGGCGAAAAGCAGCATGCTTCCCGACAGCATCCCCTCTGTGGCCCCCTGAAGAGACAGCGCCGGCGACATGAAGTTGAGCGTCACCGGGAAGATGAGAAGGGATACCATAAGAACGAACACCCTGATCTTTCTCATGCGCACCTCCGAAGTCCGTGAGGACCGGCTTAATGCTAGGGCCGCCCCGCGCTTGATTTGAGTAGCTCTGCGACCTGGTCGCGCTTGTTCCAGAGCGCGCATCCACCCAGGTGCTCGAGCTCGGTGGCACCGCTATTCCTGACTGCCGAAAGGAAGGGCGACTTAAGCGCCTCCTCCAGGGAGAAGTCCGATATGCTCCTGTCCGATTCGGGCGAGAACGGGCACGGTTCGACCCCTCCGGACGGGTTAACGTGCACGAATCCCCTGCCGGCGGCAAGGCAGCCTCCCATGGCGTCCTCGTCTCCGGGGAAGCATATGTGAATCCCTCCGGCGCTGCTTTTCAGCTCCTTGGTCCTTCTCTCGAGCAGAAGGCGCTCATCCGCCCCCGGCGCCAGTTCCTCGCTTATGCCGTCAGCCGGCACATACTCGACGTAAATGAAGACGGACGCCCCCTTCTTCCTGAGCATCCCTATGAATTCATCCGAGTTGAGCTCCTCTTTGTTCTCCTTTGTGACGGTGAGGCTTGTGCCGAAGAAGACCGCCTTCGACTTCAGAAGCTCCATCGCCCTGATGACCTTGTCGAACACGCCGGGACCGCGCCTGTCATCGGTGCGCCCCCTGCCCCCTTCCAGGCTTATAAGCGGGATGAGGTTCCTGTGCGAAGCGAAGTAATCCGCCATGGCCTCGTCTATCGCGCATCCGTTCGTGAAGACCGGAAACACGATGGAGCTGGTCTCGGAAGCCTTCTGCACCACGTCCATCCTCTCAAGGGGCTCGCCTCCCGCAAGCAGTATGAACGAGACGCCCAAGCCCTCCGCCTCCTTGAAGAACGCGGACCACCTGTCCTCCCTGAGCTCCTTTGCGCAGCCGCATTGATTGACCGCAGCATAGCAGCCGGCGCAGCCCAGGTTGCACCTTCTGGTGATGCTCGCGATGATGAAGGGAGGAACGTCCGTCCCCCTGCCGAGGGATGCCTGCCTCTTCGCCTCCTGGGCGTAAAGCGCATCCCGCATCCTCTTCACCTCTACGGCAAGCCTGGGCCTTCTAGCCACAAGCCTGACGGCGTCAGCGGCAAGCCCTCTTATCCCCTCGTCCAGGAAAGCCTTAAGGTCCGGAGCGCCGGGCCTCTTATCGGGTTCAGCCAAGGCAAACACCTCACATGCTAGAATCGCGGATACGAAAATATAATATTCAAAGCAAGCCGCGCTGTGAACATCAAAACCCATGCAAATCAAACTATTTTTCGCAGCATCAGCGGGCTGCCGCGGCACTATTCTTATCGCGCCTCCGGGATGTTATCCTTTAACTGCGGCAATTCACCTGATGGAGGCTAATTGAATGCGCTATGACTTCGACAGGCATATCGAAAGGCGAGGCACCTGCTCCGTAAAATGGTCAGACGAGATAATGAGGCAGATGAACGGTAAGTCCGGCCTGACGCCCTTCTGGGTGGCGGATATGGACTTCGCCTGTCCTCAGCCTGTGATAGACGCCGTCATGGAGGAGGCCCGAAGGGGCATATACGGCTACAGCTACAGGACCGACCGGTACTTCGAGTCCTTCATCAGATGGAACGAGAGAAGGCACGGTTGGAAGGTTGACAGGGATTGGACGGTCTACTCGCCTGGTGTCGTGACCGCGCTGAATGCCATAGTGCAGGAGTTCACCGAGGCGGGCGATAAGATCATCATCCAGCCCCCCGTATACCACCCTTTCTTCTACTCTGTGAGGAACAACGGCAGGCAGGTGTCGGAGAACACCCTCAAGGAGCTTCCGGGGGGAGACTACACCATGGACTTCGAGGGGCTACAGCAGATGGCCTCCGACCCGAAGGCCAAGCTTGCGATACTCTGCAGCCCCCATAATCCTGTGGGGCGTGTGTGGCGGGAGGATGAGCTGAGGCGCTTCGGCGAGATCTGCCTTGCTAACGGGGTACTGGTCGTCGCCGACGAGATACACTCCGACCTCGTATTCGAGGGATATAGGCACATACCGTTCGCCACGCTCTCCGAGGATTTCGCAAGGCATTCCATAACCTGCACCGCCCCCAGCAAGACCTTCAACATGGCAGGGCTTCAGGTTTCAAACCTCGTGGTGCCCGACGAGGGCATAAGAAAGGCCCTGTCCGAAAGGATGGAGGCGAACGGCATAGAGGAGCCCGGCATTTTCGGCGTCGTCGCCGCAGAGGCGGCATACAGCCACGGCGAGGAGTGGCTAGCCCAGCTTCTCTGTTACCTGGAGGCCAATGCGGATCTGATCGGATCATCAATCGCGGGGAGCATGCCCGGGGTGGCTTACAGGAAGCCTCAGGGCACCTACCTTGCATGGCTCGACTTCCGCGGGATGGGATTGGACGAGGCGGCCCTGAAACACCTATTGGTCGACAGGGCCGGGCTTGCGCTTAACCTCGGTGCCATGTTCGGAAGCTCCGGGGCTGGCTTCGCAAGGCTCAACTTCGGCTGTCCGAGGCCTCTTCTTTCGGAGTGCCTGTCGCGCATGGCGTCAGCCCGCAGGGGTTGAGCATGCACGATTTACCGATGTAATCGCCCTTTCTGACGGTTTTCTCCATGTTTCCTGACAACTTAGGAGGATTCGGCCGAATCAGGTTGAATTAAGCCATAGTAAAGCAATCTACCAGTAACTAAGGATCGATTATTGGTTTACGGCCTGAAAGGGGTGATGAAATGGAGCTATACTACGTAAGCGTGAACGCCCAGAAAACAGGTGAGCATGAGGTGCACAGCTGGCTGTGCTCCAGCTTGCCGAACGTGAACAACAGGATCCTGGTAGGCAGCTTCGACGGCTGCAAGGACGCTCTCAAGGCGGCAAAGAAGATATTCCCGCAAGTGGACGGCTGTGCGAGATGCAGCCCTGAGTGCAACAAGAAATAAGAGGACATGACAAGCGCGTAAGGCGGCCGCAAGGGCCGCCTTACTTTTTTCCGGCTGTGCACAGCCCCTGATTATTCCGAGAAGTGCTTCCTGCCGTCCTCGTACGCATCCCCGCCGTAGATGTCGTTTACCACGATGAGCGGGAAATCCGATACAACAAGCTCGGTAAGCGCCTCTGTGCCCAGGTCTTCGTAGGCTACCGGCCTTACCGACCTGATGCAGTCCGAGGCGAGCGCCCCCGCGCCCCCAAGGGCTGCGAAATAGACGGCGCGGTGCCTTACGATCGCATCCTTCACCGCAGCGGACCTGGACCCCTTGCCTATCATGCCTTTAAGCCCCAGGCTCAGAAGCCGGGGCGTATATTTGTCCATCCTGCCGCTTGTTGTCGGGCCCGCTGAACCGATCACCCTTCCGGGCTTCGCCGGTGACGGCCCCACGTAGAATATGACGGAGCCTTCTATGTCGAACGGAAGGCTTCCGCCCGAATCCAGAAGCGCGTCCATCCTCTTGTGGGCGGCGTCTCTTGCGGTATAGACCTTGCCGGAGAGAAGCACCTCGTCGCCCGCCCTTAAGGAGGCGACAGCCTCGTCCGTCAAAGGGGTTGCTATCCTCTTGGCCACAACATCTCCCCCTTCAAATCAGCCTGGTCTCATGCGGGCTCACATGGCAGTTGAGGTTCACGGCCACAGGAAGGCTCGCTATGTGGCAGGGCCTCGCCTCTATGTGCACGGCAAGCGCCGTGGTGCTCCCGCCGAAGCCCTGGGGCCCTATTCCAAGCCCGTTCACCCTGGCAAGTATGCTCTGCTCAAGCTCGGCATACCTCGGATCGGGATTCCTATCTCCCATCGGCCTTAAAAGCGCAGCCTTCGCAAGCACCGTGACCATGTCGAAGGTGCTGCCGATCCCCACACCCACGACTACCGGCGGGCAGGCGCTGGGCCCGGCCTTGCTCACAGTCTCGACGGCGAAGGAGATGACGCCCTCCACCCCCTCCGATGGGGTCAGCATCCTGACCGCGCTCATATTCTCCGCACCTCCGCCCTTCGGGGCAAGGGTGAGCCGCACCTTATCGCCCGGGACCACCCTCACGTGAAGGATGGCAGGGGTGTTGTCGCCGGTGTTGCGCCTGTCGAAAAGCGGGTCGGAAACCGATGACTTCCTCAGGTAGCCATTGGTGTAGCCCCGCCTTACGCCCTCGTCCACGGCAGATTCGAACGCGCCTCCCGATATGTGGACGTCCTGTCCTATCTCCGCGAAGACGACTGCAAGGCCGGTATCCTGGCACGCAGGGACCATCTGCTCGCCAGCCATCCTGTGGTTCTGCAGGAGCCTAGCCAGTATGGACCGGCCCAGCGGGGACTTCTCCGCCGCGGCCGCCTCTTCTAGCATCTTCAGGTTCACCTCAGGAAGCACGCAGTTCGCGCTTACGCACATCTGCTCTATGGCGGCCGCGATCTCGGCGGCATCGACTGTCCTAATTGCCATAAGGCACCCTCCTGTCCCCGCCTGATGCGGGCAAGGCACTAGAGCTCAGGCGGCGGCTTGATTATCCCGTTTTCCATGGCGAGCGCAGTCGCCCTCCTGGACCTTTCAATGAGCTCCATCGCCGCTTGCAGTATCTCATCGTAGCTTCTGGCGAGCTTCGCGACTCCCTGTCTTACAGCTTCGCTGCCCACAGCAGCCGCGATATAGGCCGGCACCTTCCACTCGGACATGTCGGGCAGTATGTGCTCCTCGTCCATGCCCGCATCCTCCTGGTACCTGGCGAGCGCCCTGGCGGCTTCGATGCACATCTCGTCGGTGATGGCCGTCGCCCTGAC
>CAZHKX010000004.1:13560-49237 GCA_964532805.1 uncultured Clostridia bacterium
CGAGCGCCCTGGCGGCTTCGATGCACATCTCGTCGGTGATGGCCGTCGCCCTGACATCTAGCGCCCCTCTGAATATGCCGGGGAAGACCATGGAATTGTTGACCTGATTGGGAAAGTCCGACCTTCCGGTAGAGACGACGGCGGTTCCTGCCTCCTTAGCCTCCCAGGGCCATATCTCCGGAATGGGGTTGGCGCATGCGAACACTATCGGCCTTGCGGCCATCCCAGACACCCATTCCTTCAATATGGTGCCCGGGCCGGGCTTGGACATAGCAAGGACCGCGTCGGCTCCCGCCATGGCTTCCCTGATGCCCCCCTCCACACAGCCGGGGTTCGTGTCCATGCAAAGCTGGCGCATATCCTTGTGCATCTCTGCGATATCAGGCCTGTTGCCGTGAAGCGTTCCTTTAATGTCGCACATTATCATCCGCTTGGGATCCGCCCCCGCCTTTATCAGGACGGATGCAGTCCTGATGCCCGCAGCGCCTGCCCCTATGATGGCGATCTTCGCCGTTTTGAGAGACCTTGCGGTAAGCTTAAGCGCGTTTATTAGCCCTGCCAGGTTGACGGCTGCCGTGCCCTGCTGGTCATCGTGCCACACCGGGATGCGGCATTCCGCCCTCAGCCTTTCGAGTATGTAGAAGCATTTGGGCTGCTCAAGATCCTCGAGATTCACCCCGCCGAAGGTCGGCTGGAGCCATTTGACGGCCTTGATTATCTCCTCGGGGTCCTGGGTGTCAAGGCAGATGGGATAGGCATCCACGCCCCCGAGGTACTTGAAGAGCATCGCCTTGCCCTCCATCACGGGAAGCCCCGCCTCCGGGCCGATGTTGCCCAGCCCGAGGACCCTGGAGCCGTCGGAGACCACGGCCACCGCATTCCACTTCAGCGTGTGCTCATAAGCGAGGTCCCTATTCTTCTGGATCGCCTTGCAGGGGGCTGCCACACCGGGCGAATACCAGACCGAGAAGTCGGCCATATCCCTTACGGCTGCCTTGGGCGATACCTCTATCTTGCCTTTGTAGTACGGGTGCATGATAAGGGCGTCCTCGCCCGGCTTTCCTGCCTTATCCAGCATTTCGCGTATCTTGTCTTCCACTGTTGGCACTCCTTGCCGCCCGACCGCAAAGCCCGCGGAGGGCAAAAGATGTGATCAATACGAGCTTACGGCTCATGCTTCGTTTGGAGGACGCAGCGGCGTCCCAGAGAATATAATAACCTATGCGGGGCCTTCTGCCCCAGCGGTGTCGTGTGAGGGGCATATGCCCCATCTTCTTTGTGGAGGGTTTCTGATGGCAGTAGACGTGCTTGCAATCGGAGAGCTGCTCATAGACTTCATCGCCGAAGGGCCTCAGTCGGATGTCGGCCACGCGGCGTCTTTTGCCAAGAACCCCGGCGGAGCGCCTGCGAATGTAGCCGTAGGCGTCAGCAGGCTCGCTTTAAGCTCTGCCTTCTGCGGGAAAGTGGGGGATGACCCCTTCGGGAGATACCTTGCCGGAGTGCTGAGGGACGAGGGCGTGAATGTGGACGGGTTAGTCTTCGATGCCAACGCAAGGACTACCCTTGCTTTCGTCTTGTTGGGCGAGGGCGGCGAGAGGAGCTTCAGCTTCTTCAGGAATCCCGGCGCGGATATGATGCTGAGGGCCGATGAGCTCAATATGCCCCTTCTCACAGGATGCAGGGTCCTACAGCACGGATCCGTCTCCCTTTCCTCCGGGCCTTCAGCGGATGCGACCCGTGCAGCGGTGAGAATAGCATCCGGAGCAGGCGCTGCCATCTGCTTCGATATAAACCTGAGGCTGGCGCTATGGAACAGCCTGGACGAGGCAAGGCGCGCCATATTCGGCTCTTGCGGGCAGGCTGATCTGATCAAGGCATCGCTTGAGGAGCTGATGGCGCTTACGGGCGCTTCCAACGAGCCGGAGGCAGTGATTGCCCTGCGCAAGCACACTAAGCCCGAAGCCCTCATTGTGGTGACTGACGGGCCTTCCGGCTCATCTGCGTATATGGGAGATGTCGTAGTGCGGGCCCACGGCTTCACCGTCGTAAGCGTGGACACCACCGGCGCGGGCGACGGATTCCTCGCATGCCTTATAGCCTGCCTGATCGGAATTGCCGAGGATACTCCAGTGAAGGATAGCCTGTCCAAGCTCTCCCCCAAGGACCTGGAGGCATCCCTTGTAAGGGCGAATGCGGCAGGCGCGATATGCGCGATGCGGAAAGGGGCGATTCCGTCCCTTCCCGCAAAGGCTGAGATTGATGAATTCCTGGCAGAACGCCGAAAGGATTGAGGTTTAGGGCATTTCAGCCCCAACCCGACTGCGGGAAGTCAGCCTACAATAAGCTCCCTCGGCTGCTTTGTCAGTATCTCTGCTCCGGACTCCGTTATGACGGCGTCGTCTTCTATCCTTACTCCCCCCACCCCGGGGATGTAGATGCCAGGCTCTATGGTGAAGGCCATGCCCGGTAGAAGCATCTTGCTGCTGCCGCCTACGATATAGGGTTCCTCATGGACCTCAAGGCCGAGGCCATGCCCGGTCCTGTGTATGAACAGGTCCCCAAAGCCCGCGTCCTCGATCACCTTCCTGCATATCGAGTCCAGCTCCCCGCAGCTCATCCCAGCTCGGCAAGCCTTCCTTCCAGCCTCGTTCGCCCTGTACACCGCATCAAATGCCTTCGCCATCTCATTGGATGGCTTCCCTGCGGGTATTGTCCTCGTGATGTCGCCGAAGTATCCTTTATAGCTTGCCCCTATGTCGCAGATGACGAGCTCTCCTTCCATAATCTTCCTATCTGAAGGGGTCCCGTGAGGAAGTGCGGCATTCGGGCCGGCAAGCACGATGTTAAACGGCACGCCCTCCGCTCCGGCGTCAAGCATGGCCCTTTCTATCTCGGAGGCCACCTGCCTCTCGCTCACGCAGGGCTTTATCGCCGCCCTCGCAGCAGCTATGCCGATGTCTGTGATCTCGGCTGCGCGCCTTAGGCAGGAGATCTCCTCGGCGTCCTTGACCGCCCTCATATCCATAAGCAGGCCGTCAATGTCTGTCACCTCGAAGCCGCCCAGCACGGACTTTATGAGCTCGTGTTCCTTAAGCCTCATATGCAGGAACTCCGCGCCAATGACATGCTTTCCCGGACCTGTGGTTGTGTTTCTCAGAGCCCTGGCTACGGCAGACGACGGGCCCTCCTCGTCTGTGTATCCGTGCAGCTCGGCGCCATACTCCGATGCCGCCCTGCCAACATTGCCCATCTCGAGCATCGGAAGGACGAAGCCGGGCATGAGCCCCCTGCCCGCAATCATCATGAAAGCCCTCTCATGGGGATCGACCTCGAGGCCGAAAAGGTACCTGAGATTTGGTCCAGCCGAGACCACTGAGATGTCCGCGCCTGACTGCGCCGCCTTCTCCAGAAACGAATCCAGCCTGTGCTTTCTCATTTGCTGCCCTCCGACAACGGACCATAAGATTGTAGTCCGCGAAGTGCCCCGCGCAATCGGGGCGTCACTCGCCGCATCTTGCCGTCTTCAGCCCCTCGTAAGCTTCCATGACGAGGCTGATGTCCCCCGTGATCGCCTGCACCTGCGCCATGTTGATGAATACCCAGTAGGGCGCATCTCCCCTGGCCGCAGCCTTCTTGTACCATGCCAGGGCTGCATCGCCGTCGCCGTCTCTTAAAGCGATGTTCCCGTTGGCCCCGTACTGAAGCGTCCTATCCTTGCATATGAGCACAGTCGGATAACTTAAGGAAAGGGTGAAGCCCGCCTTCTGGGCCGTGCGCCAGGAAGGGGCGTTCTGCCTGTGGCAATCCCAGCCGACCACGCCTGCGCCCCTTTCAGCCGCCATCCTTAGAAACGAGGCGGTCATCGCCGAAGCGATGCCCTTATGCCTGTGCTCCTTCATCACCCCGATGCCGATCTCGCAGCCTCCCGTGTTGTTGTACTCCGACAGGCACCATCCGGCCAGCTCCCTGCCCTTGACCGCGCAGATGCCGAAGCTCTTGGCCAGGAAGTCGTCGACGGAGGGCCTTTCCGAGGCCATCTCCTCCTTCAGCTCGCCGGTATTGGCAAGGTTTCTTGCCAGAAGCCCGCGGGAAAGTTCTTCAAGCGAGTATCCTTTCGGCACCGGCATGGCCGGCATGCCGCCGTCAGGCTTGATGCGATAGCTCTCGCGCCACTCCAGGGCGGCCTCCTGGCCCTTGTACAGCCTATGTATCGCCCTTGTCAGCTGCTGGGTGGGGGCAAATATCCCCATGAAATCGTAAGTGGGGCCTCTCCTCGTCCTTATCTCCTCTTCAATCAGCTTGTAGGCAAGCTTCGCCGCAGCCTCCTCATCCGCCCCTTCCGGGCAGTTTACGAAAATCTTGTGTCCGAACATGGCCAGGGCTACTTCGCTGCCTGCCCTTCCCGCGGTAAGCATCTCGCAGGAGGACAGTCCTTCTGAGACCGCCGCAAAACGCATGAAATCGGGGAACCGGAAGCCCTTTGCCCTTTCAGAGATCTCCTTTGGGTCAAGTATCATTGCCATGCTGCATCCTCCTGTCTGATATCGCTGCCATGATTATCTCACGGAGGCAGGCTTTTCGCTTGGGGCCGGCATCCGATGCAGGAATACTTTCCTTACGCGATGAACTCTATCTGCGCTGCGCATTCTATCTCTTCACTAGCAGGGGGTGACTGGGATGACGGAAGCTGCCGTTAAGCTCATTAGGGCGGATATGACCAACTGCTACCTCGTTTCCTTCCCCGCCGGGTCCATCTTGGTAGACACCGGGACATATCGCCTATGGTGGAGAAGGTTTCTCAAGGAAGCCCGGAGCGCGGGGGCAGGGGATGCCTCAAAGGGCATTCAGGCCATCTTCATAACCCACGGCCACTTCGACCACATCGGCGCCGCGGCGAGGCTTACAGCCGAGACTGGCTGCAGCATCCTGATGCACAGGGACGATTACATGCCTCTTCGCGAAGGCCGGAAGGTGGACGCCTTCCCCCAGGGGCTTTGGGCACGTGCCGTCATGGCCAGCGCGCCTTTGCTGCTGCCCCCTCCATTGGATAAGGGCTTCATTGTCAGTTCCCCGTTCGGCGATGAGGGCCTGGACCTGCACTTGATGGGGTTTGCCGCAAGGATAATCCATGCTCCAGGGCATACTATGGGCTCAAGCGCCCTGGTCCTAGACGATGGCCGTGCTTTCGTCGGGGATATGGCAATGAGCGGCTTTCCATCCCTGTCTATGAAGCCCGCCCTTCCGATAATCGTCCAGGACCAGGAGCTGAACAGGGCAAGCTGGAGGAAGCTACTGGCCTCATGTGACGCGCACACTTTCTACCCGGGGCACGGAAGGGGCTTCTCCCGCAAAGAGGCGCAGGAGATGATTGGATAGGCCGTCTCGTCAATAGATGAACGGTATCAGCCTGCGGGTCCTTCTCGCATACTCGGAGTATTCCTCCCCGAATCCCTCCTTTAGCATCCTCTCCTCAATGCCGATCCTGTACATGAACGCCGCCAGCGGCATCAGGAAGGCCGCGCTTGAGGTAAGCGGATGGTTAAACGCCACCGCTATCCCCGCGAAGAACAGAAGCTCAGCTAAATACCCTGGGTGCCGCACAACCGAGTATATCCCGCCGGTGACCAGGCGGGCCCCGTCACTTACGCCGACATTCCTGGAAAAAGACGCGCCGAGGTGGGCAGCCGCGGTGAGCCTTATGGCAAGCGCCGCGAGAAGAAGTGCAACAGCCATGTATCTAAGCGGAGTGAACGGGAGCAGGAAGCCCTGCTTCGAAGCCGGATAGGCGAATATCGGCACGAGCACCCCTGATGTGATGAGGGCTGCCATGACGTATTTGGAGCGCCTCTCCCCGCCGTCCTTGTGGACAGCACCCCTTCTAAAAGCTATGAGATACAGGTCGCAGGCAAGCCATATCGAAAGGGCGACCCAGAAGGCAGTATGCCCCAAGACAGACCTCCGTAATCATTAGGCTGGGCGCAGAGCCCGCCCCGTAATGCGCGCGACATCGCCTCAATAACCCCTTAGCGCCTTCGCCTTGACCCTTTCGATGTGCTCCTCGGTCACGGCGTGCTCGAAGCTTCTGAAGCCGCTTAGCTTGAATCCATGTTTCTCTGCTATGCCCCCTATCTCCTCCACCCTCCACCGCTCGATCTGCTTGCCCACCGTGTAGTCCTCAAACCTTCCCTCAAGAGCAAGGGCGATCGTCTCCGCCATGCAGGCATAGCTCTTCCCAGGAGGAAAGCCGAAGTCGAAGTGGAAGTCGGGCGACCCGGGTACGTCCACCATGCCGCCCTCTATGACAAGGACGTCGTCTCTTGCCGCGGCCACCCTGACTGAAACGTCCCTCGGGCGAGCAACGTCCAGCACCACGGACCCGGGCCTCAGATGCTCAGGCTCGACTACAGAGCTTACCTGGCTCGTCACTGTGATGATGAGCTCGGAGGAGTAGATGGCGGAGACGTCGCAGCCGGCCTTTATGGATGCCCTCTTTCCCCTGCATCTATCTGCAATCTCTTCCACGGGATACGGGTTTCTGCCCACCAGCACAAGCTCAGAGACCTCCTCGGAGAGCATCTCCGAGCACACCCGTCCTATGGAGCCGGTTGCCCCGACGACGGCTGCGCTCGCCTCAGACATCTTGATCCCCATCACTTCGGCGGCCTTCCTTATAGCCTGCATGGCGACGAATATCGTATAGGCGTTCCCATTGGTCACAGGTATGCCAAGCCTGTCCGCTATGGTCGATCCGCCGTCTCCCACCACTGAAGTGTAGGCGCCGAGCCCGATGATGCCGGCACCCAGCTTCTCAGCCATCTCGCCGCATCTGACGATCTTCCTGTATACGGCCTCGACCGGAAGGCTCATCATGACCGACGGGGTGAACGGGCAGGCGATGAACCAGCCCTTCGCCTCTCCCCCGTGGGATGCGGACCTGATGCCTTCTATCTCGGAGATGTAGACCGGAGGGAAGTATCTCGACAGAAAGTCCAGCTGCCTCTCGGAGAATACTCTTCCCAAGAGGGGGAACTTGTGAGAGACATCCCTTCTTACGTTTATGGGATGGATTATGAATGCGAATGGAGCTGCATCCATGTCCGTATTTCCTTTCATCATCGAATATTTACTTATATTAATCTTCTATGCACCGGCGCTTATACCTGCCTTCCCTCCCGAAGACCGTTTCGTGGATACCCCATACCTTATTTTGAAGGAATAATTGTTCCAATATAGAACTAATTGGCAGAGAACAAGGAACAAGCTATCCCAATTAACCATCGGAGGTGAGAGGAATGCTTTCAGAAGGCGCCCGGAAGCGCACATCGGCATGGCTTCCCATCGCCCTGATGGCTGCCGTGATATTGACTGCGGCGCTTACCGCGCTTGCTCAGCCGGAGTGGCAGCCCTCCGGCACCCCCAGCACCGGGACGATAAACGGAAGCGAATGGAGCACAGTTACCGAGACTAGGGAATGGACTAAGGAGGACGGCACCAAAGTCACCGAGACCAGGTACACCACGACCAAGAAGACGGACGGGAAGACCGAGTACAAGGAAGTCGAGACAATCACGAAGGAGCAGAAGGGAGACGACAAGTCCGAGACCCGCATCAAGGAGAAGACGGATTCCTCGGGCAAGAAGACCACCATAGAGCAGAGGTTCACCGATAAGAAGACCCCGGAAGGGCGGAAGAAGACGGCAGAGCATAAGAAGGACGGAAAGCTTGAAAGCTCCACCACGACCACTTATTTCGACCCTCCGAGGGCGGACGGCACCTACATTGAAGAGGAAAGCATCTCCTATGACAAGGACGGAAAGACCATAAGGAAGGTGAAGACCAGATACCTCAAGACTGGCAGTATACTCATCGACGAATACGTCTGGGACCCCAAGACAGGGGCATGGGTTCAATCCGGCGGTACGAAGCTCGTCGAGGCGAAGCCGCCTAAGGTAGTCGCGCCCAGCACAAGCACCGCAGGCACAGCCGTCGGCGGAAGCATCAGCCAGGAGGGCATCAAGGCGACGGCCGGAGGGACGATAACCGCGGAATCCGCCAAGGGGGAGAAGAAGGACATCGAGTTCAGCATAGATGGCAGCTGGAAGATCCCCGAAGGCCTGCTTACTGCAGGGTACTGGCTGCTTTCGGCAGTGCTGCCCGACGGAAGCGAGGGCCCTCCTGAAATCCTCAATGTGCTGCCGGCCTCATCAGCTTCCAAGGAGCCGGCCATCACAGGCGCGCCCGGCCTCAGCTTCATTGGCTCCACGATGACACTCCTTGGGAATGGCTTCATGGGACCGGACGGCAGAAGCGAGCCTGTGGTCTGGCTGTCTGGCCCAGGAGAGCCTCTATCGCTGAAGCCCGCGGCTTTCTCAGACACAGAGGTCATCTGTGCGATGCCTGCAGGCGCTTCGACCGGGGAGGCGTCTGTGTTCGTCTACAATGGTTCATCCTTCTCCAATCCAGTAAGGACAAACCTGGTATCCTTCGACATCATCGTGCCAGAGGTCACCAAAGTCGGGCAGAAGTTCATGGTAACAGTCTCGCTGACCGGCCTTTCAGGCGATTACCTGAAGAAGGAGTTCACCGCGCACCTTACCATAACAGGGCCTGCCCGCTTCATATCCAACATGGGCAAGGAGGGGACGGTCGTCTTCAAAGGAGGGCTTGCCCAGGTAGAGGCGATTGCAGAGGAGCCGGGCTCTTTCGATATCACTGGCAGCCTGTCTGCCATGCCGTAATCCTTGCGTAAACACATGGCGCTGCTTCTATTGGGCGGGCTTCACGGCCCGCCCCTGCTCCTATCTTCCATGCTATAATCCTCTGGGGGTGCGGCAAAGGACATGGCATCAGGCAGGATAGCTGAAGAGAAGCTCGTCGTCGGGAAGATGGTTGGGATATACTGCAGGGGCAAGGGGCATGGCGCAGTCCTCTGCCCCGCCTGTGCGGAGTTGCTCAGATACGCCGAGGCAAGGCTGGATTCATGCGGCTTCGGGGAGGGCAAGCCGTTTTGTTCCAAGTGCGCCGTCCATTGCTACAAGCCCGTGATGCGGCTCCAGATGCGGGCTGTGATGCGTTATGCAGGCCCCAGGATGCTCCTTCATGACCCGCTGATGGCAATACGGCACCTTCTGGGGTTGCGAAGATAAGCCCGCTCTTACATCCTTCTGCATGGCTCTTTAGGTTTCGCCAATTGTATACATTCAACAAACATTACATTTGAACATCAAGTAAATTATAATATCCATATAATTCACAGGAACTGCCAGACTATGCCAGCTTCATTTGAGGTGTCCGATGTCGCCTGAGGATATTCATCTAGGAAAGGATGGCAAGCCTCCCGAATCCCTTGCCCAGAGGGTAAGGGGGTTATTCGCTTCTGACCCTCAGCTTGAGGATGAGGCGACCCTCATAAACCTGAGGAGGATCACCTTCAGCAGCCTCATCGCGCTTCCGGTCCACCTTTCCCACATAATAATGTTCATATTGAAGCAGCCCGGCCCCGAGACGGTCGTAGCCACATGGAGGGCTGGGATAATCGCATCTCATGCCGCGATGTTCGTGATCATGGCTTCCTTCCTGATCATCGGATCGCGGCTAAGGAGATCTGGCATTTCCGGCTCGTCCGTAAGGGCCTTCCAGTACATTACTTCCTCGGCGATAATGGCCGCCGGGATAGTCATAGTCGGAATCGACCAGCTTGTTACCAGCAACATCACCCCTTTCATGGTGGTGTGCCTCATCATCGGGCTGGTATTCTACCTGCATCCGGCCAAGGCCCTAGTGATATTCTCGGCCTCATACCTTGCGTTCTTCTTCGCAATGAACGTGCAGGAGTCCCCAGAGGTCCTTCTCTCAAACAGGGTCAACGGGCTAACGACGGTGGCACTTGCACTTGCCCTCTCCATGCTGCTTTGGAGCAACTTCGTCTTGACTACCAGGCAGAAGCGACAGATCATGGCCCAGAGGGCGGAGCTTGAGCGGGTGAACAGGGAGCTTTCGGAAATCGCCTTCTTCGACAGCCTTACGGGGCTTCCAAACAGGAGATACTTCGATGAGGCGGTGCGCAGGGAGCATGCGGACGCGAGCGCGGCCGGGCGACCCAGCAGCATAATCGAGTTCGACCTCGACTTGTTCAAGGACGTCAACGACAGATACGGCCACGTGGTGGGAGATGCTGCATTGAAGGCGCTTGCAGTTTTCCTTCAGTCCAAGCTGAGGGATACCGACCTGCTGTGCAGATATGGCGGTGAGGAGTTCATCATCCTGCTGAGAGATACCCCGATCTCGGGCGCAGCAGTGTTTGCCGAGAGGCTGCGCAGCTCGCTTGAATCGCATGTCTTCGACATCGAGGGCAACAAAGTGGGGCTGACGGCAAGCTTCGGCGTGATGCAGCTGAGAAAGGACCAGCCTCTTGAGGCCAACTTCTACAGGAATGCGGACGAGGCCCTTTATGATGCTAAGAGGGCCGGGCGCAACAGAGTGTCGGTCTCAGCGCCATAATATTGGCAACAATGCAATAAGGCAGGCGGCGCCCTTCGGAAGTGCCGCCTGCCTATTCATTTCTTGTGGTTTAACCTAGAACCGGGCCGATGATAACGCATCTTCCACCGCAAGCAGGTATGCCTTGCTCGTCGCAGTGGCCCCACTCACGGCGTCTACATCGATTCTCTGCTGCTCAAGCACCCTGTCGATCAGCTGAGTCCTCGGCTCCTCGAGCTTGAAGGTGACATCGTCTACTACCTTGATGCCTTCGATCCTGCCGCCCGAGATAGAGACCTCCACCGTGTTGGACCACCTGGAATTCTTGTAGCTGCCCTCATAAGCCCCGTCAGGCAGCCCCTGGATGTCGATCCCGCCTATCTGCGAGCCAAGCACCTCGTCCATTCCCCAGATCAGGTATGAGTATCCGCCGAATCCTATGACGCCCAGAATAAGAAGCATGATTGTAAGCACCTTAAAGAATCTGGCCATGGTGAACCCCCGGCAAAAAGATTGGCTCCTGCCGCGGCGCGGCTTAAGGGCCAATGACATTCTACATTCCCCCGGGACGCCTGCGTCGGGTTTTTCTAAGCTTTCATGAATCTTTTCCTTACATTATTGGCTTTC
Organism: uncultured Clostridia bacterium; assembly: GCA_964532805.1. Classification (GTDB taxonomy): domain Bacteria; phylum Bacillota; class DTU025; order DTU025; family MWDF01; genus MWDF01. Next base: position 24,667 of record CAZHKX010000004.1, read on the forward strand.
TCATCTTCACCCATTCTTAACCGGACCGACATTGCGCCGTAACATCCGCCGCCTACCATGAAATCGAAGGCAAGAAGCCGGCGGCTGGAAGGCCGCATCAATAAGACAGCTGATAGGAGGAAGACGGATTGAAGAAGTCGACGATGGCGATACTCATGGCAGCAATAATGGTCCTTGGCATGACGGGAGCGTCGCTTGCAGAAGGAAGCCCAGTAAGAATCGTATTGGGGGCACAGGCAGACCAGGCGAAGGCGGAAGGCGCAATCAAGATCACCGAAGGGGGAACGTACAGCATAACCGGCACACTGAAGGAGGGCTTCATAGAAGTCGAGGCGGACGCAGACGTGGTATTGGAGCTAGACAACGCGAGCATCACCAACTCTGCAGGGCCGGCGATAATATCCAGGGGCGGCGCTGATGTGACGATAACCGCCAAGGCGTGGACGACCAGCTATCTAAGAAACACGCTTTACGGGGAGGATGAATCCAGCGCCGTCCAGGTTGCCGGGAACCTGAGATTCTCGGGAGAAGGCGCCCTTTACGTAAACTCGGTTAGCTCTGACGGCATAGACTGCGGCGGCAATATTGACTTTGCCTGCTCCGACCTTAGAATCAACGCCTATCTGACGGGTGCCTCGGCGGCGGGTTTTATCGAAGTCACTGATGGATATCTTCATATCATCTGCGGGGAGGACGGGCTTAGATCCGGCAGTCAGACGATAATCTCCGGTGGCAAGCTTATCAGCTTGGCAGGCACCGATGCAGGCGAAAGGGGCATAGAGGCGGCAGGAGGGCTCACCGTCCTTAATGGTACAGTGATGGCGACAGGCGCAGGGGCCGTGAGCGTTAACGAAGGAAACGGACAGGCGGTCTTAAGCTTCAAGACAGACGGAATCACAAAAGCCGGTGAGGCATTCGACATAGTAAGATACGGTCTACAGGTGGTCGCCTTCGCCCCCGTGAAGGAATACCTGAGCGTCCTGTTCAGCTCAGATGATCTTGTCGCAGGTGAGGAATATATCGTCTACGTGGGAGGGGAGCATACAGGGGTTAACGATGACGGCTACTTCGGGGGCGGCCGTTTCTCCGCCGGGGTTAAAGGGACCGTGCTGGATGAGGTGGAGGCTTACTAGCATAGTACAGGGAAGCTTAAGGGCGATTTGATGAGCAAGAAGGAGGGCATCCCCCTCCTTCTTCATTGTCCCGAGCTCTTGTCGTCAAGCCTTCCGCCCATCCGGGCTTGAACTTGCGGCGGTTTTGTAACAAACTGGACTGTAACAGCATATCTCTCACGCAATTGGAGGCCGGCATGGTTTTCTGGGCAGCCCTACCGATAATCATTCTTCTTATCCTGCTGATATACCTCAGGATGACCCCGCTTAAGGCGGGCGCCATCTCCTTTGCAGCAAGCCTTGTCATAGCCCTCGCGGTGTTTAACGCCGGCGCAGGCGGCATGCTGGTGACCCTGGGTAAGGGGCTTGCCCTATCGGTGAACATAATCCTGATCATCTGGGCTGCGGTCTACCTATACAATTTCGTGGAGGAGACCGGGGCGATGGTGAGGATCAAGTCTAAAGTGTCAGGCTTGATCGAGGACCGCTTCCTTCAGTTTCTCATGCTTGCTTGGCTCTTCACTCCGCTTCTTCAGGGTATAGCGGGCTTCGGGGTGCCGGTGGCGATTGTAACCGGCATACTCGTGAGCATGGGGTTCGACCCCCTCAAATCGGTCGCGGCCTCTCTTGTCGGGCATTCCTGGTCGGTCAGCTTCGGGTCGATGGGTACGTCCTACTATACGATCTCCCTGGTTACGGGTTTGACTTACGCCCAGCTGGGCCCCTGGTTCGTCTTCTTCACGGGCTTCGCCATGTTCATCACGGGCTTGAGCATAAGCTTCATTTACGGGGGGGCGCCTGCAATAAAGCGCGCAATACCCAGCATAGCCATGGGCACCGCTGTGATGACATGGGCGCTGTACCTGACGGTCGCTTTCGGTATAGTCTCTATCAGCCTCATCGCCTCCTCGATGACGGGAATCGCGGCATTTCTGGCGCTCTCCAGAAAAAGCGGTGCACATTCACAGGTTCCCGGCATAAAAGGCGGGCAGGGCGGCCAGATGCCCTTCTCCCTTGCCATCTCCCCCTACCTGATAGTGATGGCCATGACAGTCATCCTGTATTTCACTCCATTCAAGGAGCTAGGCGCCGGCATCGATTTTCCCGGCTATTCAACCGGGCTGGGCCATGTTGTGGAACCGGCGAAGGCTTATGCCAAGTTCAGGCCGTTCTCCCACCCCGCGCCGATAATCCTGGCGGCGTCATTTGCCTCCATCCTCCTTTTCTCCCGGAAGGGGTTCTGGAAGAAGGGGGCTATGGGAAGAATCGCTTTGAAGACGGCGCGCAAGTGCCTGAATACGACCTATACGCTGCTCTGCTTCATACCAATGGCGATAGTGATGATGGACGCCGGCATGATGAAGGAGCTTTCGGCGGCGGTGGCGGGCCTGACTGGCAAGTTTTTCCCCATGGTCTCCCCTATGATAGGAGCCCTGGGCAGCTTCATAACGGGAAGCAACACGACCTCGAATGTCATATTCGGCAAGTTCCAGCAGATGGTGGCGGAGCGCTTGGGCATAACCGCGGCGATGATATGCGCGGCGCAGTCCGTAGGCGCTTCCGTCGGATGCGCCCTGGGCCCAACGCAGGTCCTGCTGGGCATAACTGCAGCGGGGCTGGACAACCAGGCGCATCTCGTCTACAAGAAGGTGCTGCCGCTTGTCGTGGTGACCGTCATCCTTATGGGGATACCCAGCCTCGCCTTCGCACTCTTCGGAAAGGGCTTATAGCGGCCCTTCACAAAAGCCTGTCGCGAAATACAAAATCGGCCCCTTTACAGGGCCGATTCAATACTTCCAAGGCCATCTTCGCGCCTATTGCCCGGATCCGGCAGAGCCCTTCTCTATCATCCTTCTGATCATGCGGTCGATGGCACTCCCAAGCAGAAGGCTGACCGGGTCCAGCCTGACGTCGTAATAGTAGCCGGATTCCATCCAGCCGTGGTCCTCAAAGTACTTCCTGTCAGCCTGAAGGGCTTCGGGGCTGTACTTCATGGAAGACCTGGTCATCCTGAATATCGCAAGCCTGAATAAGGATGGCCTGCCCTGCTTGTAGCCTCTGAGCCTGCCGGCGAACCCCTCTGCGGCTTTCACAAGCTCGGCCTCCCTTTTTGCAAGCACCTTGGCGTCCACTTTGCTGTTCGGGTACAGCCCGCCGCTTACGACTGCTCCTTTTATCGTCCCGGCGCCCCAGAAGGACATGATCTCGTTAATGTAGCTTACGACCTTGCCTCCGCCGTAGACCCCCTGCACGACCACTGCCATCGAGAGCCTGCCGAAGAGCCTCGGCCTGTGGAATACATAGGCGAGCCTATCGTAGAGGTTCTTCAGCAATGCGGGGACCTGAAGCGAATAGTTGGGGGATACTGTGATAATGCCGTCCGCCTCAAGCATCCTGCCGATGATCCCCTCTGCGGAATCCCCATGGTTCCTGCACTTCTCCTCACCCCGCTCAAGGCATATAGCGCAGCCCGTGCAGGGGGCAACATGCTCGTCCCTGAGGTTCACCCTGTCGATTTCTATGCTCGAGTCCACCTGCAGAAGCTCTGCCAACCTGTCTGCGGCCGCCTTCGTCCATCCGGGCTTCACCCCTGCGTCTATGATGAGCACTCTAGCCATTTCCGAGCTTCCTTTCATGCGGTATTTCGCGTGTGCGGGAATCCAGGGCTTTCATTGTTTGACATGAAAAACATGCTTCGAGTGAATATTATCAGCATCTTTCCTGCTTGGCAACGGAAATCCTTGAGAACAGGCCCCTCTGCTAAGATTTACCTGCTCCCCTTTTGGCATGGGCGCTTCAGGTGTTACTATCTCCTTCGTAGGAGGTGGCCCATGCTCATCGATTCTTCCTTGAAGGATAATACCGCCCTGCTCATCCGGGATGCCGGGGAGGATGACGCAGAGAGCATCATCGAGTTGATGCAGGCCATCACTTCCGAGACCGAGAACCTTGCCTACGGAAGCGGCGACTTCAAGATGACAGCTGATGAAGAGAAAGCCTTCATAAGCCGGGTCAGGGAAAGCCGCAACTCCGTCTTCTTTCTGGCCTTCAGAGATGGCACCCTTGCCGGCTTCGCAGCCCTTTCCGGCTACACCAGGCCGAAAGTCGCTCACGGCGCGGAGCTGAGCATGGGGGTGCTGAAGGCGCACTGGGGATTGGGAATTGCCAGGGAGCTTTTGAAGGCGACAATCGGCTGGGCGGCAGCATCAGGCGTAGTCAGCAAGATCAATCTCCTGGTAAGGACCGATAATATGACAGCGATTAGCCTCTATAAGAGCTTGGGATTTTCCATCGAAGGAAAGCTCACGCGCGACTTCAGGATAGACGGGGTATATTATGAGAGCTACTACATGGGGCTCTGCATAGGCTGACGGTCGGAAGATGCTTGCGGGCGATTGACCGAAGTGAAGGAATAGGGGCCGCCGCATCGAATATCATACATATTAGGGGTAACTAATTGGGCAGTTGCCAGCAACTATCGAAACCGGAGCGGAGAAGTAAGTTCCTGCCGCTTAGAATCGATACATCACGTACCAGGAGGTGAGGAAACATCAAGAGGAAGGTTATGTTAGCAGCGCTTGCCGTCTTCCTGCTTGCCGCGTGCTTCGAGGCATTCGGCGCCGGAACCGGCGAGTGGGCTATACGAACAGGGGACATATCGGACTTCGCCATCCTTCCCGACGGAGGGTTGGCATTGGCTTCAGGCAATGCGGTCATCAGCTACGACAGCGATGGCACAAAGAGGTGGCAGTGGGCGGCCGACAGCCCGGTTATGCTACTCGCCTCCGCCCAAGACGGGACGGTGGTCGCCGCCTACGGAAGCACCATGGTCAGGCTCGACGCATCGGGCAAGCGCCTCTGGGCGGCTGACACTTATGAGAGAGCCCATTCGCTGGCCATAATGGAGGGCGACATCTTCGTGGGCTGGGAGTTCGGCCTTATGAAGTTCAGCTTGTCCGGGAACCTGGAGTGGGAGTACTACCGCCCCGAAGACTGCTGATTCCCCACGCTTACAGGGCCTGTACGGTCCTTCGATTACATGGGGGATGGATTGGCGGTAATAATCGGTCAGACCATATACGACATCATGCTTCCAGTCCATGAGGATGTCGTCGACTTCGTGAACATCATTAAGCTGGGAGACGGGGATACAGTAGCGCAGTTCAAGCAAATAGAACCCTTCAATGTAAGGCATGTCGTGGTAGTGGGCAGGAACAACATAGTCGTGTCGGCTGACTACTCAGGCATAGTCAAGTGGAACGGCAAGGATAAATACGCCTTTGATTGGCAGATCAAGAAAGACCCGCCGCTCTACCTGTGCAAAGGTGACGACGGAACCGCCCTGGCAATAGCCGCGGACGGCATCAACGCCACAAGGTTCAAGACCGCTGACGGGACGATTCTCCTTAAGTCAGCGCTGCATGCTAAGGCGATTGGCGAGCCAGTCCTTCACGCAGGAAGGTACTACATCCCGACCGAGAAGGGGATGCTGGTGCTCAACCAGGATCTGGGGCAGGCGGCCCTATACAGCTCAGAGGCCATCACCGGCAAATTCGAGCTGGGATTCGCGAAGGATCATGCTTACCTCATAGGCAGGGACTTCGTAATCAGGCTCAGGGCATTCTAGGGACCGCGGATTCCTGCCCTAACCAGGCGAGCTGAATAGAGCACAATGATGAATATCGGAAACAGGGGCCGGGTATCTGCTGATGCCCGGCCTCCATCTCGAAGCAGCATAGGTGCGGCAGTTCCTGTGGCGCAACCATCACCGGCATGCACTGCATGAGGTATAATATTCTTGTTGCGGAATACACTGATATGAAAGGAGCGATAACATGAAGGGAAACGCAGAACTCATAAAGACCCTCAACGCCCTGCTGGCAGACGAACTGGGAGCCATAAGCCAGTACATGGTCCATTCGGAGATGAACGCCGATTGGGGTTACGGGAAGCTTCACGCATCGATAGAGAAGCGCGCAATCGATGAGATGAAGCACGCCGAGAAGCTCATCGGGAGGATCCTGTTCCTTGAGGGCACTCCTATCGTCAGCAAGCTCAGCGAGATAAAGATCGGCTCTGACATCGCAAAGCAGCTCGCAAGCGACCACAAGGCTGAAGCTGGAGCCATAAAGGCCTATAATGAGGCGATAATCCTCGCCGGCGAGGTCAAGGACTATGCCACCCGCGACCTGCTGCAGAGCATACTTAACGACGAGGACGCCCACATCGACGAGATAGAGGAGCTCACGGGCAAGCTTGAGCAGATGACTTTGCCAGTATTCCTTACCACACAGGTTTAATAGGCGAGTATGAAGTGCGGTCCTTCCTGAAAGGGCCGCACTTTCGCATTCCCCCTCCATGCTGTTGATGAAAGGAGGCCATAAGCCATATGCCAGGCTTTCGTGCCTTAAGGCGCCTTGGCTTAATCGCACTCGCCGTCCTGTGCATCAGTGCACTGGCGATACTGCATGCAGGAGATTTGCTCAAGGCCTATGCTGCGGCCTCCCCAGAGCTCTGCCTTCTGCCTTCAGAAAGCCTGGTGCGCGGCCTTCAGCTTCCGGTGCGGTTGGATCTGGCCGCTGCCGGCATTAGCAGAGGCTCAATGGCTGTGGACTTCACCCTGGAGGATGCATCGGGACGACAGGTGAGCCTTTCCGCGCTTCTTAAGCAGAAACCTGTGGTATTGATACTCGGCTCCTACACCTGACCGCCCTACAGGCAGCGGGCCGCAGCCACGAACGCCCTCTTCGAGAAGTATGGCGACAAGGTCGAGATCCTCATCGTGTACACGATAGAGGCACATCCCCTCGGCACCAGCAACCCGTATTCGGCAAAGGAAGTCCCGGGGAAATTCAGCAGGGATCCCAGTGGCGCTCCCATCGGGCAGCCTGAGACCTATGAAGGGCGTATCTTGCTGGCAAGGAAGGCCGCCGAAGAGGATGCCGCCCTTCCTGCCATTCTCATTGATTCAATGGACAACGCGGTCTGGTCCACATACGGGCCGGCGCCGAACATAGCATACCTGATCGGTATGGACGGGCGGGTACTGCTTAGGCAGCCCTGGTATGACCCGAAGGGCATGGAAGAGGAAGTGAAGGCGCTCCTCAAAAAGTGACAGGAGCGCATCTATCCAGATATTTTCCCCAGCATGGTGCCGCTACTTTATGAGAATCCTCGCCTGTGTATCCAGGATGTGCTTCTGAAGCAGCTCCTGCGCCTCAGGCACGTTCCTCCGCCTTATCGCGCCCGCAATGTCGTCGTGCGGGACCTTGAAGAACTCATAGTCGAAAGAATGCCTGTCATGAAGAAGGATGCGCCTTGTATGGTTGATGGCGCTCTCAAGGGAGCGGATCAAGAATGGGTTCTTCGTAAGCCGCGCTATCTTCATATGGAACTCGGTATTAAGGTCGGCTGACTGCATGCTGTCGGTTCCGGCCTGCTTATCCCTCATGGCTTCAGCCTGGAAGTCCTCCAGTTCCTTATCTGTCGCCCGCTTGCAGACGATCTCTATCGCAGCCAGCTCCAAAAGCCTTCTGTACTGGAAGATGTCCTGATAATCCTTAAGAGAGAAGAGCTTAACCACATAGCCCTGGTTCGGATACTTCTCCACGTATCCTTCGAATATGAGCCTTGAGAGGGCATCTCTCACAGGAGTGGTGCTGACTCCGAACCGCTCAGCCAGGTCCTTCTCCTTGATTACGGTGCCCTCGAGCATCCTCAGGTTGATTATCTCGTCTCTCAGCTTCTCGAATATCTCCTCGACCAGGACTTTGCTCCTCATCTGGGCGGCCTCCATATTGATTGGTGTCTTGCCTTGTTCTTCCCTGGCCCTTACTTCCATCTTCCCTTCTGGAAGTTGGGATTGCTCGGACCGGGTTCAGGAAGGTCAGGTATCGGCTGAGTCACTGGAACATACTGCACCCAGGCTCCTCCGTCTATGTAGAAGCTGTTCGCCACGATTGCCCCTTTGATCTTCCCGCTTCCGCCCATGGTAACGTCCGCCTTGGGGGCGTAGAGGGCCTTCACGTTCGCCGACGCGTCTCCATTTACAAGCACATGGTTCCCACCTGTGATTATGTTGCCCTGTATGCCTCCGCTGTTTCCTATGGTAAGCGGCGCATCCTTGATATAGATGCTGCCGTAATACCTGGTGTCGCCGGTGAGGCTCAAGGCCGTCGTCCCATTGTAGTACATGTGGACCTTCGAGGTGTCGCCCAGGTCGTTGATCCTGCCTGAGTTCTCTATCTTCAGGTTCGTAACATAAAGCTCCAGCTTTCCGGAGCCGACAATCTCTATCTTCCCGGAGCCTGTGACCTCAAGGGTGTCTATCCTGAGCCTTCTGGTGCCCGAGCCCACCTCTATCCTCAGCGTGCTTAGGACCTTGATGCTTGAGTACCATCCTTCTCCGGCGGCAAGCCCCAGCGTATATGGAGGAGAGGGGCTCCAGCCTGCGGTGTAGGACCCTTTAGACGGAAGCGCAGGGAATGAAGGGAACGCGGGAAGGGGGTACTCCCTCATCTTCGGAAGCACTTTCCTCGTCCCGGGGCTTATGATGTAGTTTGACATGTCGCTGGGGGCGTATATGGCTGTATTGGTGTTGCCGCCGGGGCCTATGTTGACATCGCCGTACACCTTGGTGCTCCAGTCGAACTCCACAGTAGAGCTTGCTACAGAATTGGTGCCCACCGGCCCCTGGATGTAAGCGCTGCCGTCAAGGAAGATGGCTTCCACCGGTTCAGGGATGAGGATAAGCTTGCCCTTCTTGTCATAGGTGTACCTGCCGTCCCTTTCCTTGGTGGAGAACACGGCCATGTCAAGGACCGGCCCTGCGGAAGCCCCCTCTTCGAATGCAATCGAGTAGGTAGCCAAGGCCTCCACGCCGCCTACGCTTCCTGTCGCAACTATGTCTATGGCATTGCTGTCGATATCCTTCGTGACTTCCAGTGAGAAGCTCCCGCCTCCGAACTCTACGGGATCGGAAGTCCCGGCAGCCACTATGGCATCCACATAATCCGACAGCTGCGCTGCGGTGAGCCCGTCTGGATTCCCTGTGATATATGAGCCAAGTGCGTCAGCACCTGCCCTTGCTATATAGTATGCACGGGCCTGGTTGACAAGCCGTACGACCTGACGGTGAGATGAAGTCGCCATGATGGACAGGGCTACGCCGAGTATGATCAATACAGTAATGAATGCAAGAACAGATGCCAGCGCAAAGCCCTTTTCATTATTCAGGCGCATTTAAGCCTCCAAGCTCATAGATATACATCAATACATATATTATTCATCAATGAGCAAATTGTAACATCACTTAGGTGCAGGTTCAATTCGACCGGAAATATAACTTGAATGCAGACATCATATTTCACTACCTCACCCGTTTCGCAGAATCACACCTTCAGATTATCGATATCGCTTTGCCAAGATGCATGAAAAAGGGCCGCAACCCTATAGATTGCAGCCCTTCTCACTTCCTGCCGATCTTTGCCTGTGCTCGCTATTCCCAGCTAGCGTCTACTTGCCTATCTTGATTGTCTTCTGGAACGCTGCGGTAATCGCCTCCATGGCAGCGACCCTGAAGCTGCGGCTCTCCATAGCATGAAGCCCGGTTATGGTGCTGCCGCCCGGATTGCATACCAAGTCCTTAAGGTGCCCCGGGTGCATGCCGCTTTCCATAAGCAGCCTTGATGTCCCGTACAGCGTCTGCTCGGCATACTTGTAAGCCTTATCGCGCGGAAGGCCGCATTCTACCGCCCCGTCTGCGAGAGCTTCAACGAAAACGGATACGAAAGCTGGCCCGCAGCCCGAGATGGCGCACCCGACATCTATAAGCTCCTCGGGCAGCCTGTCGAACGAGCCTGAAAGCCTGAAGGCCTGGCAGAACGCATCAGCTGCCGCGGCTGGCACCCCGTCACTGAGGGAGTATAGTATCATTCCCTCTCCGACGGATGCTGGAAGGTTGGGCATTATCCTTATCACGTGGTAGGCCCCGCCTGCCATCGCCCGGATCCTTTCTATGGATACGCCTGCCGCCATCGAGACGAGGACGAAGTCGTCGTCTCTGAGCTTCAGAGCAGCCGCTATCTCGGTCAGGACGCCTGCCATCATCTGAGGCTTCACTCCAAGGATGATCATCCCGCACGACTCAGCGATATGCCTGTTCGAGGCGACTGCAGCGCCGATCTCGAGGGCTATTGCATCCGATTTCTCCCTCCTGCGGTTGCAGATCAGAAGGTCTGCCGGGTCCAGCACCTTCGCCGCAGCCCTAAGAAGCGGCCCTCCCATATTCCCCGTACCTATGAAACCGATCTTCCCGTTTATCATGCTTCCACTCACCTTATCTGGCCATCGCCGCGGATTATGTACTTGTAGGTGTTAAGCTCCCTGAGGCCCAGCGGCCCTCTGGCATGAAGCTTCTGGGTGGATATGCCCATCTCGCAGCCCAGGCCAAACTCCCCGCCGTCTGTAAAGCGCGTCGAGGCGTTGACATAGACCGCTGCGCTATCTACTGACATCGCGAAGGTGCGCGCCGCATCCTCGTCCCTTGTCACTATGGCGTCGCTATGCCCCGTCGAATGCTCGGCTATGTGGCGGATCGCTGAATCTAGTGAGCTGACCACCTTCACTGCCAGGATGTAATCCAGAAACTCGGTATCGAAGTCTGAGGCTTTGGCGGGCACCCCGGTTATCACCTTCGCCGAGGCCTCATCCAGCCTCAGCTCCACCGGCTTCAAGCCGGCATGGCTTCTGTCAGTCACCAGCCTTTTGTGGAGCCTCGGCAAGAACTCTGAGGCTATGCCCTCATGCACCAGGCAGACTTCCTCGGCGTTGCAGACCGAAGGGCGGCTCGTCTTCGCATTGTCGATTATCCTCAGTGCCATGTCCTGGTCAGCCGCCTTGTCCACATACACGTGGCAGATTCCGGTTCCCGTCTGGATGCACGGGACGAGCGCCCCTTCGGTGCATGCCTTGATGAGATCTGCCCCTCCGCGGGGGATGAGCAGATCGATGTATCCCACTCCCTCCATAAGCTCCCTTGCGCTTGTTCTGGTCGTATCCTGCACCAGCTGCACTAGGTCGGGGTCCAGCCCGGCTTCAAGGAGCCCCGCTCTAAGCCTCTTCACTATCGCATCGACCGAGCGGAACGCCTCCTTGCCGCCTCTTAGGATGCAGGAATTACCCGACTTTACGGCAAGCGCCGCCGCATCAGAGCTAACGTTGGGCCTGCTTTCGAATATGATCGCGACTACACCGAAGGGAACGCTGAGCTTCTCTATGGCCATTCCGTTCGGATGCTTGAAGGATCCCAGCACTTCCCCCACAGGGTCCGGCAAGCCCGCGACCTTGCGCATGCCGTCTGCCATCGCCTCGATGCGCTCTGCAGTAAGGCTCAGCCTGTCGAGCATCACGCACGACATGGCGCCCTTTGCAGCTTCGATATCATCCGCGTTGGCCGCAAGTATCGAATCCTTGCCCGCCAGCAGGGATGATGCCATCTTGAGAAGGGCCTCTTCCTTCTTCGCGGCAGAGGCTTTGGCCAGTCCCGGCTTCGCAGCCTTGGCTCTTCTCATGATCTCAAGTGTAGTCATCTCACTTCGCCTTCCTTACGAACCTGGTCCCAGCTTTCCCGCCCTCGATGATGTCGTAGAGCACATCTGGGTCATCTCCGTTTGCAATTACCATGTCTATTCCGGCCTCGGTCGCAATCTGCGCCGCTTTAAGCTTGGTCGTCATGCCGCCGGTGCCCAGCTCTGAACCCTTGCCCTCGGCAAGAGCCAGTATTTCGGGGGTGATCTCTTCGACAAGGGAGATCATCCTAGCAGAAGGGTCCTTCCTGGGGTCTGCGCTGTACAGCCCGTCAATGTCTGATAGGAGTATGAGGAGGTCTGAGCATGTGGCCTCAGCGACTACTGCCGACAGCGTATCGTTGTCCCCTATCGAGATCTCCTCGGTGGCGACCGTGTCGTTCTCATTAATAATCGGCATGGCCCCGAGCTCAAGAAGCCTTGCCGCGGTGTTCTGGAAGTTCCTCCTGCGTTCTCCGTTTTCTATGTCGCCTCTCGTCAGGAGTATCTGCCCCACCGTATGCCTGTGCTCGGAGAACAGCTTGTCGTAGGCGTACATCAGCTCGCACTGGCCGATGGCAGCGGTAGCCTGCTTGGTCGGCATGTCCTTTGGGCGCTGCTTCATGAGGAGCTTGCCCATGCCCATGCTGATAGCGCCCGAGGATACCAGGATTATTTCGTGGCCCATGTTCTTAAGGTCGCTTAGCACCTTGCACATCTTCTCCATGCGCCTGATGTTAAGCTGCCCCGTCGGATGTGCGATCGTCGATGATCCGATCTTCACTGTGACTCTCATGCTCTGAATGCCTTCCTTCTCTGATGCAGGTTCGGCCGTTCACTCTCTGGTTTTCGTGTATATAGGATGTATTGTAATACTCTTTATCGCTCATTTCCACGAAATATTGTAATTTTACAACAGCATTGTGCATGCCGCTGCATAAGTCGAGTTGGCAAAGCGGGTGGATAGCCATAACTGGCTCTCCTCCGAAGTAAGCCAAGTCTTGGATGCGAGATTGATATCTTGCAGGTCAAACTGTTCTTTAATCGGTACAACGTCCCGGATGGGAGGTAGGGCTTGCATATTGTGGTATTGATTGGATGGAGGCTCCGACTGCATCCGACATTGGCCTCCGACAAAGCCGCGAAGGCACCTCGTCGCTATCCTGATGGCAACGTGTTGCCAAGCGCTTCACATAATCCGTCAGGAGGCGTTTCGCCTATGAGAAGGTTGCTCGCTTTTCTTGCGATCGTAGGATTTGTCTGCTTGCTTGGCGGCTGTACAGACAATTATAAGTGGCACTATTTCATCAACCGGGCCTACGTTTCCGATTTCGTGAACGTATCCGAGGGGAACTATGTAGAAGCCGGTTCTGGTTTCCTGTGGGTGATCATAGACATTACTTTGACCAACTTCTACGGCAGTGCCCAGTACCCGCGAAGTGATGACTTCTTCCTTGTCGTAGGCGAGACTCTTCTAGTTGAATCTACCATCCTGCCGGAGTCAGAGTACGGTATGCAGCTCGATCATCCCGTGGAGGCCGGCGAGTCCATAAGGTTTGAGCTGTATTTCCATATAAGCAAATGGCAATTCGAGATGCTCGAGTTGGGCTTCGGTTCGATGAACTCCTTTCCATTCGTTCCTACTAGCCTCTCCTTGATGGAGCATTTGGAAGTCCAGGGCAGCGATGGCGGTGGCGGACTTCGGGAGGAGACCCGATGAGAAAGGCAGTATCGTTACTCCTGGTCGCAGCTCTTGCGGTTTGTCTCGCCATGCTTTCAGGTTGCGCATCAGGCTCATATGTAGAGTTGAGGATACTAAGCATAGGAAAGGCATTACGGCCCGGAGACGAGGCCACGTTCACCGCAATCGGGGTGAGTGCCAAGGGGGAGACCAGGGTGGTCAAGGCGACATGGTCTTTTAAGGGCAGTTCAGGTATGCTCATCAATTCGGAGGGTCCTACCGTGGACTTCTTGGCGGTAAGCCCCGGAAAGGGGACCCTGTCTGTAGTCAAGGGCAATGCAAGCGGCTCTTTGGAAATCGAAGTGTACTCTCCAGTCCTCGCGAGCCTGTCAATATCCCCCCTAGAAAGTACGGTTGCCAGAAGCTCGACCGCAACATTCACTGCATTCGGGCTGGACCAACATAAGAGGCCCATTCCTGTAGAACCGGAGTGGTCTATCGTCGGAGCTATAGGCAGCCTGTCTGCTGATAAAGGCCCTTCAGTCGTCCTCACCACCCCGGGTATCGGGGCGGATGGCATGATAAAGGCAACACAGGATGGCATCTGCGCCGAAGCTATCGTCCATGTATATCCCCTGCCTTCAGTCCTTACGAATATCTACATCTATCCGTATCTGAAGATACTGTACCCTGGGGATACTGAAAGATTCTTCTCAGAATGCTTTGACCAATATGGGGCGCGTATGTATCAAATCCCTGTGAACTGGCGGGTAGACAGCAGCATAGGGTCGTGCAGTCATGACTCCGGGCAGGAGACATACTTCACTGCACAGCAGATCGGCCAAGGAAAGATCTATGCCTCTTACGAAGGCATCGAAGCCTCATCGACGATAACGGTGGCCGAGAAGGTAACGCTGTCCGGAGAATTGAGGGATAGCGAGACCAATGCGCCCGTAGACGCCAACTCCATCTACGCTTACCTTGAGGATGGCGATTATGGCATACAGATTGGTGCTGCCACGGTCGACAGCTCGGGTATCTGGTCGATGGAAGTTCCCATTGTGCCCGGTTACTCAAGAATTCTCCTTCAGCCGAGATTAATGAGTTACTTCGTGAGGACCATCGCTGTGCCGAACGAGGCGGCATCCGGCATAGCAATCAAGATGGTGCCAAAGCAACCGGAGTACTTCCAGCAGTTCATGTGGGATACGTGCGGTGAAAGGATTTATGCAGTTGATAACGAGGTATTCAGGGGTTTCAAAATTATAAAGCAATCGGATGACGGAGGTACCTTCAGCGAGGCACAGGCTGACTATCTAGCATCGCTGCTGCAGGATGCCTCAAACAAGGTGGGAGAGTTCCTTGGGTTGGAGACATACTCCATAGACATCATTACGGGAACCTATACTGCCTCTACTGACGAGATCTGCATCATTCCCTCTGAGACTGTGGCAGAAGGCGACGCCACTTTCGAAGGGTACGGGGGGTATCTAGTCACAGGCGGAATAATCAGGATCAATCCTAACAACACAACACCGGAATCAATGAGATGGATGCTGCTTCATGCAATAGCACACGTCATTTATGCTGGTCACACGCAGATAATGACTTCAATATTGGAAGACGTGCACAAAGAATACGACGAGTTCATGCCTATGGACCTGAAAGGAGCTGCAATTACGACAGAGCCCACTTTCAAGGCAATGATCGATGGCAAGATTGTGCCGGACTACCTTGAGAACATCATCGGCCCCAGCTTCGGCATAAGTCACCTGAAGCATTACAATCAGTGAAGCTCACACAGTTCACTATTAGGTGGGCTCCTCGGAACTATCCGGGAGCCCACTTCGTCGTCATTTTTTGCATTCTTCCTGCGCTTGAGGCTTCACCCGTGTCGATATCGTAATGAATCCATACATTCCCAGCGAAAGCCCAAACATGAGATCTTTAGGCGCTTCATCCCTCGCACCAACTGAGCTTTTGAAGACGTATATCCATCTCAATCGAAGCTACCGTTGTCTCACGCAAGCGCACTTTTCTGCTCTCATGCTTGCTCCGGGCTACATCGGTTTAAGATTCTTGTTCAGCCTGTCCACAATCTTCTCCAACCGGGCCTTCCTTGTGGCGTCCGCCTTTGCGTCAAGGTAGAACGCCGCATAAGTCTTTCTGACAGAGGCCGGCATCGCAAGGAAATTGGTGTAAGCGGGTTCAGATCCGGCGATCAGCCTTCCCAGTTCATCTATCTGGCTATCCTCGATATGCACACGCCCCTCCTCATTCCAGGTCCCGTGCCCCTTCGCCCTTTCCATGGCATCCAGCCCTGGCTGAGCCATCTTCCCCAGCCTGACAAGCTCCTCTGCGAGAACCCGGTTCTTCCCGGACCATCTGCTCCTCTCTGCGCGACGTGCGAAGTACTTCTTATAGGCCCCATCCCCAAGGCTTTTCATCTGACCGTCGATCCAACCGAAACAAAGTGCTTCCTCCAATGCCTCCGCTGCGCTTAGGGTCTTCGGGCCTCCCTTCTTGCCGAACAGGAGCCATACCCCGCCGGATGTTCCGTGATGCCCCGACAGCCATTCCTTGAAAGCCTCCCGAGTCGGAAACTCGAGCACCTCGCTCAAAGCAAGCGCCTCCTTCGCAGCCGCAGGTGGCTGTCATGATGTTATCCCCCAGAAGCTCAGTTCTCGTCATAAGCACCAAACCCGTCGATGGCAGGACATCTGAAAGTATCCAATCCTGAGCTTACCAGGAGCCTTTCACGAGCATCCTTTCCATTAGTGCCACCGATGCTGTGGTGATGACATTGGCGATGATGATGGCCCTAATCAAGGCCTTCCGATCCTTGACAGCCCATCTCATGCTGAAGTACACGATCGGATACTCGCAGATAAGCGTCAGGATAAGGGACATCGGCACGATGATGTAGAAAGGGCCCTTTGAAACGTACCAGGACATTGCCTCCGACCTATCGATTCCATAGAAACTGACTGCGCTCATTGCACCCAAGATATAGGGCAGTACGTAAGAGATCAGATTGGCGGCGATAATCGAAACCGCCCCTATCGCCAGCGTAAGGGCCTTCCTCGGGACTCCTCCGAACCGGAACACGATAAGCATCTCGATGGCAAGGGTGCCTACTATCGCAATAGGCAACAGGCTCGTGGGGTCCTCGTCAAACCATTGCCACGAGGAGTTGGCCAATGCCGCCGCCGGGATTAGTGCCACAATGATGATAGCCGCATAGGCGGCTTTTACGAGCGTCCTTACTGTTTGGGGTTTCATGCAACAGACCTCCAGGCGGTTTTTTAGGAAGGAGGCGACGCGGAGAGCAAAATGCATGTGCGGGGTACCCGCCTTAAGGCGGATAACCTGCTTTACGATGTGTAGCCCGTCAAGGGACAGTCACTGAAGATTACCTGTCCAGCCCCACCAGATGGCACCAGACAGAGCGGCCGTCCTCGGTCCTGGTCTCAGGCGGCACCTCAGCCGAGCACACTGGCATCGCGAAGCGGCACCTGGGATGGAACCTGCACCCCGATGGAGGATTAAGCGGGCTGGGGACTTCGCCGCCGAGAAGAGCCCTCTTCTGCTTCCTGGCCGGGTCGAAGCCGGGCACCGCCGCAAGCAGGGCGATCGTGTAAGGATGCTTGGGATCGTTGAAGATCGTGTCGGTCGGCCCTATCTCCACAAGCTTGCCAAGATACATGACCGCCACCCTGTCGCTTACGTGCTTCACCAGGGCAAGGTTGTGCGCTATGAACAGGTATGTAAGGCCCAGCCTCTCCTGCAGCTCGGTCAGCAGGTTGATGATATGGGCGTGCACAGAGACGTCAAGGGACGACACCGGCTCGTCGCAGACTATGAACTCGGGTTCAAGGGCGAGCGCCCTTGCGATTCCTATCCTTTGCCTCTGCCCTCCCGAGAACTGGTCGGCAAGGCAGCCGGAATCGCATTCGGTAAGCCCGACCAGGCTTAACAGCTCTTCGGCCTTCTTGCGCATCTCGGCCCTGTTCCCGCGCCTGTTCACAAGAAGCGGCTCTTCCACTATCTCGGCCGCGGTAAGCCTCGGAGACAGCGATGAGTACGGGTCCTGAAATATCATCTGGGTGGAAAGCCTGGTCTTCCTCAGCTCCTTGGCCGGAAGGGAGGCTATGTCCGTGCCTTTGAACATGATCTTTCCAGATGATGGGTCAATTAGCCTCAGCAACATGTTGGCGAGTGTGGTCTTGCCGCAGCCGCTTTCCCCTACCAAGCCAAGCGTCTCACCCTTAAAGATATCGAAGGACACGTCATGGACCGCGCTCACATAACCCGAAGGCTTGAAAAGCGCGCCTGCCCAGACGGGAAACTCCTTAGTCAATCCCCTGATTTCAAATAGAGCCTTTCCGGCTTCCTTCATTCCAGGCCACCTCCGTCCCCGTACAGGAGGCATCTCACCGCCCTGTCGCCCTTTCTTATCAGCTCCGGGTGGGCGAGATGGCACTGGGCTACCGACTTCTCGCATCTGGGCTCGAACCTGCACCCTTTCGCCCTCTCGGATGGGTGGGGCACGGTCCCCGGTATCTGGTACAGCTTCTCTCCTTTGCCCCCTGTAAGCTTGGGCATGGCCTTCATGAGCCCCTCGGTGTATGGGTGCCATGGGTTCCTGAAAAGCGCTTCAACGGGGGCTTCCTCGACTATCTCGCCTGAATACATGACTATGACCCTGGAGGCGGTCTCCGCGACAACGGCCAGGTCGTGCGTCACAAGCAGCAGCGCCATACCCATCTCCTGCTGTATGCGCTCCATCAGGTCCAGTACCTGCGCCTGTATGGTAACGTCGAGCGCCGTCGTAGGTTCGTCGGCTATCAGAAGCGCAGGCTTGAGAGCCACTGCCATCGCGATGAGGACCCTCTGCCTCATGCCGCCGGAAAGCTGATGGGGGTATTCGGCGCACCTTCGCTCGGGCTCGGGTATTCCTACCTTACCCAGCATCTCGCAGGCCGCCTTCCTTGCTTCCGCCTCGCTCATCCTGCGATGTATGCGGAACACCTCCGCTATTTGCTCGCCCACAGTGAACACCGGGTTAAGCGCGGTCATCGGGTCCTGGAAGATCATGCTGACACGGTCGCCCCTAATAGATTGAAGAGCTGCCTCCCCGGTGAGCTGCAGTTCCTTCCCCTCGAACTCCAGCATCTCCGCCCCGGAGCAGCCCGGTATGTCCAGAAGCCTCATTATCGAAAGCGCGGTTATGCTCTTTCCGCAGCCTGATTCCCCGACAAGAGCCACAGATTCGCCGCTTCCGATCTTCATGTCCACTCCGGTCACGACCGGCATATAGCCTCTTTCTGTGGCGAAGCCGACATGTAGGTTTCTTATGTCCAGGAGGGTGCGCGCCTCGTTCGCATCTTGGGCCTTACTTCGCGTCAACTGCGCCACCTCCTTCCGGCTTTACCGGCACGGGACAGAAGCCCTTGTCGCCGGCAAGCCTGCCGTATAGCCTCTGCATGATCCTCATGCGCCTTACCCTTGGGTTCACTATCTCCTCGAGTGCGTAGCCCACAAGCATGAAGCCTATCACTGTCACGAAGATGGCAAGGCCGGGTGGAAGAACCCACCACCATGCCTTCAACAGGAGCCCGTGGTTCGCCTGTGCCTCGAACAGCATTTTACCCCAGCTAATAGCCTTAGGGTCGCCGAATCCTAGGAAGCTTAAGCCTGCCTCCGCCACCATCACCCCTGCCGCGGATAGGACGCCTGAGACTATCAGAAGCGGGGATATCTCGGGCAGTATGTGCCTG
This sequence comes from uncultured Clostridia bacterium, assembly GCA_964532805.1. Lineage (GTDB taxonomy): Bacteria > Bacillota > DTU025 > DTU025 > MWDF01 > MWDF01. The sequence goes on from CAZHKX010000004.1 coordinate 43,805, forward strand.
AACATCACGTATGGCCTGCTTGCAGCCGCAAGCTCCGCCGCGGTTATGTATTTCTGGCTCTTCAGGCTGAGCACCTGGGCCCTTATGGTCCTCGCCATGCCGGTCCAGCCCAGAAGAGTGAAGATGATTATGATCATGTAGAACTGCGTGCCGACGTAGGTCGCGATGAGTATCATCAGCGGCAGGGACGGTATCGTCATCATGACGTCGACCATCCTCATTATTATCGTGTCGAACCATCCTCCTAGGTAGCCTGCCATCATTCCCAGCATGGCCCCAAGAAGAGTAGAGCTGATGCCCGTTATCAGGCCGACGATGAGCGATATGCGGGCACCGTACATCAGCTTGGAGAGTATGTCGTTTCCGATGTGGTCGGTGCCCAGCAGGTGATCGGATGAAGGGGCAAGCCTCGGCATGTCCCTGTCGAAGAGGTCATATGGGTCGTAGGGCGCGATTATGCCTGCCAGAGCGGCGATTAGCGACACCGCCACAACTATGATGAGCCCCAGCCTGCCGGTGGGGTGCGATATGAGGCCTTTGAGAAGTTTCATTCAGCGCACCCCCTATTCCAGCTTCACGCGCGGGTCAAGCCGTGCGTAGACAAGGTCAGTAAGGAAATTCGCGGTTATGGTGACTGTAGCCAAAATGAGCATCACGCCCTGCATGAGAGGATAGTCGAAGCTTCTGGACGCCTCTATCATGAGAAGCCCCATGCCATCCCATGAGAATATGGTCTCAATTACGACCGCGCCTCCGACCAGGCCGGCGAGGTTCATCCCAATGCTTGTGACGAGAGGCAGCGTGGCGTTCCTGAAGGCATGCTTATAGAGCACCACGGCGGGGGAAGCCCCCTTGGCCTTCGCCGTCCTTATGAAGTCCTGGCCTATGACCCTGACCATGCTGTTTCTCACAAGCACCGCATAGCTGATTATCCCCGGTATGGCCATGGTGGTGACGGGCATGATTGCATGCTTCGCCACGCTTGCTATCATCTCCCAGCTCATCATGGCAAGGCCGCGGTCCATCATGCCGAAAGGCGGAAGCCACCTCAGCGTGAAGCCGAATATGAGTATCAGCACCATCGCGAACCAGAAGCTGGGTATTGCGGTCATGACTATGGCAGCGGACAGCAGGGCAGAATCCGCGAAGCGGCCCCTCCTCCATGCGGCATAGCAGCCGTACAGTATCCCGCCCAATATGGAAATCAGCTTGGCCGAGACGGTCAGGACCAGTGTCCAAGGGATCTTGCCGGCTATCACGTCGGTCACCGGCCTTCGGTAGGCGAATGACACGCCGAGATTTCCCTTGGCCAGCTCCCTTAGGTATACGAAGAACTGCTCAATGAGCGGCTTATCGAGGCCATATTGCGCCCTTATCTCCTGCTTCATCTCCGGGGTGAGCCTCGGGTCCTCCACAAGGTGCTTGGCAGGGTCTCCCGACACCACCCTGGGAAGGAAGAAGTTCAAGGTAAGGACTATGGCCATTATTAGCGCCATCTGAGCAAGGCGTTTTACGAAATAGGCTAAGCTCATCTGCCCTCCTGACTGCTACTTGACCGGCGTGAGGTTCCGCATGGTGTGGGTATTCAGTATCGTAAGCCCCTCCACGCTGGTCCACCCCTTGAACCTGTCGTCCCTGTACAGCGATATGTTGTACGCCGCGTATATCGGCACCTGGTAATAGGCGCCGGCTACGATCTCCTGGAGCCTTCTTAGCTGGGCGAACTGCTTGTCCTCATCGTTTTCGGAGCGCATTGCGGTCGACAGCTCGTCGAACTCGGCGTTCTTGAACCCGCCGTAATTGAAGCCGGAGACCCTTCCCTCGCCCAGCTCGCCTCTTGAGGAGTGGAAGTAATAGAAGTACATGTCCCTGGGTTCGGAGAAGCCCATGGAGGTCATCCCCATGTCGAACTGCCCTCCCTTGAACTCGTTTAGAAGCGCATCCGCAGTCATGGGAGTGTGGATCGTGTTGATGCCGATGCTTCTCAAACCGTAGGCCAGATATTCCGCAGTCGTCATGGAAGTGCCTGCATTAGGACATAGAAGCGACACTTTGAGCTTCTTTCCGTCCGGCATCTCCAGGAACTTGTCATTGTCCACATCCTTGTAGCCTGCATCCGCCAGAAGCTTCCTCGCGGCGGCAAGGTCCGCCTTCAGCGGCTTTATCTCCTTGTTGGCCCACTCCACGAAGGGCATGACAAGTGACGGGCTCGCGACAGTGCCGTATCCCATAAGCACGGTCTTGATGAGCTTCTCGGAATCGATGCTGAGCGCAACCGCCTTCCTGAAGTTTATGTCGCTGAACGGGGCCTTCCTCAAATTGAACATGAGCGTAGTGATGGATGTGGTGTTGTTCACGTCCACCTTCACGTTCTTATACTGCCCGGGGTTGCTCTTGATATCCTCGGCGATCTGAGGAGGGATCCTGTCGTCGAAGAAGTCGAAGGCTCCGTCTCTTAGCGAAAGTATGCCCATGGTCTGGTCCCTTACCACGATGAGCTCCATCGCATCGAAATTGTACTTCCTGGTGGGGTGGTCCTTCCTCACCTCCATCACGATGTACTGGCCGTCCACCTTCTCCTTGAGCACCATGGGTCCCGACCCTACTGGATTCAGGTTTGCAAAGGCCCTCGGCTGCTTGATAGCCGACCAGATGTGCTCGGGGATGATCAGGATGGCCGTTCCCGCGAAGCGCAGGTTCGACACCGCCGGAGTCGTGAAGGTCATGTCGAATGACTTGTCGTCCACCTTCTTAACCGACTTGAAGGTGGCCAGGATGGCCATCTGGCCGGGGAACTTGTTCTTCATGATCATCTCGTAGGTGAAGACGACGTCCTCGACCCTCAGGGGCTTGCCGTCAGACCACTTGAAGTTAGGATTGATCGTCATCCTCCAAGTGTAGCTGTCCTTCGTCTCCCACTTGGACACGATGTTGCCCTTAAGCTTCTTCTCAACTTCGTCGTAGTTGAACAGCGTGTCGTAGATCTCCCCTGTGACGGTGGTCTCCGTCCCATGGAAACCGAAGTAAGGGTTCAGGTTCTTGGCGTCCGTAAGCACTCCTATCCTGAAAACCCTGGAATCGTCCTTGGCTGCATAGGCGCCTGTTGCCGTGAGCATCGCAGCAATCAGAAGCGCCAGTAGGATGCGCCTCATGAAAACACCTCCCCGGGATGGTCTCAGCCCTTTATCGTTTCGGCCCTTGTGCCGAAGCCCGCCTTCGTGGCCGAGTTGTCGAATATCTCCTCTATGTGGACTATGTACACCGGCCTTGATTCCCAGCGCTCAGGATGGGGCTGGTGGTACACGTCATGCTGGGCGTTTACCAGCTTGTGAAGCATGCCGTCGTGCACTATCTCTATCTTTCCCCTCACTTCGTAATGAATCACGGGAGGCTCGAAGAAGCTAAGCGTTACTGCGTTTCCTGCATTGAAGTTCTCCCAGCTGTGCTTCTTGGCAAGCTCCATAGAGCTCATCACAGTGAAGTCAATTCTCTTCTCGCAGCCCTCGCCGTAAAGGAGGTCGACCAGCAGCTTCAGGCCGTCGTCGCTGTAGCCTTCCCTCCAGCCGGATTCTATGTGCTTCAGGTAAGCATCAAGGGTCTGCTGCATGAATTCCTTCTTAGGCAGCCAGCCTATGCCCTTCACGGAGGCATTCAGGCCGGCAGGTCCGTCCGATATGAATGTCGGGCAATGGGTGGTGAAGCTCAGGAACATCTTTGAAGGGTCTACCTTCTCGCCTGCTGCGAGCCTTCTGACCATGTCGGCCCTCTTTCCGTAGGCCCATTTATAGAAGCTGGACGGCATATCCATCATGTGCGAAAACCTCCATATGAGCATTTGTTACAAGTATGAGCCTATACTGCCCTTAACGGACCGCCTATTATGCCCGCTGCGGGCGCCAGGAGCTATGAATCGAGAGCGCCGCCTTATAAGCAGCCCAGCCGATTACAAGGGGACCATCGGATGTAAGCCTCGCCTGCATCCGAAGATCCCCGAAGAGATGCTGCTTCCGTGCTACTGCTGCTTCAGCTCGAAAAACCTCATGTCGGTCCTGGGGGTTCCGTCATCATTCTGCATGGGCTCGTTGAGGTAGTAGAAGATGTTCAAGACACCGCCCTGGCCGGTCTTCAGCCTTACTCCGGCAAGCACGCCGTCTACCAGCATGTAATAGATCTCGCCGCGGTACTGGCCCATGATTTTGCCGTATATCTCGTCCATCAGCTTATTATAAGCCGTGGCGAGCTTCTCGGCGGACAGCCCGGTGGCGGCATTTAAGACCTTGCCGTGCTCTTCGCCATAGGAATACCAATCATAAGTCATGAAGTCGTTCATGCTTACTGCAAATTCGGTCTGCACGCAGGCAAGCTTCTCGCCTTCGTAGGCGAACCTGAGAAGTATCTCCGATTTGTCTCTGGGAAGCTTCGCCTCGACGCTCTTCCAGCCGCCGACTTGGATGCCATCTGCGAATGTCACGCAGACAAGGCCTTCGACTGCAGCCTTTGCGTCATTAAGCTTTACAGGCAGCTGGGCGTTCATCTTGAATGCCATGGCCGACGCGGATAAAGCAACTATTGCGGCAAGTACGAACAGCGCTGTAACTGACCTTCTCATGATCTTCTGCCTCCCTATAAATCATATATGCGTAAGGGGTTGACAACCCCGGTTGCGCCTTTCTGAAAGAGCGGGCCCTTGTGCGTTAAGCCTTCATCGGCCGCTGCGCATAAACGCACTTCGCTCGAATCTCCTTAAAATAATATTATTCTATGAATTGACTTACTGTCCTTCCGGCTCTTTTTCTTTTGTAGTATAATTTTGCAATTCTCTTCCGGTCTAGGGATTTCAGCCTCAGTTGATTATTAATGCCCTGCATGTGGCGGATAATCTATAGTAACGTCCTCATTTGCCATTCGCCGTCCACTTATCTTGCCAGATGAGGCTCCTCTATTGCGTGTCGGCGGGAGTCCATCTCAGGATCATAGCCCCAGCGGTCCCAGGCTCTTTACTTCAGGCCTCTTAGCACACCTTACGTTTCTGTCGGTCTAGAGGTCACACAGGACATTCCCGTGGACCCTCTTAAGGTATTCATACATTCCTGAATATCCTCACATCTTCAATAGTTGATGCATCTCATCGCGTCAGCATGCTAAAATATCTATCAATATACGCACATGTAGAAACAATATGCGTATCGAGGAGGGCGGCAATGAAGAGGACGTTAACGGCATTAACACTTAGCCTGCTGCTCATAGCTGCGTTCGGCGCCACTGTGCTTGGCGCTACGCCGGTGAAGGGCGGAACCCTGAAAGTGGCGGTCACGAGCATACAGCAGCTCGGGCTGTACAAGACGGCCAGCAACGATGAGAATGATGCGACCAGCCTTATCTTCGACCAGCTTTTCATCATCGGCAAGAACGACTTCAAGCCGGTGCCGCACC
>CAZHKX010000005.1:0-37367 GCA_964532805.1 uncultured Clostridia bacterium
GAACCATGGAAAACCTCTCACCGCTGGTGAAGAAGATAATGGCGCAGGCTGAAGCCGAAGCGTCGCAGATAATCGCAGAAGCCGAAGCCTATTGCCGCAAGGTGGCGGAGGAAGGCGAAGCCGAGGCCAAGAGGAAGTCCGAGGCGATACTGGCTAAGGCTGAGGCGGAGGGCAGGGAGAACGTAAGGCGCGCAAGCGTCCAGGCCTCCCTATCGCTTAGAAACGCGGCCCTTGCTGAGAAGGGCAAGTGGGTGGCCGAGGTACTTGCCGACCTGCCCTCGAAGCTGCACTCCCTGAACAACAAGGATTATGCGACGATGCTCAGGGGATTCGTCCTTGCGGCAGCGCCTGTCGGCCTGGTGCACGTGCATCCGGCGGAAGTTGACAAGGATATTTTCGACTGCTCCTTCGTCAAGGGCATAAACGAGGCCCTGCAGGCTCGCGGCCAGGATACGACCCTCATACTCACGGGGGAGCGCGCCGATATTGAAGGCGGCATCCTCCTTGAGGGGGAGAATGTCTCCGTGGACTGCTCGCTCGATTCGATTTGCGAATACCACAAGGAGGAGCTGGAACCGATAATACTGGCTCAGCTCTTCCCGGAAGTAGAAAGCCGTTAGGGGTGGACTGATGGACAACATCGGATCCTATGAATACGCGGTAGGCAGGGTGAAGTCGCTAGAAGCCCGCCTTATAGAGCCTTCCAGCTACCAGAGGATGATAGATGCCCCTGACTTCGAGGAAGCGCTGAGGTTCCTCGCGGAGGGGCAATACTCCGGAAGGCTTACCAAGGAGAGCTTCGAGGCAGCGCTGGACGCTGCGGTATCCGAAGCCTACAAGGACGTGTCCGGATACTCGCCGGATCCGTACTTCACCGGGATGTTCCTTGCGGAGTACGATTTCCTGAAGCTCAAGGCCTTTCTAAAGGAGGCCTTCCTCAAGGCGCAGGGCCAGCCTGTACCCTCCTTCTCAGTGCCCGTGCCGGGCTTCGTGCCGGAAGCCGACTTAAGGGGCATCGCCCTTGAGGCGCAGGCCTCAGAAGGTGCCAGGAAGGACGGGCTTTCCTTCGGCGACGAGGGCAAGCCGACAGACGCTGAGGTGCTGAAAACCTCCCTCAGGGATGCCGCATACATGGCGGCATTGAGGTATGTAAGGGCGGGGCGCGACCCCCTGGAGATTGACGCCGCCGTGGATGTCGCAACCTTCGCATACCTGCAGAAGGTCGCATCCAAGAGGGCGGCATCATGGGCGCTTGAGCTCATCGCGGTCAAGGCTGACACCGCCAACCTCATGCTGGTGATGAGGGCGACGAGGGCAGGCAAGGGCCTGCGCTTCATAGCTGACTCCCTTGTGCCTGGCGGGGCGGTACCCCACGAGCGCCTGATGGACGCGGCCAAGGAAGGCGACGAGAGGCTGAGGCGCGTGCTGGAATCGAGCCCCTACTGGAGGAGCCTTGCCGACGCTTTCGAGCGCTGGCAGAAGGAGGGCTTCATCAGAGGCTTCGAGATGTCGGCGAACCTGCTGGTTTACTCGGTGGTGCGCCAGGCGAGGACATCGACCGGAGGCTACGTGCCCGTGATGGGATACCTTCTCATGAGGCAGTACGAGGCCTCGATAATAAGGCGTATACTGGCCGGCAAGGCAAAGGCGCTGGCTTCGGGCTTCATACGCGAGAGGTTGTGTGACGGCAATGCATAAGATGGCGGTTATCGGTGAGGCTTCATCGGCGGCAGGATTTGCCGCCCTCGGGGTGACGGTCATGCCCGCCGCGGATGCGACCGAGGCGACGTCGCTTCTTAAGAAGGCTGCTGACGGAGGGCACGCGGTGATCTTCATAACCGAAGGCATAGCCAAGGATATGCTGGATGCCATCTCCGCATACGCCAAGAAGCCGCTTCCGATAGTTCTGACGATACCGGACAACGAGGGAAACGCCGGTGCTGCCCTTGCTAAGCTGAGGCGCACTGTTGAGAAGGCGCTGGGCGCCGATATACTCTTCGGGAAAGAAGGTACTGGCCAGTGAGCACTGACATGATTGTAGGAAGGATAATAAAGGTTAGCGGCCCTCTGGTGGTTGCCGAGGGCATGGCTGGGGCCAAGATGTACGACGTCGTCAGGGTCTCCGACAAGAGGCTCGTCGGCGAGATCATCGAGATGCGTGGGGACAGGGCCTCAATACAAGTTTACGAGGAGACCTTCGGGCTGGGTCCCGGAGAGCCGGTCTACTCCACGGGCGAGCCTCTCTCAGTCGAGCTCGGACCCGGCCTCATCAGCTCCATCTACGACGGCATCCAGCGCCCGCTGGAGAAAATCTATGCGCAGGTCGGCGACAGGATCGAAAGAGGCGTGGAAGCCCACGGCCTCGACCACGACCTCAAGTGGGGCTTCGTGCCTTGCGTCAAGCCCGGCGACCGCGTCGTCCAGGGCGACATCCTCGGCACAGTCGAGGAGACCAAGGTTGTAGAGCACAGGGTGATGGTCCCGTTCGGAGTGAGCGGCACCGTGACCTCGATCGAGTCGGGCGACTTCACAGTCACCGAAAGGATTGCGACGATCAAGGCGGATAACGGTGAAGAGCACTGCGTTAGCATGATGCAGCGCTGGCCCGTCAGGAAAGGCAGGAACATACTCCAGAAGCTGTCTCCTGACCAGCCGCTGGTCTCCGGACAGAGGGTAATCGATACCTTCTTCCCTGTGGCCAAGGGCGGCACCGCCTGCGTGCCAGGGCCGTTCGGCTCCGGCAAGACGGTCGTGCAGCACCAGCTTGCGAAGTGGGCCGACGCGGACATCATCGTATACGTCGGTTGCGGCGAGCGCGGCAACGAGATGACGGACGTGCTCATGGAGTTTCCGCATCTTCTAGACCCCAAGAGTGGTGAGTCGCTCATGAAGAGGACAGTGCTCATCGCCAACACCTCCGACATGCCCGTCGCAGCAAGGGAATCGTCGGTCTATACAGGCATAACGATTGCCGAATACTACCGCGACATGGGTTACTCGGTCGCCCTTATGGCAGACTCCACAAGCCGCTGGGCTGAGGCCCTTCGCGAGATGTCGGGAAGGCTCGAGGAGATGCCCGGCGAGGAAGGCTACCCTGCATACCTGGGAAGCCGCGCCGCAGAGTTCTATGAGAGGGCCGGCAGGGTCAAGTGCATGTGCGGAAGCGACAGGGAAGGCTTCCTTACGGTCGTAGGCGCAGTTAGCCCTGCGGGAGGAGACCTCTCCGAGCCGGTGACGCAGGCGACCCTCAGGATAGTCAAGGTCTTCTGGAGCCTCGAGGCGAGCCTTGCTTACGCCAGGCACTTCCCGGCGATCAGCTGGCTTACCAGCTATTCTCTTTATGAGGATCAGATATCAGGCTACCTGGAGAAGGCCTTGGGCAGGGACTTCATCGACATGAAGAAGGAAGCCATGAGGATACTCCAGGAGGAGGCCGAGCTATCTGAGATAGTAAGGCTCGTCGGTGTAGACTCCTTGGGCGCAATGGACAGGATAACCCTCGACAGCGCGAAGACCATAAGGGAGGACTACCTGCACCAGAACGCCTTCCACGAGATAGACACGTATACCTCACTCGGCAAGCAGAAGGCGATGCTCTCTGCGATACTCGCCCTCGACAAGCAGATGAGAAAGGGCGCCGAAGCGGGCCTGGAGCTCGAGAAGCTGCTCGGAATGGGCGTTCACGAGAGGATAGGCCGCATGAAGTACGTCGAGGAGAAGGACATAGACAGGATTAAGGCCATCGAGGAAGAGGCGGCCGCCGAGCTGGCGCGCATGATGGCGGAGGTTGGTGAGCAGGATGCTTAAGGAGTATAGGACCATAAGGGAGGTCGCAGGGCCTCTTATGCTGGTCGAGATGGTCGAGAACGTCAAGTACGGCGAACTGGTCGACATTAGGCTCTCAGACAGCAGCTCACGCCGCGGCAGAGTATTGGAGGCATCAGGCAGCAACGCGCTGGTGCAGCTGTTCGAGGGCTCCTCAGGCATAGACCTGACCAGCTCCACGGTCAGATTCCTCGGCCACGGCATCGAGCTGGGCGTCTCGAAGGATATGCTTGGCAGGGTGTTCACCGGGATGGGCAAGCCCAGGGACAATTATCCTGAGATCATGCCCGAGAAGCGCATGGACATAAACGGCCTTCCGGTCAACCCGTACTCAAGGGACTACCCGTCGGAGTTCATACAGACGGGTATTTCGACCATAGATGGCCTCAATACCTTGGTCCGCGGCCAGAAGCTTCCCATATTCTCAGGCTCGGGCCTTCCGCACTCCCAGATGGCGGCCCAGATTGCAAGGCAGGCCAAGGTCCTAAGCTCAGGGGAGAACTTCGCCGTCGTCTTCGCCGCGATGGGCATCACCTTCGAGGAGGCCGACTTCTTCATCAAGGACTTCCAGCGCACGGGCGCGATCGAAAGGGCAGTGCTCTTCCTTAACCTCGCCAACGACCCCGCGATCGAAAGGATAGCCACCCCCAGGATGGCGCTGACCGCCGCGGAGTATCTGGCCTATGAGAAGGACATGCACGTTCTGGTCATTATGACCGACATGACGAACTACTGCGAGGCCCTAAGGGAGATCTCCGCCGCAAGGAAGGAAGTCCCCGGAAGGCGCGGCTACCCCGGCTACCTCTACACCGACCTTGCCACGATATATGAGAGGGCAGGAAGGATAAAGGGGCGCAAGGGCTCCATTACGCAGATACCGATACTCTCCATGCCCGAAGACGACAAGACCCACCCCATCCCGGACCTCACCGGCTACATCACAGAGGGCCAGATAGTCCTCTCGAGGGAGCTTCACAGGAAGGGAATATATCCCCCCGTGGACACCCTCCCGTCGCTTTCGAGGCTTAAGGACAAGGGCATAGGCAAGGAGAAGACCAGAGAGGACCACGCCGACACCTTAAACCAGCTCTATGCCGCCTATGCCAGGGGCAAGGAGGCCAAGGAGCTCGCAGTGATTCTGGGCGAGGCCGCCCTTTCGCCTGCAGACAGGGTGTTCGCGAAGTTTGCGGACGAGTTCGAGCACAGATACGTCGCCCAGGGAGTATACGAGGACCGCACTGTGTTCGATACCCTAGGGCTTGGCTGGGAGCTCCTCTCGATGCTTCCTAAGGGCGAGCTGAAGAGGGTGCGCGAGGAATACATAGCGAAGTACATGCCCGCCTCTGGCGGAGGAGAAAACTAGCTTAGGGAGGTGTGGCATCCTTGATAGGTAACGTCAGTCCCACAAGGATGCAGCTCCAGAGGCTCAAGAAGCGCTACGTCGTTGCCAAGAGGGGACACAAGCTCCTTAAGGACAAGCTGGACGAACTGCTCAAGAACTTCCTGGAGCTGGTCAGAAAGAACAGGGACCTCAGGATGCAGGTAGACAAGGCCCTTGCGGAAGCCTTCACTGGCTTTGCCGTGGCTAGGGCTGTCATGTCCTCCTTCGCAGTCGACGAGGCATTGATGTATCCGAAGGAAAGGGCCCAGGTGGAAGCATCATCGAGAAACCTGATGAGCGTCCAGGTACCGGTGCTGAAGTGGAGCTTCGAGGAGCAGGAGGACAGGAGCCTCATCTACCCCTACGGCTTCGCCTCGACAAGCTCGGAGCTGGACAGGGCAATACAGCTTCTGTCGGATACAATGCCCCTTCTCATAGAGCTTGCCGAGGTGGAGAAGTCGGTGGAGCTTCTGGCGGAGGCAATCGAAAGCACCAGAAGGAGGGTCAACGCCCTCGAGCATGTGCTGCTGCCCCAGCTTGAAGGCGGCATCAGATATATAAGGATGAAGCTCGACGAAAACGAGAGGGGCAACCTCTCAAGGCTGATGAAGGTCAAGGAGATGGTGAAGGCCAAGGAGGCCTGAGCCCGATTCTCATATCCGGAATGGAAAAGGGAGCGTATCCAGCGGGTACGCTCCCTCTTCCCGTCTTTTACCGTGCCTATCTCAGCGAAGCGCCGGTCGCACTGTCGAACAGGTGGATCTTGGTCCTGTCCATCTGGAGCCGGAGCTTCTTTCCGAAGGATGCCTTTGTGGCAGGGTTGACCTTAGCTATCACCTGCCTGTCGCCTGCTGTGAGGTAGAGCATCGTCTCTGAACCCATGGGCTCCACTACATCGGCCGTGGCCGGAAACGAGAGCTCCTCGTCGGCGGCCAGGCAGAAATCTGCATCTTCGATGTCCTCAGGCCTTATGCCGAAGAGCACCTTGCCTGAGCTGACGGACCCGAGCCGGGTGAAGCGGTCCTTATCAATGGGTATCCTCATCCCGTCCCAGAGCAGGGCGTACGGCATGACGCCGCTCATCGTAAGCTCGGCTTCGAACAGGTTCATCGCCGGTGAGCCGATGAAGCCCGCCACGAAGGAGTTGACGGGATTTTCATACAGCTCCATCGGGTCTCCCTGCTGCTGCACGAGGCCCTCCTTCATGAGCACAATCCTTTCGCCCATCGTCATGGCCTCGGTCTGGTCGTGTGTTACGTAGATTATGGTGGTGGCGATCCTCTTGTGTATGCGGGAGAGCTCCGCTCTCATCTGGACTCTGAGCTTTGCATCGAGGTTTGATAGCGGCTCGTCCATTAGAAAGACCTTAGGCTTTCGTACGATGGCCCTTCCGAGGGCGACTCGCTGCCTCTGGCCGCCTGATAGAGCCTTCGGCTTCCTCTCCAGCAGGTCCTCGATGCCCAGGATCCTCGCGGCGTCTTTTACCCTTGCGTCTATCTCTTCCTTTGCGACCTTCTTCATCTTGAGGCCGAAGGCCATGTTGTTGTAGACGTCCATGTGGGGATAAAGGGCGTAATTCTGGAACACCATGGCGATGTCCCTATCCTTCGGGGGCACTCCCTTCATGGGGATGCCTCCGATCGAGATCTCCCCCGAATCGGGGTCCTCAAGGCCGGCGATCATCCTGAGGGTCGTGGTCTTGCCGCAGCCTGATGGGCCGACGAGAACGAGGAACTCGCCGTCTTTGACGTCAAGGTCGAGCTCTGCCACGGCGGTGGTCTTGCCGAACCGCTTAGTCACTCCGCTAAGGCTAACTTCTGCCATCAGAAAACCTCCGGTGGGCTATATGCCAAGCTTGTAGAGTATCGCCTGCCTGCTCGCCTCGGCCACCTCTTCTATGTCCTCCTTCATGTTGAAGGCGACAGCCGCCATCAGCAGGTCCACTATGGCGAGGCCGACTACCCTGGGGACGGACCACATTCCCATGTCCATGGGATTCTGACCGATCTCAGGGGATATGACGTAGTCGCACATCTGCCCGAGCGGCATGGCGGGATAGTTGGTTATCGCAATTGTGCTGGCCCCCATGTCCTTCGCCAGCCCCACCGCATCAACCACCTCCTTGGTCGTCCCTGAGAAGGAGATGCCTATAGCCATGTCGGAGGAAGTGAGCTTCGAAGCCTGCATGTACTGGGCATAAGGTGAAGATTCGCTCTGTGTGTCGAAGCCGAAGCGCATGAGCCTGTTGTTGAGCTCGCCGGCTACGATGCCGGACAGCCCCACGGAGAAGAGGCAGATCCTCTTCGCCTTTGTTATCGCCTTGGCCGCACCTTCAAGCTGCGCCATGTCGAGCTGGCTGAACGCGGACCTTAGGTATGAGGTGTGGGCCTCGAGTATCTTCTCGAACAGGCCCGCCATGTCGCCGGGAGTGTTTACTATCTCGGAGATCTCCTTTGAGCCTGTGAAAGGGGACATGGATCCAAGTTCCTGGGCCATGGCCACCTTGAACTGGCGGAAGCCCGAATAGCCGGCCTTCTTGCAGAAGCGCACCACTGCGGCATCCGATGCCCCGCTTGCCTTGGCAAGGTCCGATATACCCATCTCAAGCACCTTCGCAGGGTCTTTGAGTATGAGCATAGCTACCTTCTGTTCGCTGGGAGCAAGCTTAGCGAAAAGAGCTTCCACCCTTACGAGGTGGCCCTTCCGGAAAACGCTCATCCGAACCCCCCTCTCGATAACTAATCTAATTATACATAGAAGGGTCGATGGCGCATTAAGAAGTTTATACATATAACTAATATAGGAGAGAAAGGGCCGCACAAGAATCTGGTCTGCATCCTGTGCGGCCCTGGGTCTGCCTATTTACCTGAGAGCTCCTTGATAACGGCATTTGCGTCCGATACTGCCTTGTTCATGGAGGCAGTGGGATCTACAGTGTACTCTATCAGCACTTTCTCTCCCGCTGCGGAGATTATGCTTGAGACCCTGGAGTAGGAGAGCACGTTCGGGCGCGGCCTGGCGAACTCTATCTGTGAGACCACGGCCGCCACCATCGGATCCGACGACACGACCTTCTTGTATGCGGCTGACTCAAGCGCCGACTTCCTCGTAGGAGTATATCCTGTCGAAATCGCCCAGCGGGTGGACACTTCAGCGCTTGTCATCCACTTGACGAAGCTGAAAGCCGCATCCTCCCTGGCCTTGTCGGACTTGAATATGCCGAGGCTGTTTCCGCCGACTCCGGTCACTTTCTTATCACCCGCCGGCATGTGGGCTATGCCCATGTCGAAGCCTGCAGCTGACTTGTAGTAGCCGAGGGAGGAGGTGCTGGCAAGGGTCATGGCAGCCCTGCCGTTAAGGAAAGCGTCCGGTATGTTGGCAAGCGGCATCACCTGATAGGCAACCAGCTTCTGCAGATACTGCACGGCCTTGATGGCGGCGGCGGAGTTGAACGCCGCAGCCGAATAATCCTTGCTATAAAGCTCGGCACCCGCCTGCCATAGGAAGGTCACGAAGTAGTACACGCCGCCGGTGTTCACAGAGACAGGCATCACGAGGCCGAACTGGTCCACCTTGCCGTCCTTGTTGGTGTCCTTGGAAAGCTTGAGGCCTGCCTGGAAGAGCTCCTCCCAGGTGGAGGGGGGATCATTGGGATTCAGCCCCGCAGCTTTGAACATGTCCTTGTTGTAGAAAAGCGCCTGGTTGGACATCCCGAGGGGCATGGTCCAAAGGCTTCCTGCATAGCTTGCTGCAGCCCTTGCCGGCGCCAGGAAGTCGGCCTCCTCCTGTTCGGACAGCCTGCCGTCCAGGTTTAGAAGCGCACCCGAGTTTGCGAGCTCAGGCACCCAGAACTGGTCCATGAGGGCGATGTCCGGGGCCGATTTCGCCACTATCGAGGTGAGCAGCTTGTCCTGCATTGTCCTGTTGTTTCCGCCGTAGGACAGCTCGACCTGCACGTCGGGGTTCTTCTCGTTCCACTCGTCCACCAACGCCTTGAAGAGGCCGCTGGTGTCGCTTCCGAGGTAGTGCCAGAGGGACAGCTTGAATTTGGGCGCGGCCATCGCCGCCCCGGCCACGATTGCTATAAGGGCCATTGCCAGTATCGCTGTAAATATCCTTCTCATTTCTTTCCTCCTATGAGTTAAGCCCGCTCATCGCGATGCTTCTTGTGAACTTCTCCTGGGCGAACAGGAATGCCGCCACCACCGGTATGGTGGACAGCACCGATGCCGCCATTATTATCGGCCAGTCCGAGCCGGCCTCCCATTTGAGCATGTCGAGGCCCACCTGCAGGGTGAACATGTCCTTCCTGGTCGTCACCATTAGGGGCCACAGGAACTCGTTCCAGCTGGTCATGAAGCTGAACAGCCCGAGGGTCGCCAGCGCTGGTTTGGCGAGGGGCACGAATATCCTCCAGAGCGTGCCGAACCTTGAGCAGCCGTCAAGCGCCGCCGCCTCCTCAAGCTCCTTCGGAAGGCCCATGAAGAATTGCCTCATCATGAATGCCCCGAAAGGCGCCGCAGCAAAGGGCAGTATCAGCCCGGCGTAGCTGTCGATCAGCCCAAGCCTGTGCATCAGCATGAAGGCGGGCACCATGGTCGCCTGCTGGGGGATCATCATCAAAGACGCGTAAGCCCAGAAGAGCCTGTCCCGGCCGGGGAAGTGGAGCCTGGAGAACGCATAGCCGGCAAGCGAGCTTGTGACGAGCTGCAATGCCGTCACAGCCAACGATACTGCCAGGCTGTTTATGAACATGCGGGCGAACGGTATCCTTGTCCAGATGTCCGAATATGCGCCGAAGTGGGGGCCGTAGAGGGCCCCTGAGGCGAATGCGCGGACGAGGGTTGCTACCCATAATAAGGCAGCAAGCGTTATCGAAGAAGGATACAGCCATGGCTTAAACGCCTTAAGCCGCCCTCTGTATGCCAGCAGGGCCAGCGTCGCCACTATCGACAGGGCCAGCAGCACCAGGAGCATTACATCAGTGAGATCGGATGCGTCGATTGCGATCTTCGGCAGGAAGTTCTGCGACGTGAAGACCGCCCGCCTCTGCTTCAGCGAGACTGTGAGCATCCAGGAGAATGGGACCACCATCGCGGCAGAAAGCGCAATAAGCACGGCGTTCATCGCCGCGGCAGGGAGCATGCCCCTCTTTTCCCTTTTTGCGGCGCTCATCCCTCCGACCTCCTGAAGAAGAGGAGCTGCCCTGCAGACAGCAGAGCGATCGCTGCGAACACAGCCCAGGCTGCGGCAGATGCGTAGCCGAACCTGTAAGGGGATTCAAAGGCCTGCTTGTAGACGTAATAGACGGCGACGAGCGTGGAGTCGGCGGGCCCGCCTCCGGTCATCACCCTAATCTGTCCGAACACCTGGAAGGACCTTACCGTGCTCATTATCATGGTGAAGGCGAGCACCCTTCCCATCATCGGGATGGTTATGTACCTTGTCAGGTTCCAGCCGCCTGCGCCGTCCAGCGACGCGGCGTCGTATGTATCTTGAGGGATGTCCTGGAGGCCAGCCAGGTAGATGACCATGCTGTAACCCAGGTTCTTCCATATCGACATCAGGATGACTGCCGCAAGCGCCCATCTAGGGTCGCTGAGCCATGCGGGCCCGGCAATGCCTATGCGCTGCAGGAGCGAGTTGAAGCCTCCGTAATAAGGGTCGTAGAAGAGGAACCATACTGTTGCGACCGAGGCGGTAGATGCGACCACCGGCATGAAGAATGCCGCCCTGTACAGCCTCGTGAGCCTCAGCTTCCTGTTTAGGGCGAGAGCCAGCGCGAACGAGGCCAGATTCGTAAGCGGGACAAGCCCCAAGGTGTATATGAGGGTGTTGAGCATCGACTTCATGAAGGCTTCGTCCTTAAGGAGCTTCGCGTAGTTGGCGAGCCCTACGAAGGAGTAGCCCTGCTTAAGAAGGCCGGCGTCCGTGAAGCTCATGTACAGGGAGTAAAGCATGGGGTATAGGGTGAAGGCGGCAAACACCAAAAAGGAAGGCAGTAGCGCAACAAGCGCTGCCCTCCTCTGCTCGCCGGCATATGCCAGAGTCCTTCCCATTTCACCCGCCAACTTTCAGGACTAACAACTAATAGGTGCCTTATAATGCTGAAAGTCCATTGAAATTATTTACACGATTATTCTATCATCAATCGACGCGGATGTTAATAGGAATGTTCGGGAAAAGTAAGGGCCCACCCATCGGGCAGGCCCTAAGCGCCATTCTGTGGATTGTAGGATCAGTGCGCTTCGGCCTTCCTCTTAATCGCAGCAATCGCGGTGCCCAGCATCACAAGCACTGCGCCTATCCACAGGAGCCACACCATGGGCTTCCTGCTTACTTCGAGCAATATCTGGTTTCCGCCTGCGGGGGATGCCTGTTCGCTGGCCTTGGCGAGGTCCAGGTATGCGGTGCCGGAGCTTGCGTCTATGCCCTCGATGGAGAGCCTGTACTTGCCGCCTGAGCCTTCGAATATGACATAGGAGTCGTTTCCTGCGGCGCCTGCTATCGAGTAATACAGGACCCCCTCGAACAGCACTGAACCCGACTCCTCGACCTTCACTGCCGCGCCCACCTTGCCGGAGTTCATCTCAGTCAGGTCGAATGAGGAGAACGAGACTGAGTAAGCCCCGGAAGCGACCGAAGCTCCCTTCTTGATCTCCAGGTGGTCCCCATGCAGCGTAGAGGCCGATGACGCGCCCTGGATCGTAAGAGGGGATACGTAGATGTCCTCCCAGAGCACCGAATAGATCATCGGATGGCGAATCACGCTGTTCATCCTGGTCTGCTGCATGTACGCCTCGCCCCTGAAGAACTCCGCCCCGTCCTTTATAAGCGCCAGCGGTGCGATGGTAGTAAGCCCATCGGCGGACTCCGATGTAGTTCCGGCCTCGATGGTTATGCCGGCCACATCAGCCCTTGCGCCCTCGGCGACAGCGATCCTCTCAGTGACCGCCCATCCACCGGTCGTGATGATGCCGGCGAACACCAGCGCCACCCCTAGGTGGGTTAGGTAGCTTCCTATGTGCCTGACGCCGTTTCTGATCGTCCTTGCGAACATGTAGAGGTTGCTGAACAGGCCGAAGAACGAGGCGAACATGAATATGAGGTAGTAGGCGCCCCTTGCGCCTGCCAGCACCACCGCGACGGTTCCGGCCAGGGACAGCACGAGGGAGCCTATCAGGCCGGCCTTTGCGCTTCTAAGCTCGTCAAGGCCCCACCTGAACAGCGGGAATATCCCCATCAGGACCGCTATAAGCACCCCTAGCGGGTAGTTCGTAATATTGTAGAAGCTTGTGTCGACAGCCTGAGGGTTGCCCGTGACTCTTGTCAGTATCGGGGCGGAGGTGCCCAGAAGGGTGATGAGCCCCGACGCAAGCAGGACGGATGCGCCCGCGAAAATGCCGAAGTCCCTGCTGGTGAACCTCTCATACACCTCCTGGTACTTCCTTGAGGCAGTCATGCCCTTAAACCTCATGGCATAAAGGACAACTGCCGGCAATCCTATGGCAAGCAGGAAAAGCAGCAGGTAGGACGTTATTCCCAGGTCCGAGAAGGAATGCACGGAGAAATCGGAGAGAACTCCTGACCTTGTTAGGAATGACCCGTAGCCGATCAGAAGGTAGGTGATTATCGCAAGGGCGATATTGGTCCTTACCATCTTGCCGCGCGCCTTCTGGCTTAAGAACGTGTGCAGCAGCACCGCGCCGAACAGCCAGGGGACGAGGGAGGCGTTCTCGACGGGGTCCCAGCCCCAGTAGCCGCCCCAGCCCAGCACCGCGTATGCCCACCTTGCTCCTATCATTATCCCCGCACCCAGAAGAAGCCAGGCGACCAGGTTCCACCATGTGCCGACTCCGACCCAGCTTGAGTACTCCTTCTTGACAAGGGCGCTCATGGCGAGGGCGTACGGTATGGCAATCGCGGCATAGCCTGCGAATATAATCGGAGGGTGTATCGCCATCCATGGGTTCATGAGAAGCGGGTTCAGGCCTGCGCCGTCAGCCGGCACATCTGCAAGCAGTGTGAACGGGGTCATCCTTATGACGACCAGAAGGAGCATCGCCTGGGCGAGAGCATACCAGGGCATGGCAGTGTCCTCGTGCTTCTTCGCCGTGAGCATCAACAGGCAGCCGAAGACCGCGGACAGCAGGCCCCAAAGAAGCAGGCTTCCCTCCTGGCCGGCCCAGAAGGCGGACACTATGTAGATGTTCTCAAGGCCCCTGCTGGAGTTCCTTGCGACGTACTCGTAGCTGAAATCATGGCTGAGGAACATCGAGAGGAGCCCCGCCGATGCTGCCAGCAGGAGGGCAAGCGAAGCTGTCATGAGAAGCCTTCCCAAGCCCAGCGCCTTCCTGTGGGAAGACGATTTTGCGGCTGAAAGCGATGATGCGCCAACGGATATCCTCGCGGCCATTGCATAGGAGATGCCGGAGCCGACTGTCGCGGCGGCTGCCAGCACAAGTAGCAAATCCCAGAAGCCCATTACCTTCCACCTCCGCCCGCCTCGTACTTGGACGGGCATTTGACGAGCATTTTCTTGGCGACGAACTCGACTCCGTCGTACTTGCCGATGACCACGACATTGGTCGCATCATCAAAGTTCGAGGGCTTGGCGCCCAGAAACCTCACTGTTGCGGACCTGCCGACGTGGTCGGTCATCTCGAATATGAAGTCGTTCGTGCCCTCCTCGTATCTTGCGCTTGCGAAGTCGGGCACGCCGGCCACCTGCACGGTCGTCCCCTTCTGCAGGGCTTCGTCCAGGGTGACATACGGCGTAAGCGACCCCGAGAACGACACCAGCACGACGGCTGCCATCGCTGCGATTATGACAATGCCTGCTATAAGGCCTATAGTTTTCTTATTGGCTGCCAATTTCCCACAGTCCTTCCTAAAAATCTACCTTTAGGCGCTTCTCCTGCGCCTCTTCTCAGCCTTGGCCAGGTCCCTGTCCACCTTGAGCATGTAGAAGAAGACGAATGCCCAGGTCACGACCGCCACGGCTCCGGTTATCCACAATGATCCGCTGGATGCGTAATCCATCTCACTTACCTCCGTCGGAAATCTCGTCCGCGTGCTTCACTGCAATCATCCTCATCTTCAGCCTGAACATCCAGACGGATACGCCGGTGAAGCCGATGAGGGATGCTATGAACACGAGGAGCATCTTAAGGTCCATGTTCAGATCCTTCGATATTATCGCGTCGTCGGGGTGCAACCCCTGTATGCCCGGGAGCCTCGGTATCACGAACACCAGAAGAGGCACCGTTACGAAGGCAATAATGGAATAGACCGACGACAGCGAGGCCCTCCTTTCAGGGTCGTCAACCGCGCTTCTTAGGGCAAGGTATGCCATGTATATCAGGAAGAGCACGAAGATGGACGTCTGCCTGGGATCCCAGCTCCAGTAGGCGCCCCAGGTCGCATTCGCGAAAATGGCGCCGCTTACCGTCGCCACCACGATGAAGAGAAGGCCGATCTCGGCCCAGACGGCAGCCGCGTAGTCGTCCATGATATTGCGCCTGGTCAGATACTTAATCCCATAGACCATGCAGCCCAGGAAGCCCACAACAGCCACCCAGGCCGTGGGTATGTGGAAGAAGATTATCCTTGAGATCTCCCCCAGAGTCGCATCGGCCGGCGCCCACACGAAGGCCGCAAGCGACACGACTGCCATCCATATCCCCAGCAGATACTTAAGAACCATTCCTACCTCCAGTCACATGAGAGTGACATCGAATTGGCACTAATCGTTCCAGACGAACTCGAACAGCATGGCCGAGAGCGTCGTGATTATAACCGTAAAGGCTAGTATGCCCCCAACCTCGGGGAGCACCGTGCCTAACCCCAGCCCGGAGAGGGCGTTGTTCGTCATCCGCACAGCCATCACGAGCCCGGGCATCGATACCGGGAAGGATAGCACGGCGAAGAGCGTGCCCTTGGAGTTCGCCTTCGAGATTATCGCCGCGACTATCGTGCTCGATGCAGAAAGGCAAAGGGTGCCCAATGCGACGGAGGCGACGAACGCAGCCGGCGCGGCAAGGCTTATGTCCAGGAACACGAGGAAGAGCGGCACTACGATGAGCTCGACTGCGAACATGAGCGCCAGGTTGAAGAGGAGCTTGCCGAAGTAGACGGCAAGAGGCCTCGCCGCAAGCCTCAGTGCTATGGACGTCCTGGTCTCCTCCTCCTTGACGAAGCTCCTGGAAAGGCCCGACATAGCCGAGAAGAACAGCACTATCCAAAGGAAGGCCGACTGGGTGTCTGCCTCGAGGGCATAGGGGCTCACCGCGAAGCTCGCCACGACCAGGGAAGTGACGGCGAACAGGGCGACGGACCCTATGCCGTACCTGGTCTTCATCTCGCTTCTGACGTCTTTGGCGAATACTGCCGCCGCGCTACTGATGAAGGAGGACTTTGTCATCGCCCATGAGCACCTCCTCCCTTTCGTTTGTCGCAACTATGATAGTCTTGGAGGCTTTCAGCCCAGCTATAAGGGAGTAGACCATCTGCTTGCCCGGCTCGTCAAGGTTTGCGGTGGGCTCATCCAGAAGAAGCACATCCGGACCGCCCAGCAAGGCGAAGCAGTACTTGACCCTCTGCCTCATGCCCGACGAGAATGACGAAAGCGGGTCATCGGACCTGTCCAGAAGGCCGACGTCCTTTAGAAGGGCCTCTGCCTCCTGCTCCGGGGCTCTCACGCCTCTAAGCCTTCCGAAGAATGTGAGGTTCTCCAGGGGGCTGAGCTCCTCGTAGAGCATGAGCTCAGGGGACAGGAAGCCTATCCTGGAGGAGAACGCCGACGGGGAGCATGCCTCGGTCCCATCGAGATAAGCCACTTTGCCGGAAGTGGGCCTTATAAGCCCTGCTGCTATCTTCAGAAGGGTCGACTTGCCGGAGCCGTTCGGCCCCGCTATGACAAGAAGGCGACCGGGCGAAGCGGTTGCGCTCACCGGCTTAAGCGCAGCCCTGCCCCCGAAGCTCCTCGATATTGCCTCCATCCTGACGATAACGCCCATCGGCTCTCCCCTCATATTGCCTACATGGAAATCCAATTATCTATTATACTAATATGATAATGCATAGTAAAACCGGCCGGGCGCACGCCTAGGGCCGCACCGGAGGATCACCGCATGAACGAAGAGGGATTCATTAACATCTCAGCCTATATGAGAGGCCAGATAGAGACCGCAGTAAGGGCGGCGCTTGTCGGCATGGGGCAGCAGGGCCTATTGCCCGAGGGCGCAAGCATACCGATAGAGGTGCCCAAGGAGTTGAAGTTCGGGGATTTCGCGACGCCTATGGCATTGAGCCTCGCCAAATCGGCCGGGTTGAAGCCCAGGCAGTTGGCAGAGGAGATAGCTTCAGCCGTCAACGCCTCCGGAAATCCCATGATAGCAAGGGCAGAGGTGGCAGGCCCCGGCTTCATAAACTTCTTCCTGGCAGATAAGTGGATGGCCTATGCGGTTAGGGAGATCAGGCGGGCAGGCGCCGGATACGGAAGAAGCGGCCTTGGCAGGGGTGAGAAGGTCAACGTCGAGTTCGTCTCGGCGAATCCAGTCGGGCCCCTTAATATTGTGAACGCCAGGGCAGCCGCTGTGGGTGACTCCCTTACAAGGATGATGAGCTTCGTAGGATATGATGCGAGAAGCGAGTTCTACGTGAACGACGCCGGAAACCAGGTGGACATCCTTGCAGAATCGGTTCACGCGAGGTATAGGCAGGCCTCAGGGGAGGACTGCGCCTTCCCAGAGGAGGGCTACAGGGGCCTCTACGTGCAGGATATCGCCGACGAGGCCAGGAAGCTCATAGGCGGCGAGATAGATGCCTTAAGCCCGCAGGAAGCGAAGATGAGGCTCAAGGAGTTTGCGCTGGAGAGGATGCTGGCCTGGCAGAAGAGGTCGCTTGCAGCCTATAACGTGGAGTTTGACGCATGGACCTCGGAGAAGTCAATAAGGGACAGGGGCGCGGTGGAGGATACGGTGGAGCGCATGAGGGCCAAGGGGGACCTGTACGAGGCGGAGGGCGCCCTCTGGTTTAGGTCGACGGCATACGGCGACGACAAGGACAGGGTCCTCATTAAAGGCGACGGGGACTACACCTATGTAACGCCCGACTTCGCATACCACCTCGACAAGCTGCAGAGGGGCTTCACGAAGCTCATTGACATACTTGGCCCTGACCATCACGGCTACCAGGGCAGGATGCAAGCCGGCATCAAGTCCTTCGGCTATCCGGAGGACACCCTGCACGTGCTCATACTGCAGCTGGTGACACTTCTCAGAGACGGCGAGGCAGTCAAGATGTCCAAGAGGGCAGGGGAGTTCATCACCATGGACGACCTGCTGGAGGAGGTGCCCAAAGACGCCGCCCGCTACTTCTTCATAATGCGCAACACCAACTCCCACCTCGAGTTCGACATGGCGGTGGCCGCGAAGAGCACCCCCGACAACCCTGTCTGGTATATACAGTACGCCCACGCGAGGTGCTGCTCGATATTCGAGAAGGCCGTGCGCGAGGGGGAGGACCTGGCCTCGATGGAGGATGCCGATGCTTCGGTCCTTTCTCATCCGACCGAGACCTCCCTTGTAAGGACGATGGCGGCCTTCCCTGACGAGCTGGCCGCGGCAGTCGGCGAGCTGCAGCCCTCCAGGATGGCAAGGTATGCTTACGAGCTGGCGGCCGAGTTCCACAGGTTCTATACAGAATGCAGGGTGGTAAGCGAGGACAAGGCGATGACCGCGGCAAGGCTTGCCCTGGTAGACGCCGTAAGGATCACGCTTTCGAACCTTCTTCCGCTCATGGGAATTACTGCACCCGAGAGGATGTGATCCCTTGGAGGAGCTAAAGGCCCAAGGCAAGGCTCCGACCCCGCTTGATGCGCTGAAGGACCTGGGCAGGGCCTTCAGGCTGTGGTATGAGAGGATAGTGCTCTCGTTCGTGTTCTCGAGCGCCTGGTGGGCGCTGGGCTTCATAGCGGCGCAGCTCGTGCTCCTGGTAGCTACGCCCCTGATGCTCATCCCCGCGTCATTGATCCTTTCGGCGGCATCGCTTTCTGCCATGAGCATGGCGAACGGCGCAGTGCATCTGGAGGACTTCGACATAAGGGCCTTCTTCAGGCCGTTTATGGCCAGGCTCCCGAGGTTTGCCGGCCTTTTCGCCGTGGCGGTCGTCGCCCTCCTGCTGTACACCCCCGTCATGCTTTACCTTCCCACGCTGGGGACTGCCCTCGGATACATCGCCTTCGGCGTCGCATCATGGGTAGGGCTCTTCACGTTCACCTCCGCAGTGCTTGCGGCAGGAATTATCGTCGAGCGCGACGAAAGGCTATTCAAGGCCTTGTACAAGGGCTTCCTGCTGATGATGGACAACCCGGCATACAGCATTACCGCAGGGGTCCTTCTGCTGGCCTTCGGCCTTATGGGCTATATCCTGCCGATACTGTCGCTGACGTGGTCCTCTTGGGCTTACTTGGTGATGGTGCTGTTCGGCATATTCGTATACGGTTCCGCGAACGCCTATTTCGTCTGCTTCGCGACCAGACGCCTTCTCTCGCGGTACGGCCTTCACAGGAAGAGCGGCAGGGAGGCCATGCAGGAGGAGCTTCTGGCCGCCGGCAGCGCGCAAAGGAGGTAGGAGGATGGCTATGCAGGTTACTTGGCTGGGCCATTCGTGTTTCCTGGTCAAGGCATCCAACGGCAAGAGGATAGTGATGGACCCCTACAACCAGAAGGTGGGGATGCTTCCGCAGGAGCTTACTGCGGATGTGGTGACCGTAAGCCACCACCACTTCGACCACGACTACATACAGGCTGTTAAGGGCCGCCCCGTGGTGGTGGACAAGGCGGGAAGGCACGAGTTCGACGGTTTTAGGGTGACGGGTATACCCAGCTGGCACGACGACCAGATGGGGGCCAAGCGCGGCCCGAACATGATTTTCATAGTGGAGAGCGAGGGCATAAGGCTCTGCCACCTAGGAGACCTCGGAGTCATTCCCAGCAAGGACGAGCTTCTAAGGCTTGAGGGCATAGACATGCTGCTCATACCCATCGGAGGGACATTCACGATAGACCCGAAGGAAGCCGACAAGCTGGTATCCACGATAAAGCCGAAGATAGTCATGCCGATGCATTACTCGATGGAGCCGGGCTTTCCGGCCCTGAGGCCCCTTTCGGACTTCACGGACGGCAAGCAGGGCGTCGTTGAGCACGGGGCAAGGGAGTACCGGCTCGAAAAGCAGAGGGCGGATGGCGCATATCCCGTGTATCTCATCCTTTCGCCGGTCCTCGGGCAGTAAAATAACCATTTGTATCTTCGCTGCGTCCTGATGTAGAATAGACAAGTATTTAAAAGACATTCCGGGAGGATGAATATGGCTAGGCTTGTGATAGTGACGGGCGGGGTGGTTTCGGGGCTCGGCAAGGGCATTACGGCCGCATCCCTGGGAAGGCTCCTCAAGGCAAGGGGCTACACGCTTAGCATCCTCAAATTCGACCCCTACATCAACGTAGATCCGGGAACGATGAGCCCGTATCAGCACGGGGAGGTATTCGTTACCGAAGACGGGGCCGAGACGGACCTCGACCTGGGCCACTACGAAAGGTTCATAGACATCAACGTCAAGCGCAGCAACAACATCACCACCGGAATGATCTACTCGCAGGTACTGGCAAACGAGAGGCGCGGCGACTATCTCGGAGGCACCGTCCAAGTAATCCCCCACATCACCAACGAGATAAAAAGAAGGATCAAGGCGCTTGAGGCGGACAGGCCCGATTTCATCATCGTCGAGATCGGAGGCACGGTCGGCGACATCGAGAGCCAGCCCTACCTCGAAGCCGTAAGGCAGCTGAGGCGCGAGATAGGCAGGGAGAACACCTTCTTCGTGCATGTGACCCTGGTGCCCTACCTCAAGATGAGCGGCGAGTTCAAGACGAAGCCCACGCAGCACTCCGTCAAGGAGCTGAGGTCGGAGGGCATACAGCCGGACGCCATCGTCTGCCGTTCAGAGGTGCCATTGCCGAGGGAGATAAAGAACAAGATCGCGCTGTTCTGCGATATTGACCCGGAAGCCGTCATCTTCAACCCCGACCTGCAGTCTCTTTACGAGGTCCCGCTCCAGCTTGAGCGCGAGGGCCTTGCGAAGATCGTGCTCGCCAGGCTCGGCATGGAGGACAGGACCCCGGACCTTAGGGAATGGAGCGCCATGGTCGAAAGGTCAAAATCGCCCGAGAAAACGGTAAGGATAGCCCTGGTGGGCAAGTATGTGGCGCTTCCGGACGCATACCTTAGCGTGGTAGAGGCGCTGAAGCATGCGGCGATAGGAAACGGAGCCTCGGTCAAGGTGGACTGGATCTATTCGGGGGGCCTTGAGGGCGACGCCGACGTGGACTTGGTCTTAAAGGGCGCGGACGGCATACTGGTCCCCGGAGGCTTCGGCGACCGCGGCATAGAGGGCAAGATAAGGGCCGTCAGGTACGCAAGGGAGAACAGGATCCCGTTTCTCGGGCTCTGCCTCGGGATGCAGATGGCCGTCATCGAGTTCGCAAGGAACGTCTGCGGCATGGCCGATGCGCACTCAGCCGAGTTCAGGCCGGACACCCCGCACCCGGTGATAGACCTTATGCCGGAGCAGAAGGGCATCGACAACAAGGGCGGCACCATGAGGCTCGGCATCTATGAGTGCGCTATGAAAGAGGGAAGCATAGCAAGGGGCATCTACGGGGGGGCCGATTCCGTGCAGGAGAGGCACCGCCACAGATACGAGGTCAACAACGAACTTAAGCACAGGCTGGAGGAATGCGGCCTTATCTTCACGGGATGGAACCCGAAAAGGGACCTCGTGGAGATCTGCGAGCTCCCGTCCCACCCGTTCTTCGTAGGGGTGCAGTTCCACCCTGAATTTAAGTCGAGGCCCAACAGGCCCCACCCGCTCTTCGACGCCTTCATCAAGGCGGCGAAGGAGAGGGCCGTATAAAACTTTCGGAAACTTGAAGGAAACTGCCTGATTGTATAGAATAGTGTAGGAAAAGTCTTGTACTGCCATTTCAGTACTCACATTTTCATGACAAATATCACCAATTTTGGTGACTGCCGCAAAGGCAGTAGCACCGCTTTTCAAGGTGCATCCCACCTGAACGAACCCGGGCTGTATCGCCCGGACGGAGGAAAATCATGGAGATAATCGCGTTGGACCTCACCTCGATGGGCGTTCTTGAGCTCAAGGAGGAGGCAAGGAAGCTCAAGGTCCCCGGCTTCAGGACGCTGAGGAAGGCCGAGCTTCTGGAGATACTCACCAGGCTGCAGCAAGAGGCGAAGTCCCCGAAGCCCGGGCCGGAGGAACAGCCGGCTGAGAGGAAGAAGCGGGGACGGCCCAGGATAAACCGCGAACCCGAGATGAAGACGATAGAGCCGATGTCCTTCAAGATAATAAGCATCGCCGAGCCCGGCGACAAGGCTGAGCCGACGAAAGAGGGCATAGACTTCATCACGAAGATGCTGAAGGATGCCGGCGTCGAACCGGCACCCAGAAGGGTTCCTGAGAAGGGTGCCGACCTAGGCGCAGAGCCGGAGGACCTGATCGGACGAATACTCGAAGGGCAGCAGGAGCTGCCAGAGGAGTTCGACGCGGTGCCTGACGAGATCGCCGCTTCGGTCGCGGAGATGCCCATCGGCGAGGAACCGCCGGCTGAGCTTCTGCCGGAACCGGAGAAGGAGAAGCCGGTCCCGGTAAGGATGAAGGAAGGTGCGGTCTCCGCCAAGGGGATCCTGGTGATCAAGCCTGAAGGATATGGCTTCCTCAGAGCAAACCAGCCCCACATGCAGGGGACGGACGATATATACATATCCCCCTCGCAGATCAAGAGGTTCAGGCTCAGAAACGGCGACGAGGTCTCAGGCTATGTAAGGCCGCCGAACGAGATCGAGAAGAACTCCGCATTAATCAGGGTGGAGTACGTAAACGGCGACGATCCCTCTTACTGCGAGACCCGTCGCGCGTTCGAGGAGCTGACCCCCATTTTCCCCAACGACAGGATAAGGCTCGAAAACGGCGCCCACGACTTCACAGGGCGCGTCATCGACCTTGTGGTGCCCATCGGCATGGGCCAGAGGGGCATGGTCGTCGCACAGCCGAAGGTAGGAAAGACCACGGTGCTTAAGACCGTCGCCAAGGCGATAATCGAGAACTCCCCCGACATCAAGCTTATCGTGCTGCTCGTCGACGAGCGACCTGAGGAAGTCACGGACTGGGTGCAGTGGGTAGGCGACAAGGGCCAGGTGTTCTCCTCCACATTCGACCAGCCGGCGGAAAACCATATCAAAGTGGCCGAAATCGTGCTTGAGATCGCTAAAAGGCAGGTTGAGCACAAGAAGAACGTTTGCATCCTGCTTGACTCGCTAACAAGGCTCACAAGGGCATACAACACTACCACCCCGTCTTCGGGAAGGACGCTCTCAGGCGGCCTTGACCCCGCAGCGCTGCACCCCGCGAAGAGATTCTTCGGAGCGGCGAGGAATATCAGAGACGGCGCATCTCTCACCATACTAGCCACAGTGCTCGTCGATACCGGAAGCAGGATGGATGACATGATCTACGAGGAGTTCAAGGGCACCGGCAACATGGAGATACACCTTGAGAGAGACCTTGCCGACCGCCGCATATTCCCCGCGATAGACATAAAGTCGTCATCCACAAGAAGAGACGAGCTCCTCTACTCCCCCAAGGAGAAGGAGGCGGCCTATGTCCTCAGGGTTGCGATGGCCAGCATGTCCAGCACCGAATCCGCGGACTTCCTGTTCTCGAGGGTCAAGCAGTCGGTAAGCAACGAGGAGCTCATAGAGCGGGTCGTGACTTCGAAGTACGCAAGCAACATGAAGGAGAAGGGGAACGCATACCTCTAGGCGCACGTTTAAGTAATGTGCGCGCGATGCCCTCAGCTTGCCGCGCGTTTGCCTGAGGGGTCGCCTTGATGTAGAATAACTATGTATCTATCCGTGGAAGGGGACATGAATTGAGGAACAGACAGGACATGCCGAAGATGCCGAGGTCCGTGGCGTTCACGTTCACGCTGCTGCTTCTGTCCATGCTGTTCATCATGCTCACCCCTACCTCAGCCAACCTCACTTCAAGATACTCATATGAGGGCACTGGCGGCGGATTTGGCCTGGCCGACATCGCCGGCAACGTCCTTAACGTGCTCGTCGCGCCCTTCTCGGACACCCCTGGCGGGCACGGCTTCGACGAGAGCATGCTGACTTCGGCCGAGGAATCTCTGAGCACAGGCTCGCCTCTGGAGAGCTTGAGGAAGATCGTCGAGAAGAAGCCCTACATAATCGAGCATGTGGTGCAGCCCGGAGACACGATCTGGGCCATCATGAAGGCCTACAACGTCGACGAGGCGACCATAGTAAACGCCAACAAGATATCAAACCCCAATGCGCTCAAGGTCGGCCAGAAGCTGACTTTCCCGTCGGTGACTGGACTTACCCACACTGTCAAAAGCGGCGACACGGTCTACGACCTCGCCAAGAAATATCAGGTCAGCCAGCAGATAATCATGGAGGCCAATGAGCTTAACGATGGCTCCATAAAGATAGGGCAGCTCCTGGTCATCCCCGGAGGCAAGATGCCCAGGACGGCTTCGGCGAGCTCCGCAACCACGGGCGGCTCAGGCGGCGGCATGAGCTTCATACATCCGCTTTGGAGGGGAGCGAGGATCACCCAATACTTCGACGCAAGGTATGCGTACCGCCACGACGGGCTCGACTGGGGAGTACCCACGGGCACGAGCATAAAGGCTGCGGCTGCTGGCGTCGTGACCACAGCCGGCTGGGGAACCGGTTACGGCATGCTGGTCATCATCGACCACGGCAACGGCTACAAGACGTATTACGCGCATAACTCCAAATTCCTCGTCTCAAGAGGCGACAGGGTCAGCCAGGGCCAGGTGATAGCCTATTCGGGCAACACCGGAAGGTCCACAGGCCCGCACCTCCACTTCGAAATCCGCTACAACAACAAACCTCAGAATCCGTTGAACTTCATAAGCAAATAGCGCCGGTCCTGGCCCCCTTTGTTGTGGCCTGCCGGCGGCAGGGGGTTGATTTCGTGGACTTCAGGGGCATCATGACCGACGTAATCGAAAAGAACAGGAGCAGGGCCGACTTCCTCGAGGTGAGAATCGAGCAGAGAGAATCCGCGTCCCTTGTGTTCCGCCTTTCCTCGGTGGACCAGGTCACTGCCAAGGTGGACCTGGGCGGAAGCGTCCGGGCGCTGGTGAACGGCGGCTGGGGCTTCGCCGCGTTCAATGACCTTTCATCCATGGCCAAAGCCTGTGATGACGCCATAACCGCGGCAGGCTATGTAGGCTCTTTCATCCCGGCTGAGGAGAAGGTGAGGCTTGCGACAGTAGTCCCGGCAAGCGACGTTGTTAGCCTCGGGCTTAAGAGGGGATCAAGGGATGTGTCTCTCGAGCAGAAGATGAAGGTACTCGGAGGCTACGCCGAGATACTCTCCAAGAGCGACAGCCGCATCGTAAACAGCATGGTCCGCTACTCGGACTTCTATGTGAAGAAGTACTACTGCAACTCGCACGGGGCCTTCATAGAATCCGAGGGCTCTGACATGAACGCGTCCATGTCGGCCACTGCGCTAAGAGACGGCAGGCCCGTCGAGGCGTTCGAGGGGATAGGCAGCACGCTTGACTTCACTGACCTCGAGGGCAAGGGCGAGATGGCGAGGAAGGTGGTCGCCACCTGCATAGACTCGATAGCGGCAGAGCAGGTCAAGGCCGGTAGCTATACTGTCGTCTGTGACCCGCAGCTAGCGGGGGTCTTCGCGCATGAAGCCTTTGGGCACCTCTCGGAATCCGACTTCATCGCCGAAAACGAGGACGCAAAGAAGATGATGACCCTGGGAAGGCGCTTCGGGCAGGACTTCCTTAACATAGCAGACGAACCGGTGCCGTGGGGCTTAAGAGGCTCATTTAAATACGACGACGAGGGCACCCCCGCAGTCACGGCGCCTCTCATCACGAACGGCCTTCTTGTAGGAAGGATACACTCAAGGGAGACGGCAGGAAGGCTTGGCGAGCTTCCGACCGGCAATGCAAGGGCGATCAATTACCGCTTCGCCCCCATAGTCAGGATGAGAAACACCGTGATAAGGCCGGGCAACAAGAGATTCGAGGATCTCATAGGGGACATCAAGCTGGGACTCTTCGCAGTTGCGGCATATGGCGGCCAGACCATGATAGAGCAGTTCTCCTTCTCGGCGAGGGAGGCGTTCATGATAAGAGACGGCAGGATAGCCGAGAGGGTCAGAGACGTAGTCATGGCCGGCAACCTCTTCGAGACTCTTATGAACATCGAGGGCATCGGCTCTGACTTCAAGTGGACCGGGCATACCGGAGGATGCGGCAAGGGCGGTCAGTATCCGCTTCCAGTCATGATGGGCGCCCCTTCCATAAGGATCAAGAACGTCGTTGTCGGAGGAAGGTAAGATGGAGAAGATACTTAAGCAGGCGCTTAACAAGGCCGAATCCGCCGAGCTGTTCTACGCTGACGCAAGGAAGGCCGAGGTCCAATACGATGCCGGCAAGTTGAAGCTCGTGAACTCGGAAAGGCGCACCGGCGCCGCCCTGAGGGCGATAAAGGGAGGCAGGCTGGGCTTCGCCTCCACTACGGACTTCACTCAGTCGGACAGGATGGTCAACCTGGCGCTAGATGCGGCAGCAGCCGGGCCTGCAGCGAAGTTCGCATTCCCGGCTGCATCCAAGGGAGTGCAAGAGGTTGACACCATGAAGCCTTCGGCGGCTAATCTCGGTGTAAGCGAGATCGTTGAGATGGGCGCGAAGTTCGTGGAGAAGCTGAAGAAGCTGTCGCCGGAATGCTACCCGGAGACCAGCATAACAGTCGAGCAGGAGAAGATAAGGATACTAAACTCGTCGGGCTTGGACTATGAGACCGAGCTTGGCATGTACAGCGTCTACTTCGGCGCGAACGTGGTCAAGGGGTCCGATGTCCTGATGATACCCGGCTTCTGCATCCCGCTTGTGGGTGAGTATGACGCCGACAGCGCCGCTGAGCTGGTGGCAAGCAAGATCTCCCTCGCCGCTGAGATAGTGGACGCTAAAAGCGGGCCCACAAGGGTGCTGTTCTCCCCGATGGGCATGGACAGCCTGCTTCTTCCCTTCCAGATGGGCTTCAACGGCAAGGCGGTCGAGATGGGGGTGTCCCCCATAAAAGGCCTCATGGGCAAGAAGGCTGTGGCTGAGGCGCTTACGGTATGGAACGACCCGACGGTCAGGTACTGGTTCAGGTCTGGTGGCCTTGACCATGAGGGTATGCCCACTGAGAAGGCGCCTCTAATAAGCCGGGGAACGATAAGAGAGCCGTTCTACGACCTGCTTACGGCTGACATGTACGGCAAGAGGAGCACCGGCTCGGGTTACCGCCCAAGCTTCGAGGCGCCTCCGTCCCCGTCCCCCTCTCTCATATCCGTCGAGCCGGGCGACAAGAGCCTCGATGAGCTGCTGGAGCTGGTCGGTGACGGCCTTCTCATCGAATACTGCCTGGGAGTCGGACAGGGCAACGCCATGGCAGGGGTCTTCTCGAACAACGTGGGCCTTGGCTACAGGGTGAAGGGGGGCAAGATCGTCGGCAGGGTCAAGAACCTCATGATCGCCGGCAACTCCTATGACCTCTTCGCGAAGGGCCTGGTGGCGATGAGCAGGGAACGCGACTTCAGCATGTCGATGTGCCTTACTCCGTACATGCTCATAGACGGCGTGAGCGTGACCGCTAAGTCCTGAGGCCTGATCCAAACCTAGACCGAAGGCCCCGGGAAGGACGCTTCCGCCGGGGCCTTTTCTTACCGGAGGTACCTATTGAGGGTTCTGCTTTGCCTGATTACGGCGGCATGGGTGCTTGTGACCGGGATGACGAGGCTCATAAGCCCCCCGCGCGAGCCGCACTTCGGCCGCGGCTATAGGAGCATCCTTGCGATGAAGAACCAGGCTACCTGGCAGGTGGCGCAGAGGGAATCATCCCTCGCGCTCATTGCCGCAGGGGCCGTCGGCCTTGCCCTCAGCTGGCTCATGATGAAGCTTGTGGAAGGGGACCTGGCGATAGCGGCAAGCTCTGGCATCAGCGCGGCACTGGCTGCCACGACAGTGGCTTGGACGGAGAAGAGGCTGTCTCTGGCATTCGACACGAAGGGCAAAAGGAGAAGGGCGGGAGGGACAGAGGATGAGGAAGCCTAAGTCAAGGTATGTATGCCAGCAGTGCGCGGCAGAGTTTCCGAACTGGTACGGCAGATGCCCCTCCTGCTCGAGCTGGAACAGCATAGTGGAGGAGATAGCCGCAGATGAGCCGTCACCCGCCAAGCTGAAGCCCAGGTCGTCGGCCAGACAGCCCATAAGCCTCTCCGATGTGCCGGAGACGGGTTCAGAGAGGATAGCCACGGGCATTGGCGAGCTTGATAGGGTGCTGGGCGGCGGGATAGTGAAGGGCTCTGCGATACTCGTATCGGGCGAGCCGGGCATCGGCAAGTCCACGCTTCTCATGCAGGCCGCCTCCAGGGTCGCCGAGAGGGGCAAGGTGCTTTACGTCTCGGGGGAGGAGTCGGTCCATCAGGTAGGCATGAGGGCAAGAAGGATCAAAGCGGCCTCGGATTCCATATTCGTGCTCCCGGAGACCGACCTTGCCGACGTGCTTGATGCAACCGGAAGGATGAAACCCGACGTTCTAATAGTAGACTCCATCCAGACGATGCAGGACTCGTCGCTATCCTCGGCCCAAGGCAGCGTCGGCCAGGTCAGGCAGTGCGCCTCGCTCCTCATAGATGCGGGCAAGTCCTCCGGGATGGCCGTGTTCATGGTGGGCCATGTCACGAAGACCGGCGCTGTTGCTGGACCGAAGGTGCTTGAGCACATGGTGGACACAGTGCTGCAGTTCGAAGGCGGGATGCAGCATGCGTACAGGGTCGTAAGGACGCTTAAGAACAGGTTCGGCTCGACTGACGAGGTAGGTGTGTTCGAGATGGGGGAGGCCGGCCTTACAGAGGTCAGCAACCCGTCGGAGGCCTTCCTCAGGGAAAGGGTCGCAGGCATGGCAGGGTCTGTGGTCACCCCGTGCATAGAGGGCACCAGGCCGTTTCTGGTGGAGATACAGGCGCTTGTAGGTGCCCCTACGGCGAGCTTTCCCAGGAGGACCGTGTCGGGCATCGACTCCGGCAGGGCTGCGATACTAATCGCGGTGCTGGGCAGGCGCGTGGGCATACCAGTCGAGGCGAATGACGTGTTCATGAACGTGGCTGGGGGAATCGCGGTTGACGAGCCTGCGGCGGACCTGGGCATAGCGGCAAGCCTCGCCTCAAGCTTCAGGAACCGCGCGATAAGCCCCGGGACCGCGGTCTTCGGGGAGGTGGGTTTATCAGGTGAGCTCAGGTCCGTGACCAGGGCCGAGGCGAGGCTCTCCGAGGCTGCAAGGCTGGGATTCAGGACCGTAGTGATGCCCAAAGCGAACTTCGCAAGGCTCAAGGCCGGAAGGATGCTCACGGGCGAGGCTGACGTCATAGGCGCATCAACTCTAGCCGAGGCGCTCGATTATTTGGTTGGCTGAGGCTTCCCGGAAGGAATCGGCGCTAACATATTAGAAGTAATGAATATGGATGAAAAGGATTGGGGTGATGCAGCTTGATTCCAAAGAGCATAAGGCACGTCGTTACCCAGCTGGCACCCGGCACTCCGCTTCATGAGGGCATCGAGTTCATACTCAGGGCAAGGACCGGAGCGCTCATAGTACTCGGGGACAGCCCGGAGGTTATGGAGCTTACGAAGGGCGGCTTCAGGATAGACGCCCCCTACCTTCCCAACAGCATATATGAGCTGGCGAAGATGGACGGGGCGATAATACTATCCAACGCCCTGGACAGGATCATGTATGCCAACGTGCACCTGTTCCCGTCGCCTGACATCCCCACCAACGAGACCGGCACCAGGCACGCCTCCGCAGAGCGCATGTCACGGGCAACGGGCAAGCCCGTAGTCGCGATATCCAGCAGGCGGAATGTGATTACCATCTACTTCAACAAGTACAAGTACATCATGCGCGACATTGGCTACAGCCTGAACATGGCGAACCAGGCTTTGCAGACGCTCGCGCGCTACCGCGAGGTGCTCGAGAAGGCCGTGCTGCAGCTTAATACCTTCGAGTTCGAAGACGACGTCACTGTAGCCGACGTGGCGGAGTGCATCAGGCGCTGGGAGCTCACAAGGCGTGTCTCCGAGGAGGTGACAAGCTACATTATCGAGCTCGGGGCCGAAGGCCGGCTGATTAAGATGCAGATGCAGGAGCTCATCAGGGGCAGGCGTGAAGAGGCCGAGAACATACTGAAGGACTACATGGAGGAGGCTGAGCATAAGCAGCCCTGGAAGCTTCTGAACGCCATGGAGGAGTGGGACCTGGAGGATGTGCTTGAGCCCGGCCAGATCGAGAAGAACATAAGAAGGCTAGGGGAGGCCGGCCTTGAGACCGAGGTCGTCGCAAGGGGCTACCGGACCGTGTCGAGGCTTACTGCTAGGATGCCTGAGCAGGTAGTGGAGAATCTCATAGAGAGCTTCGGAAGCTTGAGTAAGCTCCTGAAGGCAAGCGTGGATGAGCTTGATGAGGTGGAAGGCATAGGCAAGAGCCGTGCTGTCACCCTGTTCGAGGGCCTGAAGCGCATAAAAGACCAGGTCAGCGACTCCTAGCGGAGGCTGAACTTGCCCAAGGCGGATATCTTGCCGTTCTCTGCGGCTACGATGTCCTCCAGGTTCATCCCCAGGGTGTCGCACAAGGCGGTAAGGTAGAACACGACGCGTCCTGCCTCCTCCTCGACATGTTCGCGGCATTCCGGGCATAGCTCGCCTAGAAGGTGGGTGTTCAGCTGGTTTTTTATCTGCTCGAATGGCAGATCCTCGGGGAAGCGCTGCCTTTCGGTGGCGTTGATCTTGAGGCAGCCGCATACAGTGACGGCCTTGGTGACCGCCCTGTTGAGGCGGGCTGAGGATTCGCCGAGCTTGGACATGGTATCAAGGACGCTCTTGTGTCGGAACAGGTTCTCATGCACACCATCCTGGAAAGCTTGCATCGTAGGCTTGTTCATCGTGAGCACCCCCTGTGCCTGTTGCTTAGATTAATTATCAATGCACCGGGGGCGATTGTCAAACTTCAATCGTGCCGATTTAATGGCAAGGCAGGGAAAAGGCGGAAAGATGCAGAAGCTTATTAAGCTCATATTGGTCTTCATAGGCGCGCTTGCGGGGTATATAGCCCATCTGCTGCTCACTTCGGGGCAGACAGTGCTCTCGGAGCTGGACGGCACGGAGCGCAGCAAGCTCATGCTAATGCTCATGCTATGCGGAGCGCTTGTCGGGCTCCTCCTCGCCATAATAGGTTCGGGTATGGTCAAGGGGCTCACCAGCCGGATCTACGAATCGATGCAGAAGGTCACGCTCTACGACTTCTTCATAGCAGCGGCGGGCATAATCATCGGCCTGGTCATCTCGACTCTGATTTCGATGCCCGTGCAGAGCATTCCGGTCATAGGCGGCTACCTCGCCCTCGCGCTGAATGTCATTCTGGCCTCCCTGGGCATGGTCCTTGCGATCTCGCTTAAGGACGACATAAGCACCAGGATGGCGGGCACCGTGGCTGGAGGCGGACCGGGCAGGATAGGCGGCTTCAAGCAGTTTGCGAGGACCAGCGCCAGGATTCTCGACACAAGCTCTGTGATAGACGGCAGGATACTGGATATCGCAAGAAGCGGCTTTTTGGACGGGACGCTCATCATGCCGGAGTTCATAATAAACGAGCTGCAGAGGGTCGCGGACAGCCCGGACCAGTTCAAAAGGGTCAGGGGAAGAAGGGGCCTGGACGTGCTGCAGAGGATGAGGGACGATGCCAGCATCGACCTCAGGATAATGGCTTACACCCAAGAGGAGGCGGAGATAGACCAGAGCCTGGTCAAGCTCGCGCGAAGCATCGGCGCATCCATAGTCACGACAGACTACAACCTGAACAAGGCAGCCACTCTCCAAGGAGTGGTCGTGCTGAACGTAAACGAGCTGTCAAACGCGGTTAAGCCCATAGTCCTTCCAGGAGAGGACATACAGGTCACGATAATCAAGGAAGGCAAGGAACACGGCCAGGGAGTAGGATACCTCGACGACGGGACCATGATAGTAGTCGAAGGGGGCAAGCGGCTCATTGGCACAGAGGCCATGACGACGGTGACGAGCGTCCTGCAGACAGCTGCGGGGCGGCTGATATTCACGAAAATTAAGGAAGGGTTGAGTGCTAATGGACAATGAGAAGGTCCGCCCGGACCGCAATTGCGGCGCCATAGTAGTAGCAGGCGGCGCCGGGCTGAGGATGGGATCGAACGTTCCCAAGCAGTTTCTGAAGGTGGCCGGAAAGCCTATCATGTGGTGGACGCTGCAGAGGCTCGCACAGAGCGGGCTGTTCTCGGAGATAGTCCTCGTGCTTCCTCAGGGTTGGCTGTCAAGGGCCGATGAGCTCCTGGAGGGGCTCTCGCTGGAGGCCAGGGTGGCTGAGGGGGGCCCTAGGAGGCAGATTTCGGTACACAACGGGCTAATGCAGATAGACTCCGACATAGACATAGTAGTGGTGCACGACGCGGTAAGGCCCTTTGTCACGAAGGAGACCCTGGAAGCTGTCATTGAGGCAGCGGCCGGATGCGGGGCGGCGACTGCCGCCATGCCCGCGAAGGAGACTGTCGCGGTGTCCACGGACGGGGAGTTCATCTCCGAGATTCCGGACCGGTCGAAGATATGGCATGTGCAGACTCCCCAGGCCTTCAAGAGGGAAGTACTGCTGAAGGCCCATATGGAGAATGTCGATGCATGCTCGTACGCCACGGATGACTGCATGCTCGTCATGAGAGGCGGCATCAGGCCTGCGATAGTGCACGGGGGAGAGGACAACATCAAGATAACAAGCCCGCTTGACCTTGCCATCGCGGAGGCGCTCGCCTCCGGAAGGATAGGAGAGGGAGCCGATGAGTAATCGGAGCCCTTCACTTAAGGTCGCATTCGGCTTCGACTCGCATAGGGTGTCGAAGGAAAGACGCCTTGTGCTGGCAGGAGTCGAGTTTCCCGGCGAAGCTGGCCTTCTTGGCCACTCTGATGCGGACGTCATCGCCCATGCGGTGATAGATGCGCTCGCCTCAGCGGCAGGCCTCGGGGATATCGGCAGGCTCTTCCCCGATGATGACCCCCGGTATGAGGGAGCGGATAGCATGATGCTTCTGGCGAAGGTGGCGAGGATGGCAGCCGAGAGGGGATACAGGATGGTCAACTGCGACTGCGTCCTCATTGCGGAGAGGCCTAAGATCTCGGGCGCAAGCGGCGAGATGGCCAGAAACCTCGCGAACGCGATGTCGCTTGATGCAGGGGCCGTCGGCGTAAGGGGGAAGACTAATGAGGGTATGGACAGCTACGGCAGAGGAGAGGGCATGGCCTCTTTCGTTGTGATGCTGGTAGAGCAGGTCATATAGTACGAAGCGCCGGGATGATCTCGGCGCCTTTCGGTTACTTTTGAGAAGGTTGCCCCAAGAGGGGCTGGTTACCCTAACTAAAGCAGTTAAACGCAGTTCATCGTGATGTGTCCCTTAAGCATGCGCGGCAAGGATCATTATTGGGTATGCGCCCAGGCACAGGAGGGGAAGATGAAGAAGTACGCCGTCATCATGCTGATCCTTTCGATCTTGCTTGCAGCGGCAGCTTCATCTGGTGCGCAATCGGCGCCGAACCACACAGCCATGCTCACAGTGGGCATGGTCCCATGGATCTCAGGTGTCGGCGCTGAGTACCTGTACAGGTACAGAAACTGGGGTTTCGGGGCAGACCTGATGTTCGGGAGGAACTCGGGGGCAGTCCGAGGCTTCAGTACCCATGCCATAGCAAAATGGCATCTCCCGATTATAGAGGAGCTGTCAGCCTTCTTGAGCGTCGGGGCGGGCATCACCTACACATGGAGCGAGTACAGCCCTGATTACCTGTATTTCAACCCATACGTATCTGCAGGATTCGAAGGTCGGTACAAATGGCTTGTGAGCTCCCTTGAGGCAGGATATGGCCCCGGAATCGGCCAGTTTGTGACGCATTCCGCGTTTGTGAAGTTCGGAATCGGGGTGGCTTTCTGACAGGTACTGACTTCTAATCACCGGCTAACGTATACCGGCTGCTACGCCGGCTGCTTTGTCGTTGCTTCCAGCCGACTCCAATAAGGCGGATGAGATAGAACCTCTAAGCCGATTACCAACTTCGGGTATTGATCCCCGATGTTAGGGCTATACTCCGAGATAATAAGATATAATATATTGTTATAGGAAGCGGCTTGGGGAAAAGCCAGCGCCGCTTGGATATCCCCGGGCAGCTGCAAGAAGTTCCCACAGTCGCGCGATGAGGTGGATGAATGAGGAAACGTGCATTACTGGCGATAATGATGACGATAATAGCCCTGTTGGCGATAACCGCCTCAGGGGCGGAGAGTTACGTGAAGGGCATGATCATGGGACTGGGGGAGAGGCTCTCCGAACCCCAGACAGCCATCATGAAGGTCCAGCTCGGAGCATCGACGCAAAGCGGCGCTGAGAGCATGGGGGAGTCAGTGGAGCCGCTTAAAGTGACGCAGGCTTCCGAGAAGGCGCTCTTCGAAGGGCTCATCGACGATGAGCTCATGGGGCCTCTTGGCGTATCCGGCGCCTTCATAAGAAAGGTGGAGGAGGGCACGGGCATCTGGGTGGCATCCTCTAACAACGACTATTCGCCGCTGGTCTTCGCCAATGCGTTTTACACAGCAGGCATTAGGAACGTGGCTATGAGCGTAAGCTCTATTGAACCTGTCCCCGGCATGATGGCCCTTCCGGTTGCCGTGAAGGCCTATGAGAAGCTCACTGGCAAATCGCTTCCGAAGGCGGATGTGGCCCTTGCAGCGGAGGAGATACTCGCGACAGCCGGGCTTGGAAAGGCCTTGGAGCATTATGAGATGGGCTCGGAGGTGGCGGCCTACGTGAAGGATTATGCCAAGGCGAACGGCATAACCGACGAGGGCGAGATCCTTGGCCTGCTGAAGGAGAGGGTGGCCCTCTACGAGAGACAGGCGGATGACGCGGCGTACGAGCCGCTGGCCAGATTCATCTCCAAGTACGCCAAGGACGGCACCGA
Source organism: uncultured Clostridia bacterium (assembly GCA_964532805.1). Taxonomy (GTDB): domain Bacteria; phylum Bacillota; class DTU025; order DTU025; family MWDF01; genus MWDF01. The sequence continues at coordinate 34,438 of CAZHKX010000005.1, forward strand.
CCGCTCCGATATGCAGGCTCAGCTGGCGACTCTAAGGGCGGACCAGCTGTGGCTAGTCGAGCCCAAGGAGAGGATGATGGACGAGGAGGAGCTCGCCAAGGCCGATGAGGAGCTTCAGGACATCATCGACTACTTGGACAAGGAGCAGGAGGAGCCAGGTTTCTTCCAGAGGAATGCGGGTTGGGTGATGGCTGCGGGGCTTGTGCTTGTGTCAGCCGTCCTAGCAATAGCCATCGCATATTTCCAGACCAGGCCTAAGGGTGGCCGCAAGGGGAAGAAGTAGCTTTGGAGGTTCGAGATGGGTATCAGGATATTCAACACGATGACAAGAAGCAAGGAGGACTTCGTTCCGTTCAGGCAGGGCAAGGTAGGCATGTACTGCTGCGGCCCGACGGTCTACGACTACTTCCACATCGGAAACGCGAGGGCCTTCGTAGTCCCCGACATGGTCAGGAAATACCTGCAGTTTAGGGGCTATGAAGTTACATACGTCCAGAACATCACGGACATCGAGGACAAGATAATCAGGAGGGCCAACGAGAGGGGAGTCACCCCGTCGCAGATAGTGGACCAGTATGTGAAGGCCTTCTATGACGACAGGGCGGCGCTTGGCGTGGGAGCTCCGGACCATCAGCCCAAGGCCACCGAGCATGTTCCGGAGATAGTGGAGATGGTGAAGGGCCTTGTGGAAAGCGGGCATGCCTACGAAAGCGGTGGGGATGTCTACTTCGACGTCTCCAGCTTCCAGGGCTATGGCAAGCTCTCCGGGCAGAACCCTGACGACCTTAAGGCGGGGGCCAGGGTGGAGCTGTCGGAGCAGAAGGACGACCCTCTGGACTTCGTCCTGTGGAAGGCGACGAAGCCGGGCGAGCCCTCATGGCCGAGCCCTTGGGGAGCTGGAAGGCCCGGCTGGCATATCGAGTGCTCGGTGATGTCGGCGGGCTTCCTCGGAGGCCTTGTGGACATACACCTGGGAGGAAGCGACCTGATCTTCCCTCACCATGAAAACGAGATCGCCCAGAGCGAGAGCTTGTCTCACGGCGAGTTCGTCAAGTACTGGATGCACAACGCCATGGTGAACGTGGACGGGGAGCGCATGGGCAAATCCATGGGCAACTTCTTCACAGTAAGGGACATCCTCAAGAAGTACGAGGGCAAGGTGGTCCGGTACTACCTGGTAGCCAGCCACTACAGGCAACCGATAAGCTTCGGAGTAGAGGAGCTGGACATGTGCGGGAAGGCCCTGGCAAGGCTGGAGGATGCGATATCCAACGCCATGTCGGCTTACGGCATCGCCGCAGCCGATGTCGAAGCCTGCGCCAGGGGCCTGTCTGCGACGAAGATACATGCAGCGGAGGGCACTCTGGAGAGGGCAGCCGCAGCAGCGCTGACATCATTCACCGAGTACATGGACGACGACTTCAACACCTCAGGGGCCATGTCCTCTCTTCATGAGCTGGCTAGGGCCATAAACAGCTTCGTTGCCTCCTCTGGAAGGGGAGATGCCGAAAGCGCAGCCGTCACGTTCGGGGCCGCATGCCTCTGGAAGATGGGGAGCATACTGGGTTTCATGGATTCAAGTACGCTTCAGGGAGCCAAGCAGGCGCTTAAAGGCGGGGATGAGACCACAGAGGGGCTTATGAGGCTCATCATGAGCATAAGGGCCTCAGCAAGGGCCAAGAAGGACTGGGCCACATCCGATGCGATCAGAGACGGGCTGAAGGAGCTGGGCATCACGGTCGAAGATACGGCGGACGGCGCGAGGTGGAAGATTGAGCGCAGGTGATTTCAAGCCTTCCGAGCTTCCCGCCCTGGTGCTCGCATACCTCGGCGACGTCGTGTGGGAGGCCTACGTAAGAAGAAGGCTCATTAACGAGGCGGGCATATCATCCACATCGGGAGGGCTTCATAGAAGCGCGCTCAAGCTGGTAAGCGCGGGAGCCCAGGCGTCAGTGCTGGAAAGCTTCTCCGCCCTTCTGACAGGGGAGGAGCTTGCAGTCCTGAAAAGGGGCCGCAGGGCGAGGGCCAGGAGGTCCAACAGGCCGGCCAGCATGTCGGAGTACAGAAACAGCACCGGCTTCGAGGCGCTTCTCGGCTACCTGGACCTGTGCGGAAGGCACGAAAGGCTGAACGAGCTCATGGACAGGGCATTCGAGCTCGAATCGGAGAAGGGGGACTAGATGCCTGCAGACATCAGGAGCTCGTCAAGGGAAGGCGCAGCACAGGAGGCTGATTACCTTCTGGGGCCAAGGGCTGTGCTGGAGGCCCTCTCATCCGGCCGCGAGTTCAACAGGATAATGATAGCCAAGGGCTCCGAGAAGGCAAGGGAGGCCTCCGAGGTGTGGAATGCCGCCAGGGCCAGGGGAGTCCAGGTGCAGGTCGTAGACCGCGCGGCAATCGACAGGATCGCAGCAGGCGAGAACCACCAGGGGATAGCGGCCTTCGTAGCCCCCTTCAAGTATGCAGAGCTTGACGACCTTATGAATCTCTCGCTGGGAAGAAGGGAACCCCTCTTCATTGCCATGCTGGACGGCGTCATGGACCCGGGAAACCTCGGCTCGATAGTGAGGACCGCTAACGCCGCAGGTGCGGACGGCGTAGTCATCACTGCTAGAAGGTGCGCTCAGGTTAATTCGGCCGTCGTCCGCTCAAGCGCCGGAGCAGTCGAGCATACCCCTGTGGCCAGGGTGGGCAACCTCAGCCAGGCGATAGACAGGGTGAAGGCTTCCGGAGTCTGGGTGGCAGGGCTGGACATGCAGGGCGACAGGGACATCTGGGAGGCGGACCTTACGGGGCCGCTGGCAGTCGTCGTAGGCTCGGAGGGCTCGGGCATGTCCAGGCTTGTGTCCGAGAAGTGCGACTTCATGATGAGAATACCGATGGCAGGTAAGATAAGCTCATTGAACGCCGCCGTCTCCTTCTCCGTGGTA
>CAZHKX010000006.1:0-23516 GCA_964532805.1 uncultured Clostridia bacterium
TCTTCGGTTCGACCAACCTCAAGACCACAGCGTTCCCGCAGTGGTGGAACGACCTAATCGGCTTCACAAAGATGCCCGGCATCTGATGAGCCGTTAGGCACAAGATAGCTAGAGCCCGCGGTGAAAGCCGCGGGCTCCGCTTATTCCCTCAATAGTCCTTTAACCTGGAAATGCCTCGTAACCTGCTCTCTCTATCGCCTCTATGAGCTTACCCAGCTCAACCTTCGACGGATTGAACCTCACATGGGCGACTTTCTGCGCCTCGTCGATATCGGCTGAGCTCACCCCGGGCACAGAGACAAGCGCTCTCTTTACGGCCAAGGCACAACCCTGGCAGCTCATGCCCGGAATGGAGATTACGTCGTCCACGACCAGACCTTGTTCCACAGCTAAGACCTCCTGATGCTTACTTCCCCCGATAGCAGGCTGATCATCTTTCCTTCTCCATCTATTACTGTCAGTGCCCCCGAAGTCTCCGTCCTTAGGGCCGTCGCAGGGTAGGATGTCTCTCCGGCAAAGACGGTTATGCTCTTGCCTTCGATTGTGCTTATCGAGCTTATCTCCTCTATGAGCTTGTCGTCTTCTCCATCAAGGAACGAAAGGTATAGGCTACCCAGCTCGCAAAGCACGGCATCCAGGACCGCATCCCTTGAGGGGCTCGCACCTGCCAACCCCGCTATGCTGGATGCTCGCCCTTTCAGCTCCGCCGGAAAGGCGGATTCTGGCACCGTCAGGTTGATGCCCAGCCCGATTACGACCCACTCAAGGCCGGAAGGGCCGGTGCCAGCCTCGGGCAGGATGCCGGCCACCTTGAATCCGCCGGCTTCGACGTCGTTGGGCCACTTGATGCCAGCCTCAAGTCCGGTGAGCTTCCTGACAGCCCTGGCAGCCGCAAGTGCCATGAGCATCCCGAGGAAGGGGGCCCGCCCGGCTTCAATCCGGGGCCTAAGAAGCACTGAGACCCACAATCCCCAAGGTCCGTCCGAATGCCAGGACCTTCCTAACCTCCCGCGCCCTGCCGTCTGAGAATCCGCTACGAGGACTGTGCCCTCGAGCGCCCCGTCCCTTGCCATCGCCTTAAGCTCGGTGTTGGTCGAACCGACCACCCCAAGCTGGACGACATTCCATCTGAACTGGCCTTCCGTCATGGCCTTACAGTCACGTTGTCAATTAGGCGTGTCGAACCGATCTTGACCGCCAGGGCGATTAAAGCAGGGCCGGTTACTCTTTGGACCGGCTGCACTGTATCGTCTTCGACCACTTCGATGTAGTCGACCTTGGCGTCGGGCACCTCGGACAGTATCAGCTTCTCCATAGCGGCTTTGATCGCGGAGGAGCTGGTCTCGCCACTTGCTACCAATTGCTGCGCCAGCTTGAGTGATCTTGAGAGCACCACCGCACGCTCTCTGTCTATGGCGGAGAGGTAGGCGTTCCTGCTGCTCATGGCGAGCCCGTCGTCCTCCCTTACTATCGGTACCGGGACGATGGTTATCCCGAAGTCCAGGTCCTCGTTCATGCGCCTTATGACCCTTAACTGCTGGGCATCCTTCATGCCGAAGTATGCCCGGTCGGGGCGAGTGATGTTGAAGAGCTTGGCGACCACGGTGGCTACGCCGCGGAAGTGCCCCGGGCGGCTTGCCCCGCAGAGATGCTCGGTGAGCTTGTCCACATCGACGTGGGTCAGAGGCTCCCGCGGATACATCTCCTGCGCGGAAGGGGCGAATATGTAGTCGACCCCGGCTTCCTGCGCCTTAGCTGCATCTGCCTCTAGCGTGCGCGGATATGCCTTGTAGTCCTCGTTCGGGCCGAATTGTATGGGATTGACGAATATGCTCATTATGACGATGCCGCACTCGGATCTGGCCTTAAGCGCCAGCTCTATGTGCCCGGCGTGAAGCGCCCCCATCGTCGGCACCAGCCCGATGAGCTTACCCTCATGCCTTGCTGCCGCCGAGATGCCCCTCATCTCTGAAATCGTCCTTACGATTCTCATAAGCCTACCTCCTAAGCAGAATGCCATGCCTCCTGGCCAATTACCCGAGAAGGGCCTTGAGCTCCTGCTCTTCCTCCGCGCTCATCCTGAAGCCGTTCTCCGGAGCGGGGAAGGCGCTGGACTTCACATCGGCCGCATACTTCCCGATTGCATCCATGGCCTGGCTCCCAAGGTCAGCATACACCTTAACGAAGCGGGGTTTCACCATGTCGAGCGAGCAGAGGTTCAGCATGTCGTACGTGACCAGCACCTGGCCGTCGCAGCCAAGGCCCGCCCCTATCCCTATAGTCGATGAGGCCACCCTCTTTGTGACCTCGGCTGCCAGCTGCTCCGGCACCTTCTCAAGCACTATGGAGAAAGCCCCCGCCCGATCCAACGCGATTGCATCGTCTATAAGGCGCTTTGCGGAGTGCGCGGTCTTTCCCTGCAGCCCGTATCCTCCCAGTGTGTTCACCGACTGGGGGGTGAGACCTATATGGCCCTGGACCGGAATGCCTATTGAGACGAGCCTCTTGACGAGTCCGGCGACCTCGGCCCCGCCCTCCAGCTTGACTGCATGGGCGCCCGCCTCCTTCAAGAACCGCCCGGCGTTTCTGACGGCGTCGTCCTCTGAGGCTTGATACGACATGAACGGCATGTCTGCCACGACAAGCGCCCGCCTCACGCCCCTTGATACGGCGGACACGTGATGAAGCATGGCCTCCATGGTGACGGGGACTGTCGAATCGTATCCGAGCATAACGTTTCCCACGGAATCTCCCACCAGGATGATCTCTATGCCCGCCTTGTCCAGCATGGTTGCCATCGAGTGGTCATATGCGGTAAGGGAGGTGACCCTCTCGCCTCTCATCTTCATGTCCCTTATCGTGTTGACGGTTACTTTCTTGATAACCTTATCAGCGATGTATGACATCCTCATATACCTCCATCGTCTTTCTTATCTCATCGAGGCGGCTTGCCTCAGTGCCGGCCTTCTCGGCCAGATCCAAGTCCTTTTTCGCCAATACAAGGTAGATGGGCAGCATCTCCGGGCAAAGCTGCTTCATGGCAACAAGGTTCCTGCCCACCGTGACGGCATCGCCCCTTACGAAAGGTCCAGTCAGCCCGAGCTCGGGACCCAATTTGACGAAAGCGTCCACCGTGGCTGCGGACAGCCTGGATAGCCCCTCCCGCGCTGATTCTATGTCGAGCCCGCATGCGAGCATCCCTTCGGCTGCGGATGCGATGAGCGCCATAAGAAGGGGCGAGGCCATTACTGCGCTTGCATGGTAAAGCCCCTTGGCTGCGGTGTCGATCCTGCGGAACTTGCCTCCCATTGCCTGGACTATGCCTACGGCAGCCGTGACTGCCAACTCATCCCCCTCGGAGCAGAACAGCGAGCCGGGCAGCGTCCTTATCGCCATGTCCACGTCGGGGAATGTCTGAAGCGGATGCAGAGAGGCGCAGGAGCCGCCTAATGCTTTAAGAGGGGAGAGGACCTCTGAGGTCAGGGCCCCGCTCATGTGGTAGAAGCATTTACCCGTAAGGTCCGGCCCCTTCTTCCCTAGCTTCTCCGCCATGGATAGCTCCGTGGCCATATCCGCCGCTACTTTCCCTATTACCGAGTCGATTACTGTGAGGAATATGAAGTCGGCTCCAGACGCTGCCTGCTTAAGCGTTGCTGCACCCTTTGCGCCGCATTCCAAGGCTATTCGGGCCGCCTTGCCGCTGTCGCGCGACCAGAGCACGCTGACCTCATATCCCGCCTTGCAGAGGCTGACGGCGAGGGCCGTGCCCACCCTTCCGCAACCGACCACGGCCACCCTCCGACCAATATCTGAATTCAGGCAGTTACCATCGATCATGCATCCCTCCTGGAAATCAAAAGTCCGGGCGCCATGCCCGGACTTGTGCTAGCAGTCCTTAAGGCACGGAGTACGGTTCGCGCAGCGATATCGTCTCGTCTTCGCCTTCTTGCCAATATCTTCTACAGGAGCCCCGCGGATACCTTCCTGCGGTTGCTTCCCTTAACGGGTAAGCACCACCTCGGCCTCCGCATACTCCACGAAGCCACCCACCGGGGGCCTCGGCTTCCTGATCCTTACGGCTATCCTGTCTGGATTATACAGCTCCATGAGCTTCTCCGCGACCTCCAGGGCCACAGCCTCGATTAGATTACGCCTGGTCTCCTCAACTATCCGCCTTGCAGCCTCATACGCAGGGCCGTAATCTATGGTCTTCGACAGGTCGTCATGCTTTGCCGCATCTTCCAGCGGGAGGTAGAAGTCGACGTCCACGAAGTAAGGCTGGCCATCGACCCTCTCCTGCGGGAGGCAGCCGTGGTAGCCATAGAACTTCATGGAGTTGAGGCTTATGCGTCCTTTTTCCATAGTTGCCATGCCCATGCCACCTTTACTGCTTCCTGAGCGCGAATGCGACCTTCGCCGCCTGCACCGACTCCTGGACGTCATGTACCCTTATGATGTCGGCCCCTGAGATGATAGCAGCTGTGAGCGCCGCGATGCTTCCCGGCACCCTCCTGGATGCGACCCTTTCGTCCGTAAGAAGCCCTATGGTGCTCTTCCTGGACAGCCCGACCAGTACCGGATACCCGAGATTCGTAAACTCGGCAAGCCTTATAAGCAGCTCCACGTTCTGCCCGGCGGTCTTCGAAAAGCCGAAACCGGGGTCGAGCACCAGGGAAGAGGGGCTCACTCCTGCGCTAAGGGCGATGTCCGCCTTTTGAAGCAGCTCTGAGGAGATGTCTGATAGAAGCTCATCGTACTCGGTGTGCTTCATCATGTCCGCGGGCGTCCCGCGCATATGCATAAGGACCAGCCCTGCCCCGTGCTTCGCGCAAGAGCGTGCTATGTCAGGGCCCATGGAGAGCCCGCTTACGTCGTTTATCATATGGGCGCCTGCTGCAAGGGAGGCTTCGGCCACCTCGGGTTTCATGGTGTCGACGGATATGATGGCGCCGGTCCTTTCGGCGAGGTATCTGACCGGCCCCAGGACCCTCCTGATCTCCTCTGCGGCATCCACCGCGTCCGAGCCGGGCCTTGTAGACTCGCCTCCGATGTCTATAATGTCGGCGCCTTCGTCTATCATCCTTAGTGCGTGGGATACAGCGTCCTCGAAGCTGAAATGAAGGCTGCCGTCAGAAAAAGAATCCGGGGTCACATTCAGTATGCCCATAATGTAAGGCCTCTTGCCAAGCTCAAGGGACTTGTCCTTGAGTTTCAGGGACCTTGCCGAAAAGAGCGCGGGGGCCATCTCCTGAAGCTTCGCCGCCAGCCGCCTCAAGCCGAAGGGCTGGCGTTCAAGCTTAGCTATGAAGCGGGGTAGGACAGCCTCTGAAAGCAGCAGGACAATGTCCGTCCTGTCGCATGACAGGGAGGCGACTTTCGCGGAGTAGGCTGCATCTCCTCCTGCCGAGATGGCCTCCTGCTTTATGAGTATCGCGGGCTTAAGGGGCACGGCCTCAAGCCTTATGGCAAGCGGCATGCCCTTCCTCAGCATTATCATTAGGCCGGCCTCGCTGCATCCGGTCGCGAGTATGGCCGCCCTCGCCGCATCTGAGTCCCTGAATGCGACCACGGACGCAGATTCCGACCAGTGCGGGTGCCTTGCTGCTGAGGGATCCATATCAGCTATGCTTCGCGGCAGGCAGCCTTCTTGCCGCTTTGGCCACCGTCCATGCGATGATGCTGTCCACCGTATGGTGCGCCATGGTCCCGAAGAGTACAATGAGCACCGCTGTGAGAAGGGTGGCGTCCTTCGACGTCATGCCGGTCCCTCCGGTCAAGGAGAAGCCGAAGAAGGAGACCATGACGGAGATGACCGCAGCCTCAAGGAAGCCGTGCAGTGGGCATGTGGCCGCAAGCGCCGCCTGGAAGCTTGCCCCCTTCCTTATCATCTGCGCGCCTGCGAAGGCCCAGATGGCATGGGTCGCAGCCCTTGCCGTGATCATTATGCCCACAGGCGTGGCCCCGTACGAGATTAGAAAGCCGACAGCCGTCCCAAAGCCTACCATTATGGCCACCACCGGGGAGATGAGCATGGCAAGGAGCACCGGCACGTGAGAGGCGAGCGTCGCCGAGAACGGGGGTATGAACACCCTCAGGTATTGTCCGAAGGAGACCGGTATCATTATCCCGAGCGCCGTAAGGACGGCCCCGTATGCGATATCCCTTGGCTTCATATGACCACCTTCTTTACGAGGATTACTTGCTACTGCCTTCTTATAAGCCTGTCCGATGCGTCGAGGACCCTCTTCTTGGCCCCGACCCTGTCGTGGGTGATGGCCCAGATGAGCTCCTCAGACCTTCTGACCGCCGCGGCATCAGTCATGTCCGCAAGGTAGAAGGAGGCGCAGATGAGCGAGCTGCCAGCCGCCGCATCCAGCATCATGGAGGCGCCTGCCAGGTCCATGGCACCCTCCCTTTTTACGCCTTCTGCCGCCTGAAGCGCAAGCGACTGGCCGAAGTAGGAGGCTTCAAGCAGGGCGAGGGAAGCGTCCGCTGCAACCGACAGGGCGGGTTCGCCCGGGTGCCCGCCTGCTGAGCGCACCAGCTCGTCGGCGGCATCCAGCCTTGAGGCCAGCTCCTGAAGCTCGGCGCACAATTGCCTTGCCCTGAAGCAGACGGAATCGCATCCGCCGGCCGCATCCGGGTCGGAAATACATGCAGCCCTTGAGAGAAGCGCTGCGCCCATCGCGGCGCAAGCTGCCGCAACCGAAGCCGGGGCGAGCCGGATGTCCGTATCGGAGGCTGCCTCGCAGAGCTCCCTTAGCGTCATGTCGGCGATTCCCTCAGGGATCTCCGGTGAATTGTCCCCCATCTCAGTGCTTCCTCCACAGAAGAGCTTCAAGGACCTGCTCTTCGGAAAGCTCAGGCAGCATCAGCGCCTTTGCAGATGTCTTGAGCAGGTACTTGAGCGGTATCAGGCCGATAAGCTCGCCCTCTGAGGCCTCCACCCCGTATTTCGCCGCCTCCGCCCTAATGGCCTCCAGGGCGGCAAGAGGCGGTGTGACATCGCAGTCCACAAGGTTCATAGATACCTGCGCCATGCCCTTCTCCTCTATCATGAAGCCGAGGGCCTTCACTCTGGGCAGGCCGCCGTCCTTCTCCCTTATGGCTTTCGCTATCTTCTTCGCTATCCCTACATCGTGGGTCTGAAGGTTCACGTTGTATGCGACCAGAAACTGCCTCGCACCGACTACGCTTGCGCCAGCGCTGGGATGCAGGCCGGGTCCGCCCACGTCTGGACGCCTCCCAGGGTTCTCCAGCGACTCTACGCTTAAACCTTCGAACTCGCCCTTTCTTATGTCGGCCAGGTTCCTCCTGTCGGGGCTCTTTGCGGCGCTCTCGTAGAAGTATACAGGTATTGAAAGCTCGGACCAGGCAAGCGCGCCGACCGCCCACGCTATCTCGGCGCATCCCTCGATGCCGATGCCGCTTATCGGGACGAAGGGCACTACGTCGGTGGCCCCTATCCTGGGGTGCTCGCCCCTGTGTACCCTTAGGTCAATGAGCATTGATGCCGTCTCCATTGAACAGAGCGCTGCCTCAGCCACCGCAGCCGGGCTTCCTGCCATTGTGACGACCGTCCTGTTATGGTCCTGATCTGACGTCACGTGCAGCACCTTCGCCCCAGACACGGAGGACATGGATGCCACGATCTCGTCTACGACTTCCCTGCGGCGCCCCTCGCTGAAGTTGGGTACGCACTCGACAAGGGCCCTTTCGGCCCCAAGGCTCTTCTCAAGGTCCCTAAAGATGCTCCTTGGCTCCTTCATATGGCACCTCCAACAAGATAATGATAGCAATTTTCCGGGGCCCGGCGCATCAATTAAGCGCCGGGCCCCGTCATAATCGCATATTGTGTTCAAAGGCGTGCCTTCAGCTTCAGCTTATCTCCTGAATGCTTTCACTAGTATTGCGATGGACGCCCATACTGCAAGTATCACTGCGAAGACTCCCGCCATGCCCTTTGCGGCAATAGGGAGGGTGGCAACCATAGCTTCAACGTTCATACAATCGCACCTCCTTTAGCGGGCAATAAGGCTTAATATCATGCCGCCGGCGATTACGGAGGCAATCTGGCCGGAGACATTCGCGCCTATGGCGTGCATCAGAAGGAAGTTGCCCTTATCCTCCGCAAGGCCCATCTTGTGCACCACCCTAGCCGACATTGGGAAGGCGCTGATGCCGGCTGCTCCGATCATCGGGTTCACCTTGTTCTTAGTGAACAGGTTTATCACCTTCGCGAATACTACGCCACCGGCCGTGTCGAATACGAAAGCGATAAGGCCCAGGCCCATTATCATGAGCGTCTGCGGGTTCACGAAGAGGTCAGCTCTCATCTTCGCCGCCACCGAGATGCCCAGAAGCAGGGTCACCAGGTTGGCAAGCACCTGCTGGGCCGTCTTGGAAAGGCTGTCCAGCACGCCGCATTCGCGTATGAGGTTGCCGAACATCAGCATGCCCACCAGGGCGACCGACCTCGGCGCCGCGATTCCGGCGATCATAGTCACGATAATCGGGAAAAGTATCCTCGTGGTGCGGCTTACATGCCCGGAGGCCGAGCGCATGCGGATCATGCGTTCCTTCTTCGTAGTAAGAAGCCGTATCACCGGAGGCTGGACTATGGGCACCAATGCCATGTATGAATAGGCCGCCACGACGATGGCCCCAGTATAGGAGCTTTTGAAGAAGTTGGCCACGAATATCGATGTCGGCCCGTCGGCAGCCCCGATTATGGCAATTGAGGCGGCATCCTTAAGGCCGAAGCCGAAAAGCGATGCCATGCCCAGCGTGAAGAAGATCCCGAACTGCGCTGCCGCGCCGAACAGGAGCATCTTGGGGTTCGATAGAAGAGGGGCGAAGTCTATCATGGCGCCGATGCCGACGAAAAGCAGGAGGGGAAACAGCTCGTTCGAGATGCCGGCCTTGTAAAGAAGGTCGATTATACCCTCCTCTGCCGCGCCCTCGAATATCTGCGTGAGCGCTCCCGAGAGGGGAAGGTTCACCAGGATGGCGCCGAAGCCCATGGGCAGAAGCAGCGCTGGCTCCATCTCTTTCTTTATCGCCAGGTAGATGAGAATTCCGCCGATGGCCCACATGACTACCATCTGCCAAGTAATCGCCCTTATGATCTCCAATGCCTGCATCCGGATTGCGCCTCCCGAGTCGGACAGCTAGCGTCTGGCTCATCAGAATAGTCTTTGTGCCACCTGCAAAAGTGTGCCCGGGTTTTTGACCCGGGCGTGCTTCAGCTACTTCGCGCCGTACAGCGAGAGGAGTATGCCAGCCGCTATGGCAGAGCCTATGACTCCCGCTACGTTGGGTCCCATGGCGTGCATCAGAAGGAAGTTCCTCGGGTTGTCCTTCTGGCCTACGACCTGGGATACCCTTGCTGCCATCGGGACTGCCGAGACGCCGGCCGAACCGATAAGCGGGTTCACCTTCCCGCCGGAGAGCCAGTACATGAGCTTCCCGAGAAGAACTCCGCCAGCCGTTCCTCCTGCGAATGCCGCAAGGCCCATCGCGATTATCTTGAGGGTCTCTGCTGTAAGGAACCTTTCAGCCGATGCGGTTGCCCCTACAGTGACCCCGAGGAAGATGACGATGATGTTGTTGAGGTCGTTCTGCGCCGTCTTCGACAGCCTTTCGACCACGCCTGACTCGCGGAAGAGGTTCCCCATCATAAGCGCCCCCACAAGGGCTGCGGCTGAGGGGACCAGCATGCCTACGGCAATCGTCGTGATGATCGGGAAGATTATCCTCTCGAACTTCGAGACAGGCCTTAGCTGCTCCATGACCACCATGCGCTCCTTCTTGGTAGTAAGAGCCCTCATGATGGGAGGCTGGATTATTGGCACCAGCGCCATGTACGAGTAGGCTGCGATGGCGATGGGACCCAGAAGGTGCGGCGCCAGTTTCGTCGTGAGGTAAATCGCGGTAGGGCCGTCAGCCCCTCCTATGATTCCGATTGATGCGGCTTCCTGAGGATTGAAGCCAAGCAGGAGCGCGCCTATGAATGTGGTGAATATGCCAAGCTGCGCCGCCGCCCCGAGTAGGATGGTCTTCGGGTTTGCGATAAGAGGGCCGAAGTCCGTCATCGCGCCGACTCCCAGGAAGATGAGCGGGGGATATACGCCGAGCTTGACTCCCTGGTATAGGTAATACAGGAGCCCTCCCGGCTGCACCCTCTCAACAGCGCTTCCGTCAGCCAGCAGGTCCTTCACCATCGTGGGCCCGTCCATCAGGCCGGCAAGGGGGAGGTTCGCCAGCAGCATACCGAATGCTATCGGCACAAGAAGCAGCGGTTCGAACTTTCTGACTATAGCAAGGTAGAGCAGCACGCAGGACACCAGTATCATAAGCGCCTGCTGCCACGTTATCGCGTAGTACCCGGTCGTCTTGAAGAAATCGAGCAAGGCCTGCATGGGATCGCCCCTTTCAGGTATTATCCGATGGTGACGAGGGCTTCGTCGGTGTTGACCGATGCATCCCTTGAAGTGTGCACCGCGGTTACCGTTCCGCTCACGCCCGCGAAGATCTCGTTTTCCATCTTCATGGCCTCAAGTATCACCACCACTGTGTCGGGAGTAACCTTGTCTCCGACTTTCACCCTTACGTCCTTGATGACGCCGGGCATCGGGGATGCCACCGCGCCGGCTCCTGCGGGGGCCGCCTGCGGCTTAGGCGCTGCGACTGGTGCTGGTGCCGCCGGCTTCGGCGCCGGGGCTGCTGCGAGAGCGGGGGCGGGTGCAGGCGCGGAGTGCACAGCCGCGGCTCCGAGCTCCTCGACTTCTACTTCATATGCGTTGCCGTTTACGTTCACTCTGAACTTTCTCAAGGTTATACCCTCCCAAAAAGTGGATTTTCCAATAAAGCCTATAGCCTGCTTGCCATTATGTCCCTGCGCCCGGCAAGGACCCAGGTGGCCGCATTGCCTCCGAGCCGCCTTACCGCGGTCACGGTGCCCTGTACCCCTTCGGCTGTGAGGATCGCCAGCACTGCCGCTATCGCGGCGACCTCTTCTGCAGCCCTGTCGGATGAAGGTGCCGCTGCGGCAGGGGCCTCCACTGGCAGAATTACTGCTTGAGGCGGCACGGCCTCAGCCTGAGGGGCAGCCTGCGCAGGCAATGATGCCTTCGGCGCCGCATCCTTCCTGGCTCCCATGCGGTTTACGCTCGCCAGGCCTATCATTATGAACATGAGGAATACCAGGCCGAGGAACACTACAAGCATGCCAAGGCCGGTAGTCGAAAGCCCCATAAGGAAGTTCTCCATGTCGCTACCTCCTCGGCCCTATACGGGCAGATTGCCGTGCTTCTTCGCAGGGCGGGTCTCGCGCTTGGATGAGAGCATCTCAAGCGCCTTCGCCACCTTCATGCGAGTCTCAGCAGGCTCGATCACATCGTCGATGTAGCCTCTGGAGGCTGCGACGTAGGGGTTCGCGAAGGTGTCGCGGTACTCGTTGATCTTCTCCTTGCGCTTGGCATTCTTGTCCTCGGCGCCCTCAATCTCCTTGCGGAAGATGATATTGGCCGCACCGTCCGGCCCCATGACTGCAATTTCCGCATTGGGCCAGGCAGCGACGTAGTCGGCGCCGAGGTCGCGGCTGCACATCGCAAGATATGCCCCGCCGTAGCTCTTCCTCACTATGAGGCTGATCTTGGGCACCGTAGCCTCGGAGTATGCGTAGAGCATCTTCGCCCCGTGCCTGATAATGCCGCCTAGCTCCTGGTTGGTCCCGGGAAGGAAGCCAGGAACGTCGACGACGTTAAGGACCGGGATGTTGAATGCGTCGCAGAAGCGGATGAAGCGGGCCGCCTTGTCGGAGGCGTTGATGTCGAGGCAACCGGCGAGGACCTTGGGCTGGTTGGCGATTACGCCGACGCTCTGGCCCTGCACCCTGCCGAAGCCGATGACGATGTTCATTGCGTAAAGGGGCTGCACTTCGAAGAAGTCGCCACCGTCTACTATCCCGCGTATGATGTCCCTGACGTCGTAGCCCTTGTTGGGCTCGGCCGGGACTATCGACTTAAGGGAATCTACCAGTCCTGCCTCGCACTGGGCGCCCAAGGGGGCGTCCTCGAGGTTGTTGGAGGGCAAGAACGACAGTAGCTTCCTTAGCATAGAGAAGGTGCTGTCCTCGTCCTCTGCCATGAAATGGGCCACGCCGCTGGTCTGGTTATGGGTGAGCGCGCCTCCTAGCTGCTCGGCGCTGACGTCCTCGCCCGTAACGGACTTGATGACCTGAGGGCCCGTTATGAACATGTTGGCGCCCTTCACCATGAAGACGAAGTCGGTAAGCGCCGGGGAATACACCGCGCCGCCGGCGCAGGGTCCCATTATCACCGAGATCTGCGGTATGACGCCTGAGGAGATGACGTTGCGGTAGAAGATCTGGCCGTAGCCCGAAAGGGCGTCGACCCCCTCTTGAATCCTCGCCCCGCCAGAATCGTTGATGCCGATGCAGGGAGCGCCGGTCTTAAGCGCAAGGTCCATCACCTTGCAGATCTTCTTTGCATGCATCTCGCCTAGGGACCCGCCCATCGTGGTGAAGTCCTGGGCGTAGACGAATACCTGCCTTCCGTCCACTGTTCCGTGGCCGGTGACCACGCCCTCGCCCGGCAGGTCCTGCTTGTCCATGCCGAGGTCAGAGCAGCGGTGCCTTACGAACATGTCTAGTTCTTCGAAGCTTCCGGGGTCAAGGAACCTCTCGATTCTCTCGCGGGCTGTGAGCTTTCCGCTCTCGTGCTGCTTGGCGATCCTGTCAGGCCCACCGCCCAGCATGACTTTCTCACGCATGGCCCCTAGGACGTGCTTGTTCTCCGACACGCGTTATCACCCCTGTATCTTAATCGTAGGTACTAAAAGCAACTCTTTCCACAACTAACAAGTATATCAGAGCTATGTCAAGCGGGACAGTAGGATGGATACGCTTCGCACAGGTGTGAATCTATTCTGATACATCCTGCCGCCCCTGCCCACATTGTAGTGCCCGATAGGGATTTTTTATAGGCAGTCGAGATAGTGCACTAATTCACATACAATCGCCCCTTTCGGCCCATGCATCATGAAACTTATTGTGAGCAGGAGATATGTGCGCCGGATGCATCGCACGTGCGTAAATGGTGCTATAATCTTATAAGAATGCATCCGGAGGTCGAGCATGGAGAAGAGGTTTCTGGGCAGCACTGGCATCGAGGTAACGAGGATGTGCTTCGGCACGCTCACTTTCAGGCAGATGGACATAGCGCCGGAGGCGGCCGCGCGCGTCATCGTGCGCGCGATAGACAAAGGAGTAAACTTCGTGGACACAGCCCAGGGCTACTCCACCTACGAGCACGTAAGGCTCGCATTGAAGCAGAGGCCGGGCTTTGTAGTCAACACGAAGTCGCCCGCGAAGACATATGACGAGATGAAGGAGTCCATCGAGGCGGCAAGGCGCGCGATGGAGCTTGAGACCATAGACGGCTTCCTTCTGCACGGATGCGGGGGACCCGGCGACGGGATCAAGGAAAGGCGCGGCGCGCTCGATGCGCTGCTTGAGGCGAAGGCCAAGGGCAGGGTGAGGGCGATCGGCCTGTCCAGCCACTATGTTGAGGGCGTAAGACAGGCTTCGGAGTGCCCAGAGCTAGACATTTGCCACCCCCTTGTCAACATGCTCGGCAAGGGCGTGCCAGACGGAAGCGCCGCTGACATGGAGGAGGCCTGCGTGAAGGCCCACATAGCCGGCAAGGGGATATTCAGCATGAAGTCGCTCGCCGGAGGGCTGCTGATACCAAGAAGGCAAGAGGCATTCGATTACGTCACGAGCCGCAGCTTCGTGGACGCCGTCGCGGTCGGCATGACCACCGAGGCTGAAGTGGACCACAATGTCGCCTACTTCGAAGGCAGGCCCGCCGAGGGCGGGGAGATTTCCGGGCTGAAGCCCGAAGGGCTCAGGCTTTTCATACTTAAATCCTGCGTAGGCTGCGGAGATTGCGTGAAGGTATGCCCATCGGGGGCGATGAGGATAGTCGACGGCAAGGCATGGGCCGACCCTGAGCTCTGCCTCACATGCGGGTACTGCGGCTTCGAGTGCAAGAGGTTCTGCATAAGGCTTGTCTGAAAACAAATATGAGGCTGAGCCGGAGGTTTCCCATGGCTGAAGCAAAGAGGCTCTCCACTTTCGAGGCAGCGTGCGTGATAGCCGGAAGCGGTATAGGCGGTGGCATAATGGCCGTGCCCTACCTTGCTTCCCGCACAGGCATCCTGTCTCTTGCCGCAACGGCGGCCGTAGCCTTCGCCGCGGCGCTGCTGCTGCACCTTATGATATTGGAGGCGGCGCTTAAGGCGCCTGGCATGCAGCTGCTGACGATACTCGACAAGTTCCTGTTCAAGGGCAGGAAGCCTCTCATATACCTCTTCTTTGCCCTGATAGCCCTGGGGACGGTGTCCAACCTGTCGGCGTATCTCTCCGGAAGCGCCGCCGTGATGGAGGGCTGGGGGATGAACGGGGCGCTGGCGGTGGCGGCCTTCTATGCCATCTGCGCCGCAATAGTGCTCTTCGGCATAAAGTCCATGGGCATAGGCGAGAAGGCCGGAGTAATCGGTATGCTCGGTATTGCGGCCTACATAGCCATAGCTTCCGCGGCAAGGCCAGCGGTCCCGGCTAAGGCATCATCCGACCCGGCCGGATGGCTTGCCCTTTACAGCATGATGATGTTCTGCCTGGGCGCATACTTCGCGATACCCCAGGTAGTCAAGGGATTGGCCGCCGACGGGAGGAAGTCTGCCTTAGCAGTGTTCTGGGGCCTTCTGGCGAACATAGCCATCACCCTGGTCATCTCGCTATCGATGACAAGGGTATCGGACCCGGTCACCAAGGTGGCAATCGTGGGCTGGTCGGAGAGTATCGGGGGAGCATCCGGGGTGATCGGCTCGGTCTTCGTCTGGCTTGCTCTTGCAACCAGCTTTTGGTCGCAGTCCTATGCCCTCAAGGATATCGTGATGGAGCAGTTCGCGGTAAAAAGGCATACCGTGGCCTGGCTTCTTGCGACTGCCCCATCGGTAGTGATGCTTGCGGCGGGGGCCGGCTTCATCGAGATGCTGAAACTTGCCGGCGGGGCTACCGCCCTCATACTTCTTTTCACCCTGCTTCCGGCGTTTGCGAACTCCAGGAAGCAGCCAGGCACGTGGTCCATGGGGGCCTGGGGCGGGAGGCTCGCCCTAATCCTGGTGCTCATCG
Source organism: uncultured Clostridia bacterium (assembly GCA_964532805.1). GTDB lineage: Bacteria > Bacillota > DTU025 > DTU025 > MWDF01 > MWDF01. The sequence continues at coordinate 15,221 of CAZHKX010000006.1, forward strand.
CCTACATCGCGATGGCGGCAGGATCCCTGATACCGGTCGATTAGGCGGAAATCTTCCCGGCAATGCCGGGGTTTCGGAGGTTGGCGATGCTGGATTTCGTTGAGCTGAGGTCGGATACCACAACCCATCCCACAGATGAGATGAGGGAGGCGATGAAGGCCGCCCCTGTGGGAGATGACGTATTCGGAGAGGATCCGACAGTAAACAGGCTGGAGGAACTCGGCGCAAGGAAGATGGGCAAGGAGGCGGCCCTTTTCGTGCCCTCAGGCACCATGGGAAACATAGTGGCGCTTCTTACCCACTGCAAGCGGGGCGACGAGGTCGTGCTCGAGTCAGACTGCCACATCTATTATTACGAGGTCGGGGGCATGTCGGCTCTGGGTGGCATGATACCGAGGCTAGTGCAGGGTAGAAACGGAATCATGGAGCCGGACGACGTGAAGGCGGCATTAAGGGAGGGTAACATCCACTACGCCATGCCGGCGCTCATCTGTGTGGAGAACACCCACAACAGGGGAGGCGGCACGGTATATGGGCTGGATAAGCTCGCCGGCATTAGGGAAGTGGCGGATTCGCGCGGAATACCGATGCACCTTGACGGCGCCAGGATCTTCAACGCGGCAGTGAAGCTCGGAGTGGATGCGTCCGAGATAGCCAAGTACTTCGACAGCGTGCAGTTCTGCCTCTCCAAGGGCCTTTCAGCTCCGGTGGGGTCGCTTCTTGCGGGCGATGCGGCTTACATCGCAAGGGCCAGGAAGTACAGGAAGATGCTCGGCGGAGGCATGAGGCAGGCCGGAATCATAGCGGCAGCCGGGATAATCGCCCTAGAAAGAATGGTCGACCGCCTGCACGAGGACCACGAGAACGCAAGGCTGCTAGCTGAGGGGCTTTCCCACATTCCCGGCTTCTCTGTCGACTTGAACACCGTGGAGACGAACATCGTCGTATTCGACATAGAGGGCCTTGGCATCGGCTCCGCCGCATTCGCGGAGGAGATGGCGAAAGAGGGTGTGAAGCTCACAACGAGGCCTCCGCATAAGATGAGGGCGGTCACCAGCCGCATGTTCGGCAGGCAGGACCTTCTGCTCGCGCTAGAAAAGTTTGCGATAGTTGGGAAAAGGCACGCTTAGTTGAAGGATTAGGCGGGAATTAGGTGAAAGAATCAATTTGGCAAACAGAGAAGGAGGAGGAAAGATGCGCAAAATACTTATCCTAATGCTTTCGGTCGTCATGCTGGGCATGATGGCGGGCTCATCGTTCGCGGAGGGCGCCACCGCCCCGCAGTACCCCATGTACATGACCACGAGCGGGCAGGGCCCGGACGGGATGATGCTGGACATACTGTTAAATAAGTCCATGGGCATCCCCGTGAAGTTCGACACAGTGCTCAAGGCGGAAAACTGCGGCGACATGAAGACACTTATCTTCGTGGTCGGATACAGCGGAAAGGGCATGACCGCGGCAAGCATCAACGACGCCGCTGAGGAAGCAAGGGTCAAGGCGCTCTTGGAGCTGGCGACCAAGAACGACGCCTACATAATCATAGTGCACATGAGCGGGACGTCGCGCCGCGGCGGAAGCTCCGACAAGTTCACCGCCCTTGCTGCAGCCACAGCCAACAAGCTCATCGTAATTCCAGACAGCAACAAGGACGGCTACTTCAACAAGATGGCCACAGAGAAGGGGATACCCCTGATACTGGTGGACATCCCCGAGGGCGGCTCGGTCAGGACCCTTGTGGCCCAGGCGCTTAAGGCGGAGCTTCCCGCTCCCGTGAAGTAGGCACACGAATACCCGATCGGAGGACTGATCGAAGATGAGGAAGCACAGACTGCTTATCCTTGCGATTATGGCGGTGCTGGCCATTACGCTCGCCTCAGGCGCCGCAAGCTCGCTGCCCGGTCCGCTAATCCACGACGAGAGGCCTGGAACAGGGGTTACATCCATGAGGTGGCTTTCGGACTATTTCAAGCCGATAGCAGGCACGCCGGTCGACACGAAGGTCTATTTCATGGACAGCGGGGTGCCGGGGCCCACTGCGATAGTGCTGGGCGGAACCCACGGCAATGAGATAGCCGGCATAATGGCGGCCACGATGATCATCGAGAGGGGTGCCGTGACGAGGGGCAGGCTCATCGTCATACCCCACGCGAACAACGCCGCCTCGGCCAACAAGGACCTGAGGACAAACATAGAGTGGGTGAAGCTCACTACCCCAAGCGGGGAGAGGACATTCAGGTACGGGGCCAGGGACACCGTAGCCGCATTCCAGGAGCCGGACCCCGAGAAGTATACCCACTACCCCACGGGCCAGGAGCTCTCCGGCAACGAGGCCAGAAACCTCAACCGCAATTACCCGGGCAAGCCCGACGGCACGCTTACGCAGCAGCTCGCATACGCCATCATGAGGCTCATTGAGGCGGAGAAGGCCACCATAGGCATGGACTTCCACGAGGCCGACCCGGGCGGAAGGCTCGAGTGGATGCTCGTCACCAACCCCAAGAACTTACAGCTTGGAGCCATGGTGATGGTTTATATGGAGATGAACTCGGGATTCACCTTAAAGACATTGGAGCCTTCCTCGGACGTAAGGGGGCTCACCCACAGGGAGTGGGGGGATTATTTCAAGGATATGAACCCCTACCTGGTGGAGACGGGAAATCCCGGCATGGGTTCCGGTTCGATGACCGCGGACGTGGTCAACGATGCCTCAAGGCCGCTTAGCCTTAGAGTCGCCGTAGCGCTGCACACCCTCCTTTCGATCTTTGACGCCGAAAGGGACATACGCGGCGACGCCCCGGTTCTTACAGGCATTCCCAGCTTCACGGAGATAAAGAAGGACGGAGTCGGCAAATTCCTAAGGTAGGAATGCATATACCACATATCGGAAGGGAGGACTCGTTGGATGAACAGGCAAATCAAGAGGGCCGCGATGATATTGGTCGTTGTGGCCGTGCTGGCGCTCTCGTTCATGTCGGTAAGCGCAGCCACCAAGAATGCCGAGGTAAGAGGCTCGAATGGAATGGTGGCGGCCGCAAGCCCCTATGCGGCTGCGGCGGGCGTTGAGATCCTCAAGAAGGGCGGTAACGCGGTTGATGCCGCGGTCGCCACGGCATTTGCTATCGGTGTAACCGAACCGAACGCATCCGGCCTCGGAGGCGAAGGCTATGTAGTAGTCTACCTAGTAAAGGAGAAGAAGGCGGTAGCCATCGACTACAGGTCGGCGGCCCCCAAGCTCGTTGCGGAGAAGTACACCGGCAAATCGTTCTCGGGCGTCAAGGGATGGGACCTCGTAGCCACCCCCGGATACGTGCTCGGGCTTTGCACTCTGCAGGAGAAGTACGGCAAGCTCTCCTTGCCCGAAGTCATGTGGCCTGCAATCAGGCTGGCCGAGAAGGGCTTCGTCATCACAGCATACCTCGCGCAGTCAATCACCGACAGCCTCGCCGTAATCTCGGCGAACGCTGACCTTTCCAAGGTATATCTCGATCCGCTGGGACTTCCTAAAGAGCAGGGTCAGATACTCACCAACCCCGACCTGGCCAAGTCGCTCAGGCTCATCGCCGTCAAGGGTCCCGACGTGTTCTACCACGGCGAGCTGGCAGACGCGATCGAAGCTGCAGCCATCGCACAGGGCGGCCTTCTCAGGAAGTCCGACCTCGAAGCATATGTAGTATATGAGAGGGAGCCCATGAGCGGAAGCTACAGGGGCAACCACTTCTATACCGCACCACCGCCCGTAGGAGGCATCATCCTCAGCGAGGCTCTTTCCATAATGGAGAACTTCGACCTGTCGGCCAAGCCTCTCCTGGATCCCTATAACATCCACATAATGGCCGAGTCTTTGAAGAGGTCGTTTGCGGACCACTATCAGTACTGCGGAGACCCCGCATTCGTGAAAGTGCCGCTCAAGGAGCTCACGAACAAGGATTACGCCAAGTTCCGCTCCTGGAACATCGACCCCTCGAAGATGACCCCGCTTGAGGGCATCAAGTACGGCGATCCGTACGAATTCGCCGAAACCGATTTCACTATCCTGGAGGCGAACTACGAATCGGCCAGCACCACGCACATCTCCGTCATGGACAAGGACCGCAACGCAGTAGCGCTTACCCAGACTCTGAGCAGCTTCTGGGGCGCCGGCGTGACGGTTCCCGGAACCGGCATTATACTCAACAACGAGAATGCGAACTTCGCAAAGGCTCCGAACATCAACGACATCGCGCCCAACAAGCGCATGAGGACCACTATAGTGCCCACCATCATGGTTGATGAGAACGACATGCCCATACTAACGGTAGGCACACCCGGCGCAGGGCGCATCGCCCCCGCGCTGACCCAGATAATCCATGCGATTATCGACCAGAAGATGGGCCTGCAGGAGGCCATAGAGGCCCCCAGGTTCCATGTTGTCAACTCCAGTATCACCTTCGAGTATGAGTCCCGCATGCCTGCAGCCACCCTTAACGGGCTGAAGGAGAAGGGCTATACCATCGATGCTAAGAACATGAAGGGCGAGTATGACCTCTACTTCGGTGGGGCGCAGGGCGTGCTCTTCGACGTGAAGTCGGGCCAGTTCGTAGGAGCGGCCGACCCCAGGCGCGACGGAGCTGCAATCGGCTTCTAAGCGCAAAAGGCTACAATGAAATGAGGCCGCAGCCATATAGGTTGCGGCCTCATCTTTTGCATCTTGTGGGCTTAGCTTGTACTAACCTTCGATATCCTTCACATACCAGCGGTACACCCTGGACAGCTTTCCTCCGATTCGCTCTATGGCCCTTCTGGACCTTGAGTTGGTCTCAAGGATGACGGATGCTTCCGCCCGGTGTATGCCCATCTTCATGGCATTCTCCACGACTTTGGCATAGAGTGCGGGTATGACGCTTGAGCCCTGATACTCCTTAAGGCAGTACTGCATCATTAGCCTGACACGGCTGATCTTCCTCTTTGCCCCTATCATCTGGACCCAGCCGAGCGGGAACAGGCGGCCTCTCATCCTTCTGAGCACCTGGTTCCAGTCCGGTATGGTTACGATGAAGGCAACAAGCCTGCCCGTCTTCCGGTCCCGCGCAAGCCACACCAGCTCGGGAAACGCCAGCTTGGCCAATGGGCCGGCGAGCTTCATGAACTCATCGTATGTGGGCATGTCGTTGAACCATTCGCCCTGGAATGCCTCGGCCATCACGGAATGGATGTCCTTCAGCTCCTCTTCCAGTTTCGACATGTCTATCATGCCCGCCTCCACGTCGGCCCTCTGCAGTGCCGTCGCGGTTGCCTTCTCCAGGCTTTCCATTGGAATCCTAGATGCATCGACATCATAGCCCACGAAGTCCGACAGCTTCGAATAGCCCATCGCCTCCAGGCTATCTGAGTACCACTGCTTGTTGTAGGAGTTCAGAATGACCGGAGAGTCGTCGAAGCCCTGCACCATAAGGCCAATGCCGTCCTCCCCGTTCGTAGGCGACCACGGGCCGATGAGGCGCTTTGCGCCCTTTGATGCCGCCCAGCGCTCGGCCGCTGAGATCACCGCATGCATGGCCTCCTCGTCCTCGGCCTCGGGAAGGCTGAAAGTGGCGATTGTAGTTGCTTGCTTGGCAGACAGACCTTCATTTATCGCCACCATGACCCGGCTTACCGGTATTCTGCCCCTGAACCCCATGAAGAAGGCGTGCTCGGATTCGGATATGAACTTGTTGTCCGTTCCCCTGAGGGATTTACGCTGCCCGGAAACGAGCGGCGCCACCCAGTTGGCATCTCCCCTGTACAGCCTGAACGGAAGGTTTATGAAAAGACCCAACTCGTCTTGCCCAATCTGCCTGGCTTCGGTCGCGCATGAACTAGAGGGCATGGATCGTCCTGCTTTCTCAGGCAAGGTACTTCCTGTACCACCTGTATGTCCTGAAGAGCTTGCCTCCGACGTCTTCGACAGGCTTTCTGGATGGCATGTTGTCGTCTCTGATGGTGCCTGCCTCCCAGTACTCGTAGCCTCCCTCCACGACCTTCTCCCTCAGCTTGTAGTAGAGGATAGGCAGGATACCCGAACCCTGGTATTCGGGTATGCAGAACTGCATGAGCACCCTTACGCCCTTGATCTTCCTCTTCGCTCCCAACGCATGGACCCAGCCGAGAGGAAACAGCCTGCCTCTCATCCGCTTCAGAACCTCACTCCAGTTGGGCATGGCCACTACGAATGCCACTGGGGTGCCGTCGGCTTTCTTCCTTGCGATCAGGATCAGATTCTCGTCGGCCATCTTGGCAAGCCTTCTGGCCTCTGGCAGGAACTGCTCCCAGGTGGGAGACGGCAGGTCAGGATTGTCTCCGACAGCCTTAAGCATTATCTCGTGCAGGTCCCTGAAGTCCTTAAGCAAGTCCTTTCGGTTCAAGGTCTGCACTTCGGTCCTTGTGCGCTTGAACGCAATATCGAGCATCCTCAAGGCCCTTTCGTCGGCCTCCGGATACTTCACCAGGCTGTAGGAGAGGAAATCCACCAGCTTCTCGTATCCTCTCCCTTCGAAGACATCTTTGTACCATGGCTTGTTGTAACTTCCCATAAGAGAAGGGGGCCCGTCGAAGCCGCCTACTAAAAGGCCCTTGTCGTCGTCGGTGTCGGTCGGAGACCAAGGCCCCACAATGCCTTTAAGCCCTCTGTCCTTTGCCCATGCCTCCGCGGCGTCGAGGAGCCTTCCCAGGACCTCCGGAGCATCTGCGGCGGGAAGGCAAATATAAGCCATGCCGTCGGCGTCCTTTCTCATGCCCTCGTACTTTCCGACGATGATCCTTCCGCAGGGTACTCCCGCTTTGTAAGCCATCAGGAAGGCGTGCTCGGTGCTCGACAGGAAGTGGCTTCCGCCCCCTAGCATCTTCGTCTGGTCGACAGCAAGGGGGGCTACCCAGCCGGCATCCCCTTTGTAAAGCGAGAAGGCCAGATTCACGAACTTAGGCATATCTCCAGGCTCAAGTGTCCTTACTTCGATCGTCTCCATTCCGCGCACCTACCTTCGGCCTTCGCCGCCGCGGCCGATCCTGAAGCTTAAGGCAACATAGATGCCGGCGAGCGTGAGCAGGGCAGGCACTACGGCGACGAGCATCTTCAGGGCGGCGATTGTGGCAGGCCCCTGTACGGCGGCCGCGGCATCGTAGCCGGATATGTCAAGCACGACTCCAAGTAGCAGCAGCGAAAGGGCGGAGGCCGTCTTCTGGACGAAGGTGACGATTCCGTTCCAGACTCCTTCAGATGCCGCCACGCCGGAGCTTATGCCCGCGTCTATCGCCTCGGGGACTATGGCGACAGGCATTATGTGGAGTGAGGAGACGCCGACGCCGATTAGCACCGACACTGGAATTAGTAGCGGAAGCACAATATTCTTGGGCAGCAGCAGCACCAGGATGAAGAACGTGAAAGATGCAAGCCCGATGATGTAGGCGCGCCTTTTGTCGAGCCTCTTCGAGACATAGTTCCAAAGCGGCAGCGAGAGGGTGGCCACCACCATCATAATGCCCATGACGAGCTCGAACTTCTCCTGGGCTGCAAGGTAGTAGCTGAAGTAATACATCATGGTCGCCATAAGGAACTTGATGGGAAGCCATGCGCAGATGTACATAAGCATGGCCTGCCTGAAGGGGACGAAGCGGAGGGCTTCCATGAAGCTCTTGAAGAAGGGCTTATCGTCTACTACCCGCGCCCTCTCCTTGCCGGCGAATGCCACGAAGATCGGGAAGACCATGATGGAAAGGCCTATTATCCAGCCCATCGCCGCATATCCGGCCCGCGGGGTGGGCAGGGCGTCGATGAGTATCTTGGGGAGCACGGTGGCCGGAAGGGAAAGGCCGATGTTGAATATCATGCGCCACATGGCAAGCGACGTGCGCTCGTCATAGTCGCCCGTAAGCTCCATGCCGAGTGTGGTGTACGGCACCATGAAAGAGGTTATCGCGAATATGTAGATCATATAGAAGATCGAGGAGTAGGCGAAGGTCGCAGCCTGGCCGAGGCCCTGGGGGGAGCCCCAGATGAGCGCGAAGCTTATGCCCAAGGGGATGGCGGAACCAAGCACCCAGACCCTGCGGCGCCCGAAGCGGTTCTCGCTCCTGTCCGACAGCCATCCGACGAACGGGTCGGTGATGGCATCCCAGAGGTTCCCCATCATCACGACCGCGCCGGCAAGAGACGGCCTTAGTCCGACCACGTTTGTGAGGAAGAACATGAAGAAGAAGCCTATAGTCGTGTTAGCCAGGGTCGCCGAGCTCTCTCCGGCCCCGTAGAAGATCCTCTGCATAACCGTCAGCTGAGAATTTC
>CAZHKX010000006.1:23526-32949 GCA_964532805.1 uncultured Clostridia bacterium
AGCTGAGCCATGTTGCACCTCCGTGCGGACATGAACGCCCGCCAGAATGATTATACCGCGAAAGCCGCATCCGGAGGTAAAATGGGCTAGTAAGCTGTCTTTGGAGGGGGAGTCCAGATAGGATGGTCATGCTTAGGAAAGCTGGGGCTGTAAACCGGGATGAGCTGGCAACACTCAAAGTGGCGGCCAGCCAGGTGGAGTTCGTGGCCGATAACTCCTACTACCTGGGGCTTGCCGATGAAGATGACTGCTGGAGGGCTTTCGGTATCTACGAGGAGGGCTTGCCTGTCGGCTTCTGCATGTTCGGCCGGGACCCCAAGGACGGTGAGCTCTGGATAAGCCAGCTCATGATAGATTCCGCATACCAATCGCGGGGGTATGGGCGTCAGGCGCTCCTTCTTATGCTGGACCTCATCAAGGCAGAGGCGGATGCATCCAGCGTCTATCTCAGCTTCGAGCCGTGGAACGAATGGGCGAGGGCGCTTTATGAGAGCGTCGGCTTCGTACCTGACGGAAGGATGGAGGAAGAGGACGTCATATACAGGCTTGATGTGCGCTGATACGTTTTTGCGGCGAATCGAGCCAAACGGGCCGGGATGGTGTAGAATCAAGCCGTAGACAGAGCGCTGAGGGCACCGCCCGCTATGGGGTAAGCCCCTTAAACAGAGGTGATCCCATGAGAGTATCGGCGATAGTAGCCGCCCTTAACGAAGGTCCCAGGGTGGCAGGCGTCGTAAAGACCCTGAAAAGGTGCGCAGATATCGATGAGGTCCTGGTAGTTGACGACGGGTCGACCGACGATACCGCGGAGGCCGCCATGAAGGCGGGCGCCAGGGTGCTTTCCCTTCCGTTCAACATGGGTAAGGGGGGCGCCGTAGCAAGGGGCCTTGAGATGACAAGGGGCGAGATCGTTCTTTTAGTCGACGCGGACCTCATAGGGTTGACCAGGAAGCACCTTACTGACCTCATTGACCCGGTCAGAACCGGGCAGGCGGACATGACGATAGGCATCTTCCGCGGAGGAAGGTTCTCCACCTTCTTCTCGAATGCGATCGCCCAGAGGTTCACAGGGCAGAGGGCATTCAGGCGGGAGCTCGTCGAACCCGGGCAGCTGAAGGCGGCAAGGTATGGGCTAGAGGCTCTCCTAAGCCAGATCTCCAAGAGGAAAGGCACCTCGGTCCTTAAGGTGACGCTGGATGACATCACGCAGGTCACCAAGGAAGAGAAGATGGGCTTCAGCAGGGGCAGCAAGCTGAGGATGACTATGTATGCCGAAGTGATCAGGCAGTATTTCAGGTGGTTCTTCCCAGCAAGAAACTAGGCGGGTACCTGCGCCCTAAAATATTAGTGGCTTTAGATCGAAAGGAAGAGGCGAACGCCCCTTCCTTTCGCTTCTATTGGAGACAGCATCCCTGGTCAGAGTCGGAGGCCGCCCTCCAGAAGATGTGTCTCAATGATGGTGCAGAGATGATGGTAAGCCTTCTGGTGTGCTGCCTGTATCTCTGACGTCTTGCCTGCACCGGATGCAAGGGTAAGGTCGCAAATGCGTGCAAGCGGCGAACCCGCATCGCCTACCAGCCCGATTACATATATGCTGGAGGCTCTGGCTGCGACCGCCGCGTTGATGACGTTCTCTGAGGAGCCGGATGTAGATATGCATAAAAGCACATCGCCGGCCCTTCCCAGGGCGATGACCTGCTGTGCGAAGACCAGCTCCGAGCCCATGTCGTTGGAGATGGCGCTCATTACCGCACCGTCTGATGCCAAGGACAGAGCTGGAAGGCCGAGATGAAGCCTGTCTGCGAGCATGGAGCCCCTCTCATTGGGGTACTCCGAGAGCTTGCCGGCGAGCCCTGCTGATAAGGGCCTCCTGCGCTCGTAGGATTTCACCAGCTCGCCTGCCAGGTGGGATGCATCGGCCGCGCTGCCGCCGTTTCCGCATATGAGAAGCTTGCCGCCTGAGGAAAAACTGTCCTCGAGCTTGAGCGCAGCCTCGAGTATCGAGCTTGCCGGCACTTCCGGCGCATTGCTGGTTGGATCCATGCTCAACCTCCGGATAAGTTGGCGGTAAATCCGCTATTTCGCGATAGGATGGGCCACTGCTATGGGAAAGCCCGCGACAACTGTCTCGCCTACAGAGAAAAGGCCCTTCTCAGCTGGGCTTTCCATTACGGCAAGCACGGTTTCAGAGCCAGACTCCAGTTCGTACTCCGCCACCGAACCCATATAGACCGCCCGCTTCACCCTGCCGGTGAAGGTGACCATGCCGTTTACGTCAGGAATCTCCCGCCACATCTTCACTGTCTCGGGGCGTACCACGAGCTCAATGCCGGCTCCTGCGGGAAGCTCCAGCTTGCGCCCCTTAAGAAGGTGGGTGGCTCCCATGACCTCGGCTGAGGTAGAACCGCCTTCCGTAGCTCTCACTATCGCAGGAAGGAAGTTCGCCCTTCCCACGAACTCGGCTACGAACCTGTCCGCCGGCAGGTCATATATCTGCTGGGGTGTTCCCACCTGGGAGATCCTTCCCTCGTTCATGATGACGATCCTGTCGGAAAGGGCCATGGCCTCGGACTGGTCGTGCGTCACGTAGATGCTGGTGATGCCGAGGCTCTGCTGGATCCTGCGGATCTCGGACCTCATCTGTTCCCTGAGCTTTGCGTCCAGGTTGGAGAGCGGCTCGTCGAAAAGAAGCACCTCAGGCTCGTTGACAATCGCGCGCGCTAAAGCGACCCTCTGCTGCTGGCCTCCCGAAAGCTGGTCAGGAGAACGGCGGGACATGCCCGAAAGGCCTACCAGCTCCAGCATCCTGCCCACCTTGTCGGCGACTGCCTTATCCTCCAGGCGCTTAATCCTAAGCCCGAATGCTACGTTTTCGAACACGCTGAGATGAGGGAAGATGGCGTAGCTTTGAAAGACCATGGCCGTGTTGCGCTTATTGGGGGGCCTGTCCGTCACATCCTTGCCGTTTATGATAACCTTGCCCGCATCAGGCATCTCGAAGCCCGCGACTATCCTGAGCGTCGTGGTCTTGCCGCAGCCCGAAGGACCGAGAAGCGTGACCATCTCGCCCTCATTAATCATCAGGCTGACATCGTTTACGGCAATGACGGAGCTAATCTCTCCTTCGGGACTTCTGAACCTCTTCGTTACGTTAACCAGTTGCACGCTCATCACTTACCACCGCCTTGGAACCTAGCCTGGTACTTTATGCCGAATAGCTTGTCCACTATGAGCCTTATGAGAATCATGGCGGCGACGATTATCCCGATCAGCACTACGCTGAAGGCCGCCGCGGCGCCAAGCCTTCCCGAGTTGACCTGGTTTAGTATCTGGACCGTCATAAGGTTCCAGTCCGCCGACACCAGGAATACGGCGGCGCTGATGGCCGTCATCGCCCTTACGAAGGCGAAGACAAGCGCTGAGAAGAAGGCAGGGGCGATAAGAGGAAGGGTGACCTTGGTGAAGGTCTTGTCCGTCCCGGCCCCCAGGTTGTAGGCTGCCTCCTCTATCGAGGGATCTATCTGCCTGAGAGTCGCCACCCCGTTTTGTATGCCCACCGGGAAGTACCTGAACACGAAGTTCAACACGAGTATCGCAAGCGTACCCGTAAGGAGGAACGGCTTAGTGTTGAAGGCGAGTATGTAGCCGATGCCGACTACAGTGCCCGGAAGGGCGAAGCTCAGCATCGATATGAAGTCCATCACCTTCTTGCCCGGGAAGCTCTTCCTTACTACCAGGAAGGCAATGGCCATGCCCAAAATCCCCGATATCGGGGTGGATATGCCGGCGATGATGAGCGTGTCTATGATCGCCTCCTTGCCGACACCCCAGACGTAATCGAAGTTTCTGAGCGTGAAGGAAGAGTCTATCCCCCAGAGCTTTGCGAAGGCGCCTGCGAAGATGATTCCGTAGAAGAGCACGACCACGCCGGCAACTAGCACGCACAGTGAGAAAAGGGCCCATTTCGTGGTCCTGCTCACACTCTTTATGGCAGTGTTCGTGGGCTTGCCGGTAACAGTCACGTACTTCCGCTTCTCGACCCAGTACTTCTGTACGATGAAGGCCGTTATCGACGGGATGAGCAGAATCACCGAGAGCGCGGCGCCCCCGGGCAGGTCGTACATCCCTGTTATCTGCAGGTATGCCTGCACCGAAAGGGTGGGAAAGTCGCTTCCGGCGAGCACCAGTGGATTGCCGAAATCGGCCAGGGACTCAATGAAGATGACCAGCAGCGCGCTAGCTATGCCGGGCAGCGCAAGCGGCAATGTCACCCTTCGGAAGACCTGCGACCTTGATGAACCCAGGTCGAGGGCCGCATCCTCCAGAGTGGGGCTTATCGATTCCAAGACGCCCTTCAAGGTCAGGTACGCGACCGGGAAGAAGGTAACCACCTGTGCGAACAACAGCCCCTTGAAGCCATAGATAGGGTAGTTGTACAGCCCAAGGAGCTTCGAGGTGATAAGCCCGTTCGACCCGAACAGCAGTAGCACCGACACAGCCCCTAAAAACGGGGGGGATACTATCGGCACTATCGCCATGAAGTTGAAGAAGCCCTTGAAGGGCATATCGGTCCTCGTGACCGCGAAAGCGAACAGGAAGCCCACAAGCGAGCTGACAAGGGCTGCAGCCGCCCCCATCGACAGGCTGTTGTAGAGAGACTCCCTTACGTAGGAGCTGGAAAGGAGGTTCATGTATACCTTCAGCCCCGGATGCTCAGGGGATGAAAGGCTCTTTGCCAGCACCATCACTATAGGGTAGAGGATGAAAAGCGCTAGTAGCGCGAAGATTACCAATATCGACACGAAAAGGAAGGGGTCCTTCGAAAGCCTCGATATCCTCCTGAAGAACCTGCCTATAGGTGATTGGTGTTTTTGCGGTGAAGCTTCCATGTGGCCTCCGGGTAAAGGATGGGGACCTGCCGCGGGAGGCGGCAGGCCCCCGGAATGGTCGTGCTGGCTACTTGCTCTGAAGGACCTCTGCGATCCACTTGTTGACTACCCGGGTCTTCTCGCCCGCCGCCCATATGGTATCGACCTCAACGGTGTTGATCTCGTTGAAGGCCGGCATGCCGGCTGCAAGCTTCGCGCTCGGGTGGATGGGGTAGAAGTAGGTCTTGGAGGATGCGATCACGTTCTGGCCCTCGAGCGATACGAGCCAGTCTACGAGCGCCTTAGCGCCTTCGAGGTTCTGCGCGCCCTTCAGGATGGATACGGCAGGCGCCTCATAGGTCACGCCTTCCGACGGGAACACCAGGGTGACGGGGTAGCCGTCATCCATGGCCTTAAGAAGCGCGGGGGTGAACTGTATCCCCACTGCAGCCTGGCCAAGCGCCAGGTTCTGAGAGGGGGCGGTGCCCGACTGGGTATAGAGCTGGACGTTGGCGTGCAGCTTCTTGAGGTATGCGAAGGCTGCGTCCTCGCCCCACATCTTCACGAAGCCTATCACCATATTGTAGCCGGTTCCGGACGTCTGAGGGCTGGGATACTGTATCTGGCCCTTGAACTCCGGCTTAAGCAGGTCCTGCCAGGTCTTGGGGGCGGCGATGTTCATCCTCTTCAAAAAGTCGGTGCGCACGCCGACTCCCATGGGGTTCATGTAGAAGCAGGTCCAGAAGCCGGCTGCATCCTTGAACTCCTTCTTGAGGTAGGAGGCGCTGGGCGAGACATAGGCCTGAGTGAGGCCGCGGTCCTTGACCGTGACGTGGTTTTCTGAGGGTGCCCCCATCCAGACGTCTGCCTGGGGGTTGGCCTTCTCGGCCTCGATTCTGGCGATTGCGGGGCCGGACGACAGGAAAACCATCTTATAGGGTATGCCGGTCGACTTCGTGAACGCGTCGAGTATCTTCTTCGCGTTCTCCTCGTCGACGCTGGAGTAGACCGTGATTGACGCCGGTGCGCTAACGGCTGCCAGCACCATGGTCGAAAGCATTAGCGTAAGCAGGATTGCTACAGTGATGAGCCTCTTCAATTTCGTCCCTCCTCGTTTGCTTAAGTCTTACTGATTTCTATTCTATGCCAGCTCCCTTATTCCTCCAGATGCGGGCACGCATCCTGCTGCCCCGTCATATGCCTCAATGCCGAGCACCAGCAGTAGGCCGGGTGCCCCGGCCCTTTGAAGATGAGCTTGTAATAGCCCTCCTGGGTGCTGATTAGAAGCCAGTTTGGAAGGTAATTCCTCATCGGGAGCACCCTTATCGACAGCATGCGCGACAAAGGTATGTGAAGCAGCTCATCCCCTCCGCTGCCTATGACCTTCAGCCCATCAGGGCTTATCGTGGCCTCTAGAGCTTCGGACTTCTCGGGCCTCTTCAGCAGGCGGCTGTGGAAGCCCGCCTTGGTAACGATTCTCTTTACTGCCCCGACGGCCCTTACCAGCTCGGCCTTCTCTAGCCTGCCGCCTAGATGGAAGCTGCTTTCGGCAAGCGCGCCATCGACTAGCCCCCTCCAGGCCTCCGCCTGCCAGGCATGCCAATCCCATATGTCCTTGAGGCCTACCTCTAGTGCCGCGTCCCTGTCCAGCTCCAGCCGCGGGCCGATCTGCGATGAGAATCCGCATGCAGAACAGGAGACTTGGGCCTCGGAGTTCGTGATGCCCGATGGGCACTTGCACCTGGGGCACAGGAAGAGGAGCTTCGAAAGGTCCTTCGCCTGCGCGCCTGAGGAGTACTCGATGCCGCTTCCGGCCTCATACAGCCACTTGCGCTCCGAGTGCCTGAAGGCGGCGCGCAGTCTCTGGAGAATCTCAGTATCGTCTAGCATATCAAGGTCCTCTGCCGATATACAGGGCTTGAAGTGAAGCTCAACGAGGCCCTTCCTGACTTCGCCGGCCCATCTGGAGTAGGTCATGTAGGCACCCTTCTCCGTCAGCACGACGACAGGAAGGCCGATGTAGCGGATAAGCTTGACTATCGCCTCGGGAAGCTCGCCTGTGTCGCCGTCCCATGTGAGGTCTCCCTCGGGGTAGAGCAGTATCGACCTTCCTGCGGATGCGGCCCGCTTCATCTGCCTTATCGATTTGCCGTCGTGAAGGTCGGCCTGCTTCCAGATAAGGCCAAGCGGCCTTAGGAGCCAGGCCATCACAGGGTTCCTCTGGAAGATCTCGTGGATGACTATCACAGGCATCTCATTGAGCTGCAGGAGCGCATATGCAAGGTCGTATATGCTCACATGGTTTGAGATCAGCAGGAAAGGGTTGCCCCTGTTGTCCGGGGGAGGGTTCATCACCTTGTAGTTGGTCGCCCTTCTCATCCACCATGATATCGGGCGCCTCAATCTGGTTATGAAGTGTCGCTTCGAGCGAAGCGGATCTGCCATGGCAACCTCCCTTCAGCACGGAACGGGCATCATGATTTGCTAAGTGCCTCCAATTTTACCTGAACCTAAGCCTGCGGTATACAAGGATTTGGATAGGCTTGCAGGTGAAACGGATGGTTTCCGAGAAACGAGAAGGCGTGACGCGTATGCTAATATGAGTTTAGCGAGAACTCGGCTGACATGCGCGCTTTGCGGGCAGGACAGAAGATAATTGCAGCGACGCCCATATTGGAGGGCGCATGCGACGGGCGGATGCATCTGCAGAGCAGGGGTGAACCGATCATGCCGGGACGGCAGCCCGGACAAGAGGTGAGATGGCTTGAACCTGGCCGGAAACACGAGGCAGGCTGATAAGGTGATACTGGGGGCCGGCTTGTACGGCCTGTACTCCGCGCTCTTCTGCGGGAAAAGGGGAGAGAAGGTTACAGTGCTCGAATACGATGCCGAGGCCTTCACCAGGGCCACGTACATCAACCAGGCGCGCATACACATGGGGTACCATTATCCCAGGTCGTATGCCACGGCAAAGAAGTCGGCGGACTATTTCGAGCGCTTCTGCTCGGAGTTCGGCTTCTGCATCCACTCGGACTTCCAGCAGATATATGCGACTTCCGCCTACTTTTCGTGGACCAATGCGGACCAGTTCAGGAAGTTCTGCGAGACCGCCGGGATATTGTGCGAGGACCTGGACCCCAAGAAGTACTTCAGGGATGGCATGGTAGACGGAGTCTTCCTCACCAAGGAGTACACTTATGACGCCCAGAGGCTGAAGGACCACTTCCTCAATGAGATAGCGAAGCTTCCTAATGTGAAGATCATATACGGCGCCCGGGTCGAAACTATCGAGAAGCAGGAGGACCGCTTCAGAATCGCGCTGTCATCCGGGGAGGCATTCCTTACCCCATACCTGCTTAACGCCACCTATGCCTCGATAAACCAGGTGGCGACCAGGCTGGGCTTCGACCCTTTCAGGATTAAGTACGAGCTCTGCGAGATGATCATATGCGGCGCCGGCGACAAGCTCAAAGGCATTGGGATAACGGTGATGGACGGGCCATTCTTCTCGGTTATGCCGTTCGGCATGACGGGGGAGCACTCCCTCACTTCCGTGACGTTCACGCCGCATAAGACCAGTTACGAGCCTCTTCCATCCTTCGACTGCCAGGCTGGAAGCGGAGGGCTGTGCTGTCCCGGGCAGCTGGGCAATTGCAATTACTGCCCTGCCAGGCCTAACACCGCGTGGGTCTACATGTCCAGCATGGCGAGGAAATATCTGAAGGATGACTACGATTTCAGTTACAAGGGCTCGATGTTCTCGATGAAGCCGATATTAAAGGCGTCGGAGCTGGATGATTCCAGGCCAACCGTAATAAGGCGCCACTCGGACGGCCCGACTTTCGTAAGCGTGCTGTCAGGCAAGATAAACACCGTTTATGATTTGGACGAGGTGCTGACGACATGATCACGAACAAGGAGAAGAATTTTGTCTCCGCCGTCATATACGTGTACAACAACGAGGACCAGATCAGGGCCTTCCTGAGGACGATAGTGGGGCTCTTAAGGGACAACTTCGAGAAGTTCGAGGTCATCTGCGTGAACGACAGCTCGACGGATAGAAGCGCAGAGGCAGTCAGGCAGATGATCGACGAGTATGGAGACACTGTCGTCAGCATAATCAACATGGGATTCTTCCAGGGGCGGGAGATGTCGATGAGCGCCGGAGTCGACCTTTCGATAGGAGACTTCGTCTTCGAGTTCGATTCCATGGAGCTGGACTTCGAGCCGGGGCTGGTGATGGAAGTGTACAGGCACTCCATGAAGGGTGGATTCGATATAGTCGCTGCCGCCCCCGACAGGATAAACAGCAGGGCGACCAGGTTCTACTACGGGTTCTTCAACATCTTCTCGAAATACCACCTGAAGATGAGGCCGGAGACCTTCCGTATCCTGTCAAGGCGCTCGATAAACAGGGTCAGGGCGCTTACGGTGACCGTCCCCTACAGGAAGGCCGTATATGCAAACTGCGGCCTCAGGATGGACAGGGTCATCTATTCTCCCACGCCGATGCATAGGAAGGCCAAGGACAAGGCGGTCAGGTCGTACAGGGGGG